>JAIBAV010000160.1 GCA_019695015.1 Chitinophagaceae bacterium
GCTATGATAAATGTGCATGCAAACCAGTGGGTATTTTTTAAAAGCATCTTCACGTATTTCATAAAATTTTTCATTTGCCATTTCCGTATATGCAGTGTACTCTATAGCTTTTACCTGTTGCTCCTTAATTATATCATTTCTAACCTGACCTAAAAAAATACTGTGTGCACCAATATTTTTTTTAGTGCTATGTTTATAAATAGAATTGCCAATAAACTCCGCAGTAATTGCACCCTCTATAAAAATATTTTTTATTTTTTCTTTTTCCATTGTTATCTCATTTAATAAATACTATCATTAAACTGTTTTTCCCATTCTACTATTCCGCCTTTTAAACTAACAATATTTAGGTGATTATATTTTGCTTTTAATATTTGTGCTGCTTTAATACTTCTTTTGCCATGCTGGCAAAATACAACAACCCTATTTGTAAGTTCAATATTTTGAATTTTATTTACAAAATTACTTAATGGAATATTTATACAACTAAACGCTTCTACTTTTGGTATTTCACCTTCTTCTCTAACATCAATAATTTTTATTTCTTCATTTTTTCTCAACTCTTCAAATTCATAAAACTCTATTTCTGTTACAGTATCATTTAACCCACAATGCCAATCGTAATTAAAATTTTCTATCTCTGTTTTAGTGGTAGGAAAGTTATTACTATGGTGTGTAATTGGTAAAATATCGAATAAATAACTTTTATTGTTGAGTACATTATACGATAAAATTTTATTGCACAAAGGCTCTCCAATATTGGTAATAATTTTAATAGCTTCGGCAGCCTGCATTGTTCCAATTATTCCTGGCAGCACACCAATTACTCCAGCCTCGTTACACGTAGGAACATTATTGGGCAATGGTGGGGTAGCAAATAAATCTCTATAATTGGTGCATATATTTTGTTTATTAGGTAAATTAAAAACACTTACCTGCCCTTCAAATCGTAGAATAGCACCATATATTAAAGGTTTTTGCAGTATTGTACAAACATCATTTATCAAATACTTAGTAGAAAAATTGTCTGTACCATCAATTACAATATCATAATTATAAATAAGGTTATAGGCGTTAGTATTATTTAATTGTATGGTATGTGTTTGTATATGAATAGAAGGATTAAACGCATTAATTCTTTCTGCTGAAACAGTAGTTTTATGTTTGCCAATATCATTTGTATTATACAATGTTTGCCTTTGTAAGTTGGAAAGCTCTATCAAATCAAAATCAACAATACCAATTGTACCAACACCAGCAGCAGCAAGATATTGCAATGCAGGGCAACCCAAGCCTCCTGCACCAATTACTAATACTTTAGCATTAAAAAGTTTAGCTTGTGCTTCTGTTCCAAATTCTTTTAATAAAATTTGTCGTTGGTATCTATCGTATAAATGATTATTCATATTAACCTCCTGAAAAGGGTGGTAATAAAGCTACAGTATCGTGGTTGTTTAGTGGCATATTTGAATGAATGATTTGTTTATTAACAGCAATTTTATAGTCTAATGTTTTTAAGGATGCATATTGTTGCATTAAATAATCTATCAAATCATTAGTGGTATTTATATTGCTGAAAGTAAAACTTTCTCCATTCATTGCTTCTGCAATTTGACCAAAGGCTAATACATTAATTTGCATAATTTAATAATTGAAATGCATTTTCAAAATCGTTTCTATCGTTAATATTTACAAATTGCGACTCATTAAAAAGAGAATTATCATCCA
The DNA here is from genome assembly GCA_019695015.1 of Chitinophagaceae bacterium. Classification (GTDB taxonomy): domain Bacteria; phylum Bacteroidota; class Bacteroidia; order Chitinophagales; family Chitinophagaceae; genus UBA1930. The sequence goes on from JAIBAV010000160.1 coordinate 1,729, forward strand.
CATTAATTTTTAGTACATTAAAATGTTCAATCATGTTTTGCAATTTAATTTCATTCTTATCAATCAATTCTTTCCATTTTACTAAACAATTTTTAGAATATACTGCACACAAAGGTTGTAATTTATTTTTATACACAGGTATTGTAATATCGTAGTCATTGCATTGATTAATTAAAAATGCTATAGCATTAGAATTAATAAAGGGCATATCGCAACTTACAACAACTATATAATTTGTTTTAGAATGTTTTAAAATGGAATAAATACCACCCGCAGGACCAAGATTTTTTTTAACATCTTTAATTACCTCTAACTTAAATTTTTTATACACTTGTTTATTGGAAACTATAATTACTTTATCAAAAATTAATTGCAATTCATCAATTGCCCATTCAACCAAATGTTTATTTTCAAATAAGAGCAAACCCTTGTCTGTTCCCATTCTTGAGCTTTTGCCACCTGCAAGCACAAATGCATCTATATGTTTAAATTTTTCCATAAACTACGTAAACAATAATTTATATGAAGCCAGTAATAACACTGTAGCTAATAAAGTTTTTAAAAACGAGTTTGTTGCTTTAATAGCACCAACATAAGAGCCAAGTAGTCCGCCAGCAAATGCTATTGCAATCATTACTATCATATTGTTGCTAACATCAATTCCTTTGGTTAGTAAGCCTGCCATACCAGAAATAGAATTAACTAAAATAAATAAGGCCGATACCGCTGCTGTTTGTTTCATATTGCCCCAATGAAGTAATAAAATAACAGGACTTAAAATAATACCACCACCAATACCAATCATACCAGAAAATAAACCAATTGCAGCACCAATAATTAATGATAAAATAAGGCTTTGTTCTTTAGGTTTATTATTATTATTAAACTTTATGCCTATTAATCTAATAACACAGAATAACAACAAAACACCAAGAATTAATTTATATAATTTTACATCAATAACAATTAGGCCTCCTAAAAAAGCAGCAGGAAAAGATGCAATAGCAAAGGGCCAAAATAATTTCCATTTAAAATGATTGCCTCTATAGTATTGTATAAAAGCTGTAAACGAAACAAAAATATTTAGTAGCAAAGCAGTTGGCCTCATTACTTCTGGAGCAAATGAAAAAAATGCCATTAATGCTAAATAACCACTAGCACCGCCATGCCCTACTGATGCATATAAAAATGCAACAATAAATAGTAAGCCAAAAAACAAAACGCTATATACTTCAAAATTCATTGTATAAATTAGCAATTAGTTTATTCTATTTATTTCAATTGATTTTAGCCAAATAACTTGTCTTGGTCCAGTTTTAATATCATTGGCACAAATTAGCTTCATATCGCCATGTGTTTTTATTGGCTGTCCATCTTCTTCAAATAATACATACGTATTTTCTCCTGTTGGGTTATTATAAATTTCTGCCCACGAAAATGTTGCTTTATAATTATCTGTTGCCCTTGCTACTATAACAAAATTTCTATCTTTATGATTGGTTTTTTTAATGCCTGCCTTATCAATTATATCTTTTAATAATACCCCTGTTTTTGTTTTATGTTTAGATGTTGTAATACCGGTTTGGCATACAACATTTAAATTATTTAATATTTTGGTTTGCATTTTTTTTAAGGAATCAACAGTTAATATTACCTCTCTTTCCACATCTCCTTTAATTATAATTTGCTTACTAATAAACTTGGCTGTATCACTTGCTGCAACAGGCTTTAAACATAAATCTGCCGAATCTTTATTTGCTAATTTTTCTTCTGATTTACTACTTGTTGCACTATTGCAACTTGCTATTATTATATACAGTGCAATAATTATTTTGATAGATAAAGGTTTCATATTTTGCTGAATTATTAATAGTGTGCATTTTAGCACAATACTTTATGCTGCAAGATTTAAGACCTCAAAATAAAAAGTTAGAATGTAAAAAAATATGACTAGAATTATACAATCAGTTTTATATGAACTAATTCTCCTTTTTCAAAAAATTCTTTCTCCGGATTTAGTTCAATTAAACAATTTGCTAGTGCAAAAGAGTTCATTTTATAGCTTTCCTGATTATCTAAAATAATAACATCGTTGTTATCTGTTTTTCCTTTTAAAAAAAAGGTTAGCCCTGCTTTTTTTTGAAAATGATGAGCTAATGTTACTGTTGCATTTTTGAAATATTTTTTTTGTGTATAATAGCCAACAGCTTCGGCCACATACATATAAAAGCAAGACAATACCGATGCTGGATTGCCTGGCAAACCAAATACTAGCGTATGGTTAATTTTTCCAAAATAAAATGGCTTTCCGGGCTTTTGTTTTACTTTATGAAATATTTTTAGTGCACCACATTTTTCTAAAGCTGAATTTACAAAATCATAATCTCCAACAGATACACCTCCTGTAAGGATTAAAATATCAGCATTTTTTGTATTCTTGATAGCATTAATTATTAGCCCTTCATCATCATCAACCATTTCTATTGATGTTGGTGTAATTTTCATTTGTTTTAATACAGCAGCTAATGCAAACGAATTTGATTCGTAAACTTTTCCTTCAACCAATTCTTCATTAAGTTGTAAAAGTTCTTTGCCTGTTGTTATTATGCTTATAGTGGGGTTTGAAAATACTGAAATAGTTTTTATTCCAAAGTTTGCCAACAAGGCAATAGAAGCTGGTGTAAGCAAGTGACCTTTTTCTAACAATAATTCATTTTGTTTAGTTTGAGAGCCAATTGGCCTTACATTACTGCCATTTTTTAAATTAGTATCCAAAATTTTTATAGCATTCCCTTTTTTTTCTACATGCTCTTGTATTACAACAGTATTGGCATTAAATGGCAATGCAGCACCAGTAAAAATTCTTACAGCTTCTGCCTTATTAATTGGGCCATCATAACATTTACCTGCTTGCACTTCTCCTACAATTGTAAATTCATCTTTTCCATTCCAATTATCAAAATTAAATGCATATCCATCCATTGCAGATTGTATGAAATGTGGAGAATTAAAAGGAGCGTAAATGTTTTCTGCTAAAACATAGTCAAGTGCATCTCCAATTTTAATAGGTATAATTTTATGGTAGATACAATTTTCTGCAATTAATTTTTTTGCTTCAGATACTGCAATCATTTTTCCTTTCTAAATATTTATACAAATTATTTTTTGCCCGCAATTCGTTTAATCATATTTCTAAATATAAAATAATGAAATGGCAACATAGAATACCAGTAATTACGACCCATTATACCCTTTGGACGAAAGGTTGCCGTTTGTTTTAAGATAGACCGATTGTTATTATTTATGATAGAAAATTCTAACCATGCCTCACCGGGTAATTTCATTTCGGCAAATAAAAGAAGGCGATGGTTTTTTTTATCGGCTAAAATTACACGCCAAAAATCTATTGTATCGCCAGCTTCAATATCTACTTTACTTCTTCTTCCTCTACTTAATCCAACACCTCCAATTAATTTATCAAAAACGCCTCTAATTCTCCAAAGGCTATCTGCATAATACCAACCTTGTTCGCCACCAATACTAAAAAATCGGTTAGCCACTTCTTCAATTTCATCTGTAGATATTTCAATCCATTTTTTATCTTTAAAACAACCATTAACTGGCACTTCAATATACTGGCTTACATCTAACCTATGTAGGCTGCTGGATGCAGAGTCTGTCCAGCTAGAAACAACCATGTTTTGTTCTATTCTTGCAAAAGCTAATTTTATGGCTTCTTCATAAGTAAATAAATATTGTGGAATTATTTCTCTTATAGCATACTCTTTACAAACAACATCATTTTTCATACTATGCACTAATTGTTTTGCTATAGTAAAATTTGCCGATGTGGTTAAATTTAACCAATACACTGAAAAGCCAGGAAATAAAACAGGAAATGTAATTATATATCTTTTATACCCTCTAACTTTTGCTAAGCCTAATAACATTTGTTTATAGCTAAATATATCTGGCCCTCCAATTTCAAAGGTTTTAAAATATGTTTTTTCATTGTGTACACAATGTTGTAAATAATAAATTACATTACGTATTGCAATTGGTTGGCATTTAGAGTTTAGCCAACGAGGTACAATCATTACAGGAAGTTTTTCTGTAAGGTCTCTAATAATTTCAAATGAAATGCTACCGGAGCCAACAATAATTCCTGCTTCGAAAATGGTATAAGGAATACCCGATTTTATAAACACATCTTTTACAACTTTTCTTGCAGTTAAGTGGTTCGATAATTTATCATCGTTGCTAATGCCACTTAAATATATTATTTGTTTTACATTGGTTAATAAGGCAACTAATACAAAACATCCTGCTGCCCTTAGTTCATATTCTTTTAAAGTATTGGAGGTATCGCTTAAGGAATGTATAAGGTAATAAGCTGCATCAAATTGTTTATTTTTAAAACATGGAACAGCATTTTCGGGATGCAAAAAATCAAACTCAATAATATTTATTTTATCTAATAAATCTTTTGCTGGTTTAAACCTGTTCTTATCTCTTACCACACAAGTAACTTCATGACCCGACTCTACCAATACTGGTAATAACCTCATTCCTATATAACCATTAGCTCCTGTAAGTAATATATTCATACGCTATTGTTTAACCTCCAATAAAAATCATACTTCTATTTTTAATTGCTAAAGCGTCATTTATTCCATTTATAGAATTGAATTGTCCCCCTTGTATTTCTTCCTTATCCCAAACGCATTGTTGAATTAGTGGTTCAATATTTTCTTTGTTTCTTAATGCTGTTAAAATATCTACCTCAGTTTTAGAGAACAAACAGTTTTTCATTTTTCCATCGGTAGTTAATCTTAGTCTATTACAACCACCACAAAATGGCTTACTCATTGTACTAATAATTGCAAATGTGCCTTTATGGTTTACTGCTTTAAATTTCATTGCAGTATCACTTTTGTCTTGCTGTAGGTTTTCGTATTTATATTTTGTTTTAATAAGTTGAAGTATTTCTTTATAATTAAATACTTTATCATTACTCCAATTATTTCCCGAAAATGGCATAAACTCTATAAACCTAACATGAACAGGTTGGTTTTTTGTCCATTCTACAAAATCTAAAATTTCGTTATCATTAGTATTTTTCATTACTACTACATTTACTTTTACTGTAAAATCATTTTGTAGTAGAAGGTTAATATTTTCATGTACTTTATCAAACTCATTTCTGCCTGTAATTAATAAATTTTTTTGTTGCTTTAATGTATCTAAACTTACATTAACGGTTTTAATATTTGCTTGTTTAAATACTTCAATAAATTCATTAACGTAAACGCCATTGGTTGTAATTGCCAATTCAACATTTAATTTAGCTAATCGTAAAATAATTTCTTTTGCATCTTTTCTTACTAAGGGTTCGCCACCTGTAAGCCTTATTTTAGTAATTCCGTTTTTTACGAAAGTGGTTGCAATTTGTTCAATCTCATCGGGGCTCATTTTATTAGATACAGAAAAATATCCTTTTGGTAAATCAATAGGATTACAATAGGTGCAACGTAAATTGCATTTATCTGTTATAGAAATTCTTAAATAAGTATGTGTTCTATTAAATTTATCGGTTAGCATAACTCTATATTATAATCAATTTTTAGAGGGCAGGTCTATAGAGAAGTACTTTTTCATTTGATGTGTAATTTTTTCATAATCGCTTGGTGTTAGGTATTTATGGGCTAATGGAAAAACTACATTGTCTTCTCTAAAGATATGCAATCTTAGCATTTCTACCAAAGACAAGCCTTGTTCTATAGCAGTATCCATCAGCAATGCATTAGATATAGGATCTGTAATTCTAGAAGTTATACCCATTAAGCTAAAAGTTAAGGTTGCCAACTCCATCATTTTTATATGATCATTCTCTAACAAATCTACTGCTGTATCTGGTATTTTTCCTGTTCCATGTTCTCCATTATCTATCATTCTATCATGAATTAATGGAAATAAAATTCTTTCTTCTTTTAAATTATGAAGTACAATTTTTTCATCAATAAATGCAAAAAAATCTCCAAGCTTTTTATTGCTTTCTTTATTCACTCCATCTTTTTTTATGGATAATAATGTAGCTTCAAAATCATTAATTTTTTCAAGTGTTATTTTATGTTCATCCATTAATGCTTGCATCATAGCATGTAATTCATTATAGGGTACTGGTTCTACACCTTGTGGTTTGTAAGCATCGGGTGGGTCCATTGGTGAGTAAACTTGTACATCTCCTGTATCTTTTTCTACAAATCTTTTAATATAATCGCTATTGTCTTTATTTCCGTTGTTAAAAATGTTGTTCATAGTTTGTATTTATTTTTATTTTAAAATAAAATGATTTTGGTTTACCAATTTAGAATATAAAAACTTTAATAATCCTAAGAAGGTTATTGTCCAGGCAATAATTGCCAAGTAAATAAATGCCTGATAAAAATAATGCAAAAAGGGCATATTTAAAGCTTTAGACATTCGATAGGTGCAAACTGCATACATGCCTTGCGGAAACACAGCTCCCCAATATAAAGGATCGTATTTTAAGGGATAACGTTTAATAATATGTCGCCAAATGGCTAATATAATCAGCATTGGAATCCACCATGTGCCAGTTGCCCAATAAAAAACTGTGAAGCCTTTTATAAAAGGCAATAACGAATCTAAAAAAGGTGCTCCTGGTGCATTTAAAATTAAAACACTTCCTCCAAGTGCTGATATTGCCATTGCACCCATATTTATCCAATAAGGAGGAGCTAAATCATCGGGAGAAAATTTAAAAAAAGTATATCTATAAAAGATTAAAGAAATCATCCAGATATAAAACATGCCTCCCCAAAGCCACATAGATAATGCAAAAAAATTAATTTCAACTCTGTAGGGTTGACCAATATGCGTAGCTACTAACGCACTTAAAATAGAAACCGATTGTGTGGCAACAATTGCTGTAAGCCAACCACCCGTTATTCCTTTATCTAATGTAGGTTTATTTTGTTGTGTTGTTAATGTTGTAAAAATGGTATAGGTTAAAAAAAGCCATAATAAAATACCCCAAACTAATAAAACTGTTGCAATTGTAAATCGTTCATACATTAAAGCATACTGTATTCCTAAAACACAAGTTCCTGCAACTGTTGTAAAAAAACCTGTGCCTGTAAGGTGATTGGTTAAATCGGTTTTTAAAAATTTAAAATACCATACAACTCTTAAAATAGTTAATGCCCATAATAGCACAAAGAAAATATTGTTAAGAAAAAAGAGAGTAGTAGCAATCCATTTAAACTGCATAATATATGCACCAATAGAGATAATGCCTGTTGCCATTACTAAAGCAAAGTAAGCAGGAGAAAGTGTTTTTATACCTTCTTTTATTGTTGTACTAATTTGTATGCTTTTATTCTCTTTCATTTATAATTAGTAACATTCTTTTGTTTATTGCTATTAATTATTTTTCAGTAAGGCCTTTATTGCTGTACGTTGTAATACAATACATAGCATAACTAACGCTGCTAAAAACATCCAGCAAGAAGTCCAAATGCCTGTTTGTTTTAATAAAAAACCAAAAATTATTGGGCCACAAAATCCTCCTAACCCACCTAAAACTCCTACAATACCACCAACAGTTCCAATATTATTAGGATAGTAGTCTGAAATATGTTTAAATACTGCTGCACCTCCTAAACCCATCATTATACCAATTATAAAAACCAGTGTGGTGAAAATCCATTTATTTGCCTGAAAATAAATAAGAGAAACCCCTTTTGCTATTAAATCTCCTTTCTTAACCTCCTCACCAACTTTTACATTTGGTACCTGATGAAAAGTAGTTGTTGGTAAAAACAAAAAACCTTCCTGATCATGATGAATACCAAACCTTATAGTAACATTGGATGCATCACCTGCTTTGTCTTGAAGGGTGTACACATCGCTTCCAATTAATATTTCAGAGTTGGAAACGGCCATTACTTTACCAGCTTTTTTACTCATAATGCCTTGTCCTGGTGCTTGTATTTCCATTCTAGGTATAAATAAAAAAATCATACAAATAAGACAAACACTCAATGTCCAAATTAATAACATTCTTGCACCTACTTTATCCGATAACCAGCCACCTGCTGCCCTAAACAAGCCTGCTGGCAAACTAAAAGCTGCAGCCATAAAACCAGCAGATACAATAGATAAAGAATAAACATTTACATAGTAAGGAATTAACCATTGAGACAATGCAACAAAAGCTCCAAAAACAAAAAAGTAGTATAACCCAAAACGCCAAACCCTTACTTCTTTTAATGGCATAAGCCTTTGTACCATTGATTTAGATACTGGCGAAATTTTGTTTTTAGCAAATATAAAAAACACAATAGCTGTAATTACTAATAAGGCAGCATATAGCTGTGGTAATGCTCTCCAGTTTTCAATATCTGCTCCATTATTAGTTATTTTTTTTAATAAGGATGGTGCAAAAATTGTAGTGAATGCTGCACCTATATTACCTGCTCCAAAAATGCCCAATGCTGTACCTTGTTTTTCTTTGCTAAACCATAAACTTGTATAGGCAACGCCAGCAGCAAAAGATGTGCCTCCTAAACCAAAACAAAAACTAAGTAATAAAAATGTTGAGTAGTTGTTTGCATAGGATAAAAAGTACATGGGTATTGCACATAAGATTAATATAAATGTCATCACCCATCTGCCACCAAACTTATCTGTTAAAATACCTACTGGCAATCTAAAAACAGAGCCTACTAAAACCGGTACACCCATTAACCATCCAATTTGAATAGGGCTCCAGTTAAAAACTCTTTGATCTACTAAATAAGTTACTAATACACCATTAATCATCCAGGCAGAAAAACAAACAATAAATGCAAATGTGCTTAACACAAGTGCAGCATAAGAGGCTCTTGGGGTTGAAGTGCTGTTCATATAGCTGTTTTTATTTGGCAGGTTTGGTAAAATCCATTCTACCACCTTCAGGATATTTATTAGAATATCTAACTAAATACCTTCCACCATTAGTTATTATACTACTTTGTGGAATAGGACTATATGTATTGCAACCCTCAAATTTTTTTCCATTTATTTCATACTCAAAATCTATATTAGATTGGCCATAGGTTTTGCAAAAGCCTTTGGTTGTGCCAATAATATATTGCGGATTTTTGAGTAATGCTGCTTCTATTTTATATGCATTAAAAACAAAATAAAATATTGTTGAAATAATAAGTAAAAGAACTATGTGAAGTAGTTTTTTATTGCGGGTTGGGTTTCTAAAAATCCTAAAAATATTTAAAACAATACCTCCACTTAGTATTATTAGTAAAATAGATTTTACTATTTGATTAGTCATTAATTGCTCATCACTAACAATGCTTAAAAACATGACTATGTATTTTTGGGCCTCTGTAGAGACCAAGGTGTTTTATGGCTACGAACCTTATTTTTATCCCAATACCACATAACTTGTTGATAAGGCCTCCATATATAATTTAATGGCAACACTAATAAATGTATTAATCTCGAAAAAGGTAAAATACCTATTATAATAAAAGCACCAGCAATATGTAACTTAACCATTAAAGGCAACAATACTATTGCAGAAGTTTCGGGGTTAAATTTAAAAATTGAATATAGATAAGGAGTTAGTAAAGTAGAAAACCACGATGAGCCCCAGCGGTAATTATAAGCAATCCACAAGCCTGCAAATGTTTGTAGAATTAATAAAACATAAATGGCAAAATCCATGTAATTTGTTACATACCTTAAACGTGGTGTAGTATATCTTCTTATAAATAAATTAATAAGCCCAACTAACATACTTATACCAAACATAAAAGCAGATATTTCTAAAATCATTAACCTAACAGGTTGGCTGTTCCAGGCTAAAACACCTCTTGGAAAAAGAAATGCAATTAAGTGCCCTAAAAAAATAAATACAATGCCCCAGTGAAAAGGAACTGAGCCATAGAATAACTTTTTACCTTCTAAAAATTGAGAAGATAAAGAAGAGACTTGAAACTTTCTACTAGTATATCTATAGATAGATCCAATTAAAAAAGTTGCTATAGCCACATAAGGCAATACAACTAAAATGAAATTATCAAAAAGGTTCATAGCCTGTAGTTTTATTATTTATAAAATGTTTTAATTTATTTTTCTGTGAGCATTTCTGTTTCAATGTTTACACTAAAATCTTTTATTTCTGTTGGCTCATCCATTAACGAACCAGTGCTGCCGTTTGTATCAATAATATTATATCCAAAGTCTCTTTGTAAAACCATAAACAAAGCCATTAATGTGGATTGAAATATTGTTCGATAATTTTGAGAATAGTCTAGCAATACTTTTTGGTGTTTTTTATATACCGTATCTTTCTTTTCTATTTTCTCTATCGAAAATTCACTAATCATTTTTTCAACTGCAGGTATAATTAGCAAGGTTGCTATTTCATTTCTCACTTCATCATCTCCTATTTTAGGTAATAGTTTTAATAAATTAGGAAGATGGTCGGATAATTCTGTTTCGCATTGGTTGCCCACCTTATTATGTTCTTCGTTTAAGTGAACAAGCAATTTTCCTCTTTTATAATCTTCGCCAAATAAAACAAACCCAATATCTAAAGTAGTGATAGCCTGAACATCAAAAGATCGTAAATAAAGTTCTTGAATTTCTACAGCTGAATTGTTATTAATAAATTCAACAAAAGGTTGTAAGGTTATTGCAGCTTCCGGAAAACTATTGTTTAAATAATTATATACTTTTTCAATTCCATTCTTATACTGGTTATTATCTGGATATAAAAATAAGGATGCTAACAACTCGTAGTTTGCCAAATCGTTGGCAGTAGAGGTATTATTATTTTGTACCATTTCCATAGCTACATATTTTATTTACTCTTAAATTATTTTTAAATGCCTCGTACTGGTTTTGTTTTAATACCAAATCCTGCATCGCCTTTAGTGTCTCCTGTAAAATCCATCATTTCTATTGCTTGTTCTCTATGAGCTGCTGGAATAACAAACCTTTCTTCAAATTTTGGTAATGATGTTAAAGCATATATAGCATCTGCTTCTTCAGCAGTCATGCCTGCATCTCTAAGTGTTGTTGCAACTTTTTCATCACTAATATCTCCAACCGTTACTTTTCTTCTATGAATACGAACGGCCATTAATTTTTTCCATTTTTCTTTTATTAGTTCTTCATCACCAGCACTAAATAAATTGGCAATATATTTTAATGGAAAACGAATTTGATCTAATGTACCCCAAAGCTCTTCGGTACTTGTATCATACAACCAATTATCTTCCCATTTTTTTGCAATTGGATGCATTTTATCTTGTTGTTCTGTATTATCTGTTTTTTTAACAGTTGCCATTACAGGTAACAATGGTGGAACATAAAATAACATTGGTAATGTTCTAAACTCTGGGTGCAATGGCAAAGCCAATTTCCATTCTTTTACAAATTTGTATATTGGTGAGTTTTGTGCTGCATGAATGGTAGAATCTGCTACGCCGTTTTTCTTTGCTTCTCTAATTACATTTTCATCAAATGGATCTAAAAGCATATCCATTTGGCTATTGATTAAATCTTTTTCATCTACACTTGCTGTAGCTTCTATTTTAGAAGCATCGTAAAGTAAAACTCCTAAATATCTAATTCTTCCAACGCAGGAGTGCATACATGCTGGAGCTAAACCTGCCTCCATTCTTGGATAACATAAAATACATTTTTCTGATTTTCCTGTATGCCAGTTGTAATAAGATTTTTTATAAGGGCATGCCGTAACACACATTCTCCAAGCTCTGCACACTTCTTGATTGATTAATACTACTCCATCTTCGCCACGTTTGTAAATTGCTCCAGATGGGCAAGATGCAACACAGGCAGGATTTAGGCAATGGTTACAAATTCTTGGCAAATAAAAGAAGGCCATTTTTTCTAACTGAAACATTACTTCTTGTTCTTCTGCAGTCATGCCTTTAAAGTTTGGATCATTTCTGGCATAGTCTGGAGAGCCACTTAAGTCATCATCCCAGTTAGGTCCCATTTTAATATCTATTGGTTGACCAGTAATTAATGAAACAGGGCGAGCTGTTGGTTGGTCATCTGTTTCTGGAGACTCTATTAGGTCTAAATATTTATACGTAAAAGGTTCATAATAATCATCAATAACAGGTAAGTTGGGGTTATAAAAAATGTTGGTTAGCCCACGTCTTTTGCCTGCACCCATTAATTGTATTTTGTCGTTTCTTTTTTCCCAGCCTCCTTTATAAATTTCCTGATCTTCCCATTTAGTTGGATAGCCTGTACCTGGTTTGGTTTCTACATTATTCCACCACATATATTCTGCACCTTTTCTATCTGTCCAAATATTTTTACAGGCAATAGAACATGTATGACACCCGATACATTTATCTAAGTGAAATACCATAGCTATTTGTGATCGTACATCCATGAGTTTATAGTTTTGAATGATGAATTTTAAATACTGCTATTATTTTTACCAAACTAGTTTTTCCATTTTTTTAACAATTACATGGGTATCTCTTTGTGGTGCCACAGGCCCCCAATAATTGAAATGATAGGAAAACTGGCCATAACCGCCATTTAAATAATTTGGTTTTAAGTGAATACGTGTAACACTATTATGCCCTCCTCCTCTTCTATTGCCTCTTAGTTGCGATTTTGGAATACCTACCGTTCTTTCTGGCACATGATATACAACACATACACCTGGTGGAATTCTTGAGCTTACGCAGGCTCTTGTTACATACACACCATGGTCGTTATGAACTTCTACCCAGTCGTTATCTTTAATGCCTAGTTCTTCAGCATCTACCTCACTTAACCAACAAGGTTCTATTCCTCTTGATAAGGTTAACATTCTCAAGTTTTCCATGTAGGTAGAGTGAATATGCCATTTACCATGTGGTGTTAAATAATTTAATGCTTTTGCTTTTCCATTTTTCCAGGTTTCTCTCAAATCTCCATACACTTCTGGGCTTGGTGCAGGTTTAAATGTTGGTAAATGTTCATCGTACGCTATGTACATTTCTTGGTCTAAATAAAAATGCTGACGACCAGTTAATGTTCTCCAAGGTACTAGCCTTTCCACATTATAGGTGTAAGCAGAGTATGCTCTTCCATTATTCATTAAACCCGACCAAACAGGTGAATTGTTGTATCTATGTGGTTTAGTTAATAAATCGGCATATCTAATTTTTACTCCTAAATAATCATCAGATAAATCTACAAGCGATAAGCCTGTTTTCTTTTCCATGTACTCATAGGCTTTTTTGGTTAGTTTGCCATTGGTTAAAGAAGAAAGGTGTAAGACTGCATTGGCAGCCCATTCATCTTCTTTAATAGAGGGTAGTAGTTTATCTTTATATTTTCTTTGATGGAAATGTTGAGATTGGCACATTTCATCAAATTCTTCTTTACACAAATAATGGTTTCCATGTGCACTTAATCCTTTTTCTTTAATTGCATCTCCGAGGGTGATAAATTTCTCATACAAATCTGTATAGTCTCTTTCTACAACACTTATTTTATGCATAGTTTTACCAGGCACTGCATCACACTCTCCAATATACCAATCTTTAATGGTTGGCTGAGAAATTTCATCTACACTGTCGTGAGATAAAGGTGTTGCAACAACATCTTTTTGCACTTCTGGAAAATATTTTTTTGCCATTTCGCTAGTTGCTTTAGCCAAATGTTTAAAAATATCCCAATCTGTTTTCGACTCCCAAACTGGTGCTACTGCTTGCCCTAATGGATGTATGAAAGAATGTAAATCGGTACTGTTTAAATCTGCTTTTTCGTACCAAGATGCTGCAGGTAAAACAATATCTGAGTATAGTGCCGATGAATCCATTCTAAAATTCAAATCCACTACCAAATCCATTTTACCTACTGGTGCTATATTGTGCCATTTTATTTCTTCTGGCTTATCATCTACATCTTGAGCAATAACATTAGTATGGGTTCCTAAATAATGTTTTAGTGCATATTCATGTCCCTTCATACTACCAACTATTGCATTGCCACGCCATATATACCAAAGCCTAGGAAAGTTTTCTTCTGCTTCTGGCTCGCTAACAGCATATTTAAGTTCTTTAGATTTTAGTTTTTCTAAAACGTATGCTTTTATTTCATCGTCATTTGTAGCACCATTGGCAATTGCTTGTTTGGATAGCTCTAATGAGTTTTCGTTAAATTGAGGGTAAAATGGCATCCATCCGTTTCTTACAGATGTAAATATGGTATCTGCCACGTGTTTATCTGTCCATTTATTTTTATTAGTAGTGTTGTAGTTTGAATGGTGTCCATCATACCTATATTGGCAAGTATTAATATAATGCCAAAGTGGTGCTTGTTGTAACCTTGAAACAGGCACCCAATCTTTAGCAAAAGCTAAAGAACCCCAAGAATCTACTGGTGCTAATTTTTCTTGCCCCACATAGTGATTTAAACCTCCTCCATTTTTACCTACACAACCAGTAACCATTAATGCCATTGCCCCTGCACGATAAGTTAGGTTTTGATGGTACCAATGATTAACACCAGCACCAACTAATATCATACATTTTCCTTCTGTTGTATTAGCAGTTTCGGCCCACTCTCTTGCAAATTGTAATAAAGTTTTAGAATCAATGCCTGTAAATATTTCTTGCCAGGCTGGTGTGTATGCAGCATCTGGATTATTATAGTCTGTTGGGTAATCTCCTTTTAAACCCCTGTCTACACCATATTGAGCCATGGTTAAATCATACACTGTGGTAACTGGTACTCTTCCATTTTCTGTATCAAGCCATTTTACAGGAACACCTCTTTCAGCTGTTTTAGATAAACCAAATTCAGTAAATGTTACTTCTAAAACATCGTCATTATTATTAATAAAACTTAATATCGGATTGTAACTTTTATCTGTTTCGCCACATTCATATTTCATATTCCATTTTCCACCTGCTTTATCCCATCTATATCCCATGGTGCCTTTAGGAACTACAAATTCTCCTGTGCCTTCATCTATCGATAAAAATTTCCAGTCTCCATTTTCTATATTTTTCCATTTACTTAATTCATTTGCTCTAACCATTCTGCCAGCAGTAAAGCCATTTTCTGTTTTTGTTAGATGTACCAACATGGGGCTATCGGTATATCTTTTTACATAATCAATAAAGTATGGTGTTTGTTTTTCAAAATGGTATTCTTTTAAAATTACATGTGTAACCGACATCCAAAATGCACCATCGCTGCCAGCATGAAGAGGAACCCATTGATCTGCATATTTGCATAATTGGCTAAAATCAGGAGAGAAAACTACAGTTTTGGTACCATTATGTCTAGATTCTGCAAAGAAGTGGCAATCTGGTGTTCTAGTCATATTTAAATTGGTACCCATATCAGCAATCATTTTTGCGTTGTACCAATCGGCACTTTCGCAAACATCTGTTTGCTCGCCCCATATTTCAGGAAAGGCTGGAGGTAAATCGCAATACCAATCGTAAAAGCTAAGATTTACACCTCCAAATAATTGTAAAAACCTGGCACCCGATGCATAGCTTAACATAGACATTGCCGGAATGGGTGAAAACCCAATAACCCTATCGGGGCCATATTTTTTAGCAGTATGAATATTGGCTGCAGCCATAATTTCTAAAACCTCATCCCATGTTGTTCTTCTAAAGCCACCCTTACCTCTTGAATTTTGGTATTTTTTTCTTTGCTCTTTATTATTCTGTAAATTCTCCCAGGCTTTCATTGGGTCTCCATTTACTTTTTGTTTTTCTTCTCTAAAAGCATCTAATAAAGTACCTCTTATCAAAGGATATTTTATACGTAATGGACTATATAAATACCACGAATAAGAAATGCCTCGTTGACAACCTCTTGGTTCGTAAGGCGGAAGTTTATCATCTATTAAAGGATAATCTAACTGTTGTGTTTCAAATACCACAATTCCTTCTTTTACATGTATAGCCCAAGAGCAGCCACCAGTACAATTTACCCCATGTGTACTTCTAACAATTCTATCATGTTGAAATCTGTTTCTATAAAATTCTTCCCATTTGCGTGTTTGAGGAGAGATGATGTCTTTTATCCAGCTCATGTTTTTATTATTATAGATGAATGAATATTTTTAAACCTTAAAATCTTTCAATTATTTAATTAGTTCTATAGTTTCTTAAACTTTGCTGCCGAAAAAGTTATTTTTTTTAGGGTTAGGTTTGGTATTTTTTTATTCCTTAATTTTTATTTAAGCCGATTTTATTTGTCTGCTAAATACCGATTTGTTTACAGCTTGCCTTTTTCTTTTAAACCAAAAAAATGAGTAAAGGCTTAATAAAAATACTATACCACCACCGCCACCTAAAAGCATATAGTTACCTGTGTAATTACCAGTTTTAATTGCCGATTTTTCATCAACATATACTAAAAATGTAGTTAAGTCTGCAACCTCTTGTGGTGTAATAGGATGCATTGCATACGTTTCTTTCATTTGTGGGTAAGGCAATCCTTTTATAACGCCTGCAACACCTGTTTCAGTTAATCTGGTAACACTTTGTGTAAGATCTTTTGCTAAAGCACCGCCTGTAATAAGGCCTGCAATATTTACGTTATGACAAGAGTTGCAAGATGCACCAGAGTTAGTGAATCTTAAGTTACCAACAAATAAAGCCCTGCCTCTTTCAATATCTCCTGGTAATAATTCTTCTTCTGGTATTGCTTCTTCTGCACCACCTCCACTAGCTTCTTTTAGATAATCATAAATAGATTTTATTTGTTCTTCAGAAAGTTGAGGATGATCTGGCATTGCCATTTTACCATAAGCATTAAAAATTGAATCGGCATATTTATCTCCAGATTTTATTACCGATTGAGATGACTTTACAAATTTTGTAAAATAATCTAATGTTAAGTGGTTGTGAACATTGGCTAAATCTGGGCCTATAAGTTTTCCTTTTCCAACAGTGTGGCAGGCAGAGCAGGTTTCTTTAAAAATTTCGTTTCCTGCTTTTTGGGCATGTAGCTTTTTAGCCGAAATAACAAATAAAGTTATTGTTACAAAAATTAAGTGAGGAACTATTTTCATACTGTGTTCGTTTTTACAGCTTTAAAAAATTGTTACATCTCCTGGCTTTTGATATTAACTTGCTATTGTACTATTTCCATTTAATTTTTTCCCGATTTCGTAATCAAAGACAAATATATCCCGAAGCGAAATAGAACCAAAATATTTTTTTTAAATAAATACCCTTATATTTTGATAATAATAGAAGGCATATATGCAGTAAAAACAAAAGTTTACATATTGTTTTAAGAAAAAAACTTACAATTTTGCATATTCTTTTAAAATAGTATAACTATAAATGATTGTAGCAAAAAAATTTAAGTGGGAGGCTGCACACAGGCTACCTTGGCATATAGGTAAATGTAAACAATTACATGGCCATTCTTATAAAATGATTGTTGAGTTTGAAGGGGAGCCAAATGAAAACGGAATGATTATTGATTTTAATGACATTAAAAATATGTTAGACCCCTTGGTTAAACAAATAGATCATGCAACTATAATTTCTAAAAACGATATAGAGTTAAAAGAAATATTTGAGGCCAAACAATGGAAGTATTTTTTATTACCCTACGATTCTACTGCAGAAAATTTATGTGCCTTTTTTTTAGAAACCATAATAAATGAAAATAAACAGGTTTTAAAGGAAAACAACATTTCAAAAGTGGGTATAAAAATTTTTGAAACAGAAACCGCCTATGCCTACTCTACTAAATTAGTTGATTAAATGTTTTTATTTTTTAAATTAGTATAATGTAGGATACCTACTTTGCTAAAGTTTACATTCCTTTTTAAAACACAATGTTTACAATTTCTTAATTAGAATTAATAAAATTACAATTCTAAAACTGAATATAGTTTAGTTTAAATTCATTGTTTTAGTAACTTCATTGTAAGCAATTACAACTTTATATGTTTATAACTCTTAGAACAACTGTTAGGTCTTATTTTGTTGGTATTGGCCAAATTATGTTACAAGAAAATGCAATTACAGGATTGTTGTTTTTAATAGGAATATTTTACAATTCGGTTATAATGGGCATTACAATATTTTTTGCAACAATAATTGGTACAAGCACAGCCAAACTATTAAAGTATGATGTAAATAATATAAATAAAGGGCTTTATGGATTTAACGCTGCACTAGTAGGCATTGCTGGTATTGTATTCTTAAAAATAAAAATCTTATCTATTTCTATTTTAATAATTGCATGCGTACTATCCACAATTTTACACAACTTCTTTATTAAAAAAAAATTACCCGTTTACACATTATCTTTTGTAACTGTTACATATAGTATTATTTTTTTTATAAAAACATTTACACCAAATCTTTTAATATTAAACGAAGGCTGTAGCCCTGCATACAATTTAAATTTTGACTATAT
>JAIBAV010000076.1 GCA_019695015.1 Chitinophagaceae bacterium
TTGTTCTCTTCAAAATTGCTACCTTGTATTTTTATTACTTTATTTTCCGTAATGCCTTCATCAATAAATTTTTGATAGTATAAACTATCCTTTAATATTTTATATTCGGTTATGGGAGTATAAAAATAGTTATCTGATTTGCCGTTGAGCAAAATTGTAAAAAAATTTTCTTTTGCAGATTCTCTCTGTTTTGTTTTTAATAAATAAATGGAAAAGCCTGGTTTTTTGCTACCAATTTCTGGAATAATTCTATTGGCATTGCTGCTATTTTCTGGTGCAATTAAATAGGCAAATATTGCAATTATTAATACTAAAAAAATAAAAAGTAATGCAAAAACTGCTGCTTTATTTTTTAAAAACCTTAAGCTAAAACTATTGTTGTTACTTTGCATTATAGAAACTTTACTATTTTACATTTCTTCCTTTCCAATTATAAGTACCAAATTTTCCTAACCATCCACTTACCACAATATAAACTATATGTAAGGGTTGTAAAAATGGAAACCACCAAATAAATGGCTGAGAAAAAAACTTTGCAACAGGCAATGCAAAAGCAAGTTCTGCAATAGTTTTAAGCATTATAAACAGCAGCCAATACCATAAAAAAATAAAATTAAAAATACTTAAAAAAGGCATTATAAATAATGTAACATTCAATAAATAAACCAATACCAACACTATAAAAATACTGGTATCTTTTGTTTTAAATTGCTCTGCTTTACTTGCCCATCTTATTCTTTGATTAAAAAAAGAACTCCAAGTTGGCATAGGGTGTGTGGTAACAATTGCTTGTTTAGAAAATAAAAAGCTTACTCCATTAGTGTAATGGTTTTTAATTTTATTCATTAAAAGCATATCATCTCCGCTGGCAATATTATCAATTCCTTTAAATCCATTTACTTCAAAAAAAACCTCTTTTTTATACGCCAAATTAGCCCCATTACACATATTATGAAAGCCTGCATTTACAGATGCAGCAGTTATACCCTGTAGGCTCATAAAATCTATATATTGAAAAGTTTGCAACAAGGAACCATTGTTAGTAAAAGCAACAGGAGCTGCAACAAAAACAGTATCATTTTCTTGAATCCATGCATCAAAGATTGATAACCATTTTGTTTGCATGAAGCAGTCAGCATCTGTAGTTATTATCCAGTTTGCTTTTGCATAACTAATTGCATTCTCTATTGCTTTCTTTTTGTAAGAGTTCAACATTTCCCCATCTAGCTCATCTACTAACTTTATCAGTTTAAGATTTGAATACTGGTGCTGCAATTCTTCTACAATTAAAGAAGTATTATCAGAGCTATGATCATCTATCACAATAATTTCAAACAAAGTTGTAGGGTACTGTTGCTGTAGTATAGATGTTAAACAAGTTTTTATGTTAGCTTCTTCATTTCTCGCAGGAATTATAATACTAAAGCTTGTAGTGGGAGTATAATTTTGGGGGAGATTAAAATGTTTTAATTGTAAGAACCATTTTCTATAAAACAACAAAACAATGGCGTAAGCCACAAAACACAAAAAAGTAAAAATTAAAAACAAGTTAAGCCACATGCATACAAAGAAACAATATAGTACAATATAATGCTTTGTTTAGCCAATATTAAATGAAATTTAAACAAATTGCGTCCTTCATACTCTGTAATATTTTAGCTTTACAACTGTTAATACTGATGCATACTGCTATAAAAAAATATATTATCACCTTTATTTTTGCTACAGTTATAGCTCATTCCTTATTTGCACAAAGCTGTAAAATAAATTATGTTATAACAGATACAATTAACAATAAAACTTTGCAGAGCTTTAAACTTTTGCAGCAGTTTAATGATAGCATAGCTTGTATTAATTATATCAATCAATTACCTAATAACCTGCAAGCAAAAGGATATATTAGTGCATCGGTAGATAGTATTTTTATTTATAAAAACAACTATACAGTAACAATTTTTGTTGGCAAAAAATTCAATTGGAAATTATTGAAAATTTCTGATACTGATTTAATTTCTTTACAATTAGCAGGTATAGACCATACTATTTTTTCGGCTAAACCATTTAATCCAAAGCAGGTTGAATTAGTTCAAAATAATTTGTTAGAATATTTTGTAAACAATGGCTACCCTTTTGCCAGTATAGGTTTTAGTAATTTAATAATAGAAGAAAATGATATAACTGCAACTTTAAGAATAAATAAAGGTATATTTTATTCAATGGATAGTATTAGCATAATTGGTAATGCTAAAATAAGTAAGCAGTTTTTATACAAATATTTAAACCTTCCTAAAAAAAGTTTATTTAGTTTAAAAAAATTACAAAGTATTGATAAAAAAATTGCAGAATTAAATTTTATTAATTCTTATCACCCAAGCCAAATAACCATGCTTGGAGCAAGTTATTATACAAATCTGTTTTTAAATAATAAGAAAAGTAATCAGGTAGATGCAATTATTGGCTTATTACCAAACAATACTCAAAACAATGGTTCTTTACTTTTAACTGTAGATGCAAAATTAAAATTAGAAAATGCTTTTGCAAAAGGTGAAACTATTGGAGTTTTGTGGCAACAATTACAGCCTAAAACACCCAGGTTAAATTTATTATTTCAGTATCCTTACATATTCAATTCAGCATTTATTGCCGATTTTAATTTTAATCTTTTTAAAAAAGATACTTCCTTCATAAATATACAATCTTCTATTGGGTTTATTTATAAACCAAATTATAAGCAACATATAAAATTTGCTTTGCAAATAAATCAGTCTAATTTATTAGATATAGATACAACTACTTTAAAATTAACCAAGCAATTGCCAGATATAATTGATGTAACTATTAACAATATTGCTATTGAATATGGTTATAATAGTACAGATTACAAATTCAATCCACGAAGAGGAACTGAAATTTTATTATTATCTGCTTTAGGCAATAAAAAAATAAAAAAGAATAATAGTATATCTCAATTAAAAGATGGCAATTTTAATTTTTCTAATTTATACAACAACTTAAAATTAAACAGCTATCAAATAAAAATACAAACAGAAGCATCTCATTATTTTAGTTTGAGTAAATACAAAATTTTAAAAACAAAAATTAATGCAGGAGTTATATATAGCCCTACCGTTTACAGAAATGAAATGTACCAAATTGGTGGTTTAAAATTGTTAAGAGGCTTTGATGAAGAAAGTATTTTTACTGATAAATATTTGGTTGCCACAACCGAATACAGATATCTTTTTGATGTAAATGCATTTTTTAATTGCTTTATTGATTATGCTTTAAGCAACAACTCCATCTTCAACAAAAGCTATCAATACCTTGGCTTAGGTGGTGGCTTAAGTTTTGAAACTAAACAAGGTATTTTTAATATTGCAATAGCAACAGGCAAAAGAAATGATGAAACTATAAATTTAAAACGAACCAAAATACACATTGGTTTTGTAAGTATATTTTAATACAATATCGTTCATCAAGTTTCATTTTTAAATCTTCTTATTTTAGTTTATTTTGCCAAAATAAAAATAGCTTTATGTATAAAAGTAAAATAGGTGGAATTGGTATGTATGTACCAACCAATATTGTTACCAATAAAGATTTAGAAAAAATAATGGATACAAGCGATGAGTGGATTCAAGAAAGAACAGGCATACAAGAAAGAAGAATTGCTCATCGTACTAATGAGACAACCACAACTATGGGTGTGGAGGCTGCTAAAATTGCTATAGATAGAGCAGGAATTACTGCTCAAGATATTGACTTTATTGTTTTTGCAACACTAAGCCCCGATTATTATTTTCCTGGATGTGGTGTATTAGTTCAAAGAGCTTTGCAAATGAAAGAAATTGGTGCATTAGATATACGAAACCAATGCAGTGGTTTTATTTATGCTTTAAGTGTTGCCGACCAGTTTATTAAAACAGGTATGTACAAAAACATTTTAGTAATTGGCAGCGAAAAACACAGCTTTGGATTAGATTATACCACAAGAGGAAGAAATGTTAGTGTAATTTTTGGTGATGGAGCAGGTGCCGTTGTACTACAACAATGCAATAATGAAAGTGGTATTTTAAGTACCCATTTACACAGCAATGGTAACGATGCAGAAACCTTAGCCATGTATAACCCTGGCACACATGCTAACTACTGGAAAAAAGATTTAGCAAGTTTTGATGAAGCTACGATAGGAGAAATGTTTATGAGCCATAGTATGATAGACAATGCTCAAAATTTTCCTTTTATGGATGGGCCAGCAGTATTTAAAAAAGCCGTTGTTAAAATGCCAGAAGTTATCTTAGAAGCATTACAAGCAAACAATTATAAACCATCAGATATAGATATGTTAATTCCACATCAGGCTAACTTAAGAATAATACAATTTATACAACATTCTCTAAAACTGGCTGATGACAAAGTGTATAACAACATTCAATATTATGGTAATACAACAGCTGCAAGTGTACCAATTGCACTCTGCGAAGCTTGGGAGAAGGGTAAAATTAAAACAGGAGATTTAGTTTGCTTAACTGCGTTTGGTAGTGGATTTACTTGGGCAAGTGCATTAATAAAGTGGTAATTTTATTGCTACAAATTCTTACCATATTGTTTCACTCAATAAAAAATTTAAAAATGAAATTCATTTATACCATTATCATATTTTGTGTAGCTACTACTTTACATGCACAAGAAAATGAAATGCCAATTCAAATCTCTGCACAAAACAGTACAGTAAAAGCTTATTTTAAGGATAACCATAAGCCCGATACTTTATTATTAAAAATGAATAAAAAAGAAGAAGGCAAACTGGTAATAATGTATGCTAATACAAAAAGTGAAAACAATTTAAAACGTTACTTCACAATTACTGATAAAAATAACCAACCATTAAAATTATTTTTTTTAAGTAGAATTGTTGGTATAACACATATACTGCTAAACGACTTTTTTAAACAAGCCCAAGCAGGCAATTTTTACAACTTATATTGCACCATAAGTACAGAAGATGGAAAAGAAACAAAACAATTTTTATTGTGTACAATAAAATTGAACAAGTAAAAATGTGATAAAAAAGTTTTTTGATAACTCTAAATTGGAAAAGGTGATGTTGCGGAAAATAATTTATTTAATTAATCCCATATCTGGCACTGGTAAAAAAGAGGCAATAAAAAAGTTAATTATTGCAGAAACAGAAAAAAAATCAATTCCGTTTGAAATATTACAAACCAATGCAGCTGCTAATTATTCTTTTTTAAAAGAAAAAATATATCAAGAAAAAATTACAGATATAGTAATGGTTGGCGGAGATGGAACAATTAACCAAGTTGTAAATAGCTTAAAAGAATTGCCTATAAAATTTGGAATAATACCCGTTGGTAGTGGTAATGGTTTAGCTAGGGCAGCACAAATACCAATGAAACCTAAAGAAGCACTTGATTTAATATTTATTGGCAATTCAAAAAAAATAGATTCTTTCTTAGTCAATAATCAGTTTTCTTGTATGCTTAGCGGATTAGGTTTTGATGCAAAAGTAGCACAAGATTTTAGTACTAAAGCAGGTAGGGGTTTACTTACCTACACCACACAAAGTTTAATTAACTTTTTTAAAGCCCAGCCCTATCAATTTGAAATTAGTTTCGAAAATTTTTCTTTTTATACCGATGCATTTTTTATAAGTATTGCCAATAGTAACCAGTTTGGTAATAATGTTACCATTGCCCCTCAAGCAAGTTTAAGCGATGGTTTTTTAGATATTGTAATTGTTCAAAAAATGAACAAAGCAAAATTGCCCTTTGCTATTTTAAAACAAATAAGGGGTAATAATAAATTACAAAAGTTGGTTGATGAAGTTACCAATAAAAATATCTTATATTTTCAAACACCCTCTTTACATATTAAGAATTTAAAGCTTGCCCCATTTCATATAGATGGTGAACCTAAAGAAACTTTTGCAGAGTTTGAAATAGATATTATTAAAGATTGTTTTGAATTAATTCAGCCTAATTAATTACAGTAGATAAATAGAATAAAAAGGGTATAAAAACAAAAAAGGGGCCAGGATAAATATCCAGCCCCGTTTTTAAAATCCAATATCCTATGAAAAACCGCTGCTAAGGTAATACTTATTTTAGACAAAACATCACCCCAAAGAGATTTTTTTTTTAAATTTCTTAAAATTAATAATCTCCTACGGTTTCTGGCAACTGTGCCAAAGCTTTTGCCAACTGCTCATCATTAGGTGCAATTCCATGCCACTCATGGCCAGTTTCCATAAAATCCACCCCTTTACCCATTGTGGTTTTCATTAATATACAAATAGGTTTTCCTTTACCTGTATTATTTTTGGCTACATCTAGTGTATTAACAATTTCTGCAATATCATTACCATTCATTTCTAAAACCATCCAATTAAAGGCTTCAAACTTTGCTTTTAAATTATTTAAGCTCAATACTTTATCGGTTGAGCCATCAATTTGCTGGCCATTAAAATCAATAGTAGCAATTAAATTATCTACTTTATTATGAGGTGCAAACATAGCAGCCTCCCAAATTTGCCCTTCTTGCAATTCACCATCCCCATGAAGTGAGAAGACTAGTCCATTATCATTATTTAATTTTTTGGAAATAGCAGCACCAATTGCAACGCTTAACCCTTGACCCAAAGAACCACTAGCAACCCTTACACCTGGCAAATGTTCATGTGTAGTTGGGTGGCCTTGTAATCTTGAATTTATTTTTCTAAAAGTTGCCAATTCTTTTATCTCAAAAAAACCTGCTCTAGCTAAAACCGAGTAAAACAAAGGTGAAATATGCCCATTGGATAAGAAAAACAAATCTTCATTTTTTCCATCCATTGAAAATTGGGTAGAATATTTCATGGTTTTGAAATACAATACAGTTAAGAAATCAGTACAGCCTAAAGAGCCTCCTGGATGTCCACTTTGTACTGCATGTACCATTCTAACAATATCTCTTCTTACTTGAGTTGCTAAAGATTTTAATTGATTATTATCCATATTTTTTACTTTAAAGCAGCGAAGTTAATTTTTTTTGGTTCTCATTAAATGTATTTTATAATTGAAGGTTGCATTTCAAGTTTTCGCAACGTTTTTATTATTATAATTACTGATTAACCAACCAAACTTTTAGTAATAAAATATTTTTAGTTGCGAAAATTTGATATGCATAAATGCTTGTAATAAAACATAAAGTATAATTTTTATTGCATTTTTAGGGAGAAAAGCTACATTTGCAATTCCCCTGCTCATAATAAGCTATGAATATATTAATAAATTCATTTACGTTTTATAATTAATAAATGGAACAAATAATATTAGGTTTGGTACTTTCCTTTATTGTTGGGTTTTATGCAATTCCGGTAATAATTACTGTAGCTAATCAAAAAAAGCTATACGATATACCCAACGAAAGAAAAATACATACAACTCCAGTTTCGTCTTTAGGAGGCTTAGGTATTTTTGTTGCATTTATGATGGGTTTATTGGTTGCAACCGATAGTGCCTCCTCCATTAAAGGTTTTCAATATCTTATAGCTGCCTTTATGGTTATTTTCTTTTTTGGAATTAAAGATGATATTCTTATCCTTTCTCCTTTAAAAAAATTCATTGGTCAAATAATTGTTGCTTGTATTCTTGTTTTTAAAGCAGAATTAGTTATTACCAATATGCATGGCTTTTTAGGTATTCATGCAATAACACATGCTAGTGGGTGCTTGCTTACCATTTTTACTATAATTGTTATAATGAATGCCTTTAACCTAATTGATGGGGTTGATGGTTTGGCAGGAACTGTAAGTGTAATTACTTCGGTTGCTTTTGGTTTTTTCAACTGGGTAAATGGCGATATCTTTTATAGTGTGCTTGCTTTTTCATTTGCTGCAAGTGTTTTTAGTTTTTTAATTTACAACTACTCTCCTGCTAAAATTTTTATGGGAGATACTGGAGCAATGTTGAGTGGTGCTGTAAATGCCATTTTAGTTATTCATTTTATTGCAACTGCAAAACAAGCAACTGCTTTTCCTATAGAGGCTGCACCAGCAATGGGTTTTGGAGTTTTATTAATGCCTTTATTAGATACTTTAAGAGTTTTTGCTTTAAGAATGATACATGGTAGATCTCCTTTTTATCCTGATAGAAATCACTTGCATCATTTTTTATTAGACCGTGGTTTTAGCCATACACAAGTTACTTTAACCATTGCAGCTAGTGCTTTAGCATTTATTTCCTTAACCTATTTTTTATTACCTATTGGTGTAACTTGGGTAATTTTAGTACAAATTGTTATATTCTTTACTGCCGTTTATACACTTTATTTAACTAGGCCAAACAAAGCTCAAGTTAGTAAAATGAGAGTTATTAAAGTAGATTTTGAAGAAAAAGAAAAAACTTCAACCGGCACTTCTGTTATCAACTAATATTTACTAATTTTTTATTTATTATTTTCAGTTGTATATACTGAAATTGTTTTTGTATAAAGAAATAATAACAAAAATTGTTCAGTTTCATTCATTAGATTTGCCACCAAATTAAATAAAAGCCATGTTATCAGAAGAAATAGAATTAGTTATTGATGATACAAAATCATCTATGCAAAAAGCAATTAATCACTTAGAACAGGAGTTATTGAAAATAAGAGCTGGCAAAGCCTCCCCATCCATGTTAGATGGAATCATGGTAGATTATTATGGAAACCCAACCCCAATTAATCAAGCTGCAAATATTTCGGTTTTAGATGCAAAAACAATCAGCATTCAACCATGGGAGAAAAGTATTTTAGCTGCTATAGAACGTGCTATTATGCAAGCCAATATTGGTATAACACCACAAAATGATGGCAATCAAATTAGATTATTTTTACCTCCGCTAACCGAAGAAAGAAGAAAAGAATTGTTTAAAAAAGCAAGTGGCGAAGGAGAAAATACCAAAGTTGCTATTAGAAATATTAGAAGAGATTCTATTGAGCAAATTAAGAAATTACAAAAAGATGGCTTAAGTGAAGATGCTGCTAAAGATGCCGAAGCTGAAATACAAACTATAACTGATAAATTTACAGCATTGGTAGGTAAACATTTAGAAGCAAAAGAAAAAGAAATGATGAGTGTTTAATCCATATCAATTTTTAACATTGCCTTTTTAGCTGCATAATTTACAAGGTAAACCCCAATTAATGAAATTATTGCACCAATAATTAGTTTTATTGAAATTTTTTCATCTAATAACACAGTTCCAATCGATATAGCTACAATTGGATTCATATATGCATATAGAGAAGCAATAGTAGGGCTTAAATGCTTCATACTGTAAATGAAGGCAATAAATGCAACAATAGAACCTGCAATAAACAAATAAGCAATCATTAACCAGGCAATAATTGGAATTTGGCTTATTGGAATAAAATTATGTGTTACTAAACTTAGCACCAATACCATTATTGAACCAAAAAGCATTTGCCAACCTAAACCATAATAAGGATTAATTTTTACTTTTTGTTTTGCAATCATTATAGTGCTATAACTCCATGCAATGGTTGCTATTGCAGATAATAAAATTCCTATTAAAAAACCTTCTTGATGAATATCTATGGTATTTTCATATAACACAATACCTACGCCAATAAAGCCCAATAAAATGCCAATTAATGTAGTTGTATTTAATGATTTATTTTTATAAAAAAAGTATTCAATTATAACTACACATAAAGGATATAATGCACCAATTAAAGCACCCAATCCGCTACCAATGTATTGTAAACTCCATGCACTTAAAGCATTAGCTAACACAAAGGTAAAAACAGATAAAAAAAATAATTGTTGTAATTGTTTTTTAGTTGGTAAGGATTGCTTACGAACCAAAGTAAAAAATAAAATAAATGCTAAGCCAGCAAAAAATAATCTGATTGCTGCAAGTTGTAAGGCAGGCATTTTTTGAACACCAAATTTTACTGCCACCCATGTTGTACCCCAAACTATTGATGTAACAGCTAATGCCAAGTATGCTTTTTGTTTATTAGTCAAATTAAAGTTTGTTAATGTTTAAAATGACGCATACTTGTTATAACCATTGCCAGATTGTTTTGAACCGCAAATTCAATACTATCTTTATCTCTTATACTACCACCTGGTTGTATAAAAGCCTCTATACCTTCTTTGTAAGCAATACTTACACAATCATTAAAAGGAAAAAATGCATCGCTAGCTAGTACTGCACCTTTTAAACTAAAATTAAATTGTTTAGCTTTATTAATTGCTTGCCTTAGTGCATCAATTCTTGATGTTTGTCCACAGCCCTTACCTACTAATTGTTTATTTTTTACCAGTGCAATGGCATTACTTTTTAAATGCTTTGAAATAATATTTGCAAATGCTAAATCCTCTTTCTCTAATGCAGTAGTTGTTCTTCCACCAACCTCTTTCCATTCTTCTATTAAATGGTTATCGTTTTGTTGTTTTAAAACTCCGTTTAATAAAGACTTATGTTGGTAATTATTTTGATTGGTGTCTTTATTATTAAACTCAAGTAATATTCTATTTTTTTTACTTCTTAAAATTTGTAAAGCTTCTTCTTCAAAGGCTGTGGCAATAAGTACTTCAAAGAAAAGTTCATTTATAGCTTCGGCTGTAATTTTGTTTATTGTACCATTGGTAATTAATATACCACCAAAAGCACTTTCATTATCGCCAGCCAAGGCAGCATTCCAACTCTCAAGTACTGTTTTTCTTTTTGCAATGCCACAAACATTGGTGTGTTTAATTATTGCAAAAACCGATTCCTCCACTTCTTTAAACTCCTGCATTAATTGTATAGCTGCATCTACATCAACCAAATTATTATAAGACAGTTCTTTGCCGTTTAACTGCTTAAATAAATTATTTAAATTACCATAGAAAGCAGCTTCTTGATGTGGGTTTTCGCCGTAACGCAATATTTTCTTTTGTGTTACTGATTGTAAAATGAAATTGTCCGGACTAAAATAATTATGTATTGCTATATCATAATTCATAACAATTTCAAAAGCTTTTGCAGCAAAAGCTTTTCTTTGTTCTAAGAAAATTTCACCTTGTTGATTGGTTAAAATTTTTTCAAAATTTTCATATTCGTTTTTAGAGGCTATTACTGTTACATCATTAAAATTTTTAGCTGCAGCTCTTATCATGCTTGGCCCACCAATATCTATTTTTTCAATAATTAAATTTTCATCTGTTGTATTGGCTACTGTTTCCTCAAAAGGATATAAATCAACAATTACCAAATCAATAATTGGTATATGGTACTGTTGCATATCTTGCAAATGCTGAGCATCATTTCTTTTTCCTAAAATGCCACCAAAAATTAGAGGGTGTAAAGTCTTTACTCTGCCTCCTAAGATAGATGGATAATTGGTTACACTTTCTACTGCAATACAAGGTATATTAATATCATTTAAAAATTGTTGGGTGCCGCCAGTGGTATAAATAGTTACTCCTAACTCATGCAGCTTTTTTGCAATAGTTTCTAAACCGGTTTTATAAAAAACAGAAATAAGTGCTGTCTGAATTTTTTTGTTCATAAATTAAGTTATTTCAAAATCAAAGATTCATAACAAAAGCCCCATCAGTTGAAGTTGTATGATGCTGCAAATGTAAACTGTCTGCATCTTTTTTCCAGTAAGCAATTTTCCAGAATGGGTTAGAAGAATCAAAAACATATTGATTACAGTGGAAAGTGTTGTGCAAATCTTTTAAATATATGGTGGGATTATTGGTTAATACAATTACATCTACCATAATTTTTGGGTTTCTTAATGGAGTTTCCAATCTTTTATCAATAATAAGAATGGATTTACCATTACAACTAATTATATTATTTTGAATAGAGAAATGTGGAAGTTGGTTATTTGGAGAAACCCTGTGTAATATTCTAGAAGGTTTTATATGAAAGTTCCTTAAAAATCCGTCTTCCGTTAAAATAGTATCACCAATGAATTGATAATTTCTTCCTTCTATTAAATCAATAGCAGTATGGTTGGGTACATTATATACAATTATTTTTTGTTGATTAGATTTATTAATAAAATCTATACAACGAACAATAAAGAAAGCAGCAAGAAAAGATAATGCAATAACCATCCATTTTATTTTTTTACTATTATCCCAAATCCAAAAGCAAATGATAGATGCAAATAAAATACAAGCTTGAACAATACTTATTTGAATGGAAGGGAGAACAGAAAAAGGTAAACTATCGGCAAACAAAATAAATTTGTTCATTAAATTAATACAGTAGCCAATTACATTGCCTAAAATTAAGCTAAGAGTGTTAAATGAATTAATTAGAATAAGCAAAATTTCCATATATAATATTAAACCAGAAAATGGAACAGCAATTAAATTGGTTACTATAAATAAAGTAGGAAACTGATGAAAATGATACAACACAATAGGTAGAGTTAGAACTTGTGCAGACAGAGTTACTGCATTTAAGTTCCATAAAAACCTGATGAGTTTATTTTTAATGTAAAACAGATTTCTTATTTTTTTCTGAAAAGCAACAATACTCAGTACTGCACAATATGAAAGTTGAAAGCCTACATCCCAAAGGTTGAATGGATTAATTAATAATAACAGAAATGCAGAGGCTGCTAAGCTATTGTAAATAGTTGTTTTCTTACTCATAGCTTCTCCAACCACAATAAAAGAAAACATTACTGCACTTCTTAAAATAGATGGTGCTGCACCAGCAACAAAACAGAAGCCCCATAATACAAGTAAAATAAATATTGGCTTTAAAAAGTTTGCACTCTTAAACCTTCTAAAGGGTTTAAATAATAAAATTAGTAACCCATAAATCATGCCTAAATGCAACCCACTTATGGCAATAATATGTACCACTCCTGTATTACTATAACTTTGCACAAGGTCTCTATCTAAATCATCTCTATGTCCAATTAGCAAGGCTTCTGCAATGCTTAATTGATTTGGTTCTGTAATATTTTTTCTTAATATTTTTAATACTTTTAGTTTGGTTTTTAAAATTAAGTTATCAAAATAATTAGTGTTTAAATTGGGTAAAACAGCATATTCCTTATCGTTTAAAAAAACTTGAAAATGAATTTTCTGAAAAGCACAGTATTGAGCATAATTAAAGCCTCCTGGATTCCCAGCATTTATTATTGGTAACAAATTTTTTATCACAATAATTTGTGAACCATATTGCAAACTGGGTTTTGAACTATCTTTTCTAAAATAAATTAATGCATTGCCTTTTGTAAGCTGCCAATTATTATTAATATATAAAGCATTAATTTGGGCTAAGGCTTTATACGATTTTGGTTTTTCTACAATTGGCTCTTGTAATGTAAGTAGTACAGGTACATTATTTTTATAAAATTTTCCGACCCATAAATTATTGTTCTCAATATTTCTTATATAGCTTATACAGCCACCTAAGGCAATTATTAATAAAGTAATACTAATACCTGTTAACCATCTTACACTATATTTAATTGTTGGTTTAAAGAAGAAAAAAATGCCAAATAATAATAGACTGCCAACTGCTACATAAAGAAAAAAATTTAAACCTATTTTAAAATGAAACTGCACTAAAATACCAGCAACCAAAGGAATTAATAAACGTAGAGCAGGTATTCGTTTAAAAATTGGTTTACTGGAATAGTGCTTCATTGCAACTATTTATTTGGATGAATAAAATAGAAAATGAAAGTTCTACTAAAAATTACAACCCAATTTAATACATTATCTGCAAATAATATTTTATTTAGTATTAATAGAATATTAAAGAGTGTAACACAAATTGCAATATTGTAAAATAAAACAAGATTACACTTTTAGAGATTATACACCCAAATACAGTTTAAGTTTTATAAAGCTACTGCAGTCCATTGTAACTTACCTGTGTTGCATCCAAGATTATTGATGTTCATACTAAAAGTTCCAGAAGCTGTATTACCATTAATAGTTGCTGACAAATTAAAACGCCATGCTGTAGAACCACCATTTGGAGGCTCGCTGATATGATCATCAACTTTATTATTTACTAATGTAAAAAAACCATCGGGGCCTGCAGCTCTTAACATTTCTAATTTTCCATTGCAACGCCAATAGCCTTTAAAAGTTAAGTTCTCCAACCTTGTACCATTATTAGTTACATCAAAAAAAATAGAATCTCCTTTCATTCCACCTGTAATGGCTCCTCTATAATGTCTATTTTCTTTCAACTCTTTTATCTGTTGGTTATCTTTATTTGAATCACTATTTTCTATGCTTGACGTTTGAGTAGTAGCCGTATTACATGCTAGAAAAGATACGGCAATTAGTAGTAAAATTGATTGGTGAAATTTCATAGTAATATTTTTGCGATAAAGATAATGTATAGAAAAATATCACCATCAAGAAAAAATATTCATGTCTTCAAGTATCTTTCATAATATTAGTTTGCTAGTTGGTTAAACTTCTTCAGGTTTCACTAACTATTTTTTATTTACTTTTATTTTATGAATGTAGAGCAGCTTTATGAATATGTTAATAGCAAAGAAGGAGTAGAAGAATGTTTTCCATTTGGCGAAGAAACTTTGGTTTTTAAAGTAAAGGGGAAAATGTTTTTATTA
Organism: Chitinophagaceae bacterium; assembly: GCA_019695015.1. GTDB lineage: Bacteria > Bacteroidota > Bacteroidia > Chitinophagales > Chitinophagaceae > UBA1930. The sequence goes on from JAIBAV010000076.1 coordinate 14,623, forward strand.
GTGGCATTAGACGAGAGTCCTTTACGATTTAATGCAAAATGTAATCCTGAATTAGCATTAGAGCTAAGAGAACAATTCCCTCAAAACGTACTACCTGGCTACCATATGAATAAAAAACACTGGAACACTATTATTGTTGATGGCATAATACCCAACAATCAAATTAAAGAGTTTATTAACCACTCTTATAACTTGGTTAGTTCAAAAAAATAAAAACTTTAAAATCGTTAAAAATAAAACCAGTTAATTAAAGTATCTGGGAAGATACCAATAAAAATGATGGTTAATGCTAATAAAAATAAACCATATTTAAACCCTGCAGAAACATTGTTTACTTTTGCATCTCCCTCATTAAAATACATTGCCTGTAATATTTTGAAATAATAATATACACTTACAGCAGCAAAAATTACTCCAATAATTACCAGAACGATTCCTGCATTACCTCCTGTTTTAATAACTGCTGCCAACATATAATATTTAGCAAAAAAACCAGCCGTTAATGGAATACCTGCTAAGGAAAAAACAAAAATAGCATTTACAAATGCAAGCATGGGTTGTGTTTTAGCCAATCCATTATATCCTTCTAAAGTATAATCTTCAATTTTAACCAATATAGCAAAAATACCAACTGTTGCTAAAGTGTAGGCTACAGCATATAATAAAATACCTTCTTTAGATACATCATTTATTGCATATAAAGCAAATAACATAAACCCTGCTTGTGCAATACTTGAGTAAGCCATCATACGTTTTACACTCTGCTGAAAAATTGCTGTAATATTACCCACCACCAGAGTTACAATAATAACTATAAATAATAAAATTTTCCATAATTGTGCCAGGCTATCTGCTTTAATATAAAATAAATTAATTAATGCAATAAAACCTGCCGCTTTTACAATTGTCATCATAAACGATGAGAAAACACTTGGCGAGCCATCATAAACATCGGGTGCCCAAAAATGAAAAGGAGCAGCTGACACTTTAAATAGCATGGCTGAAAAAATTAATAATAACCCTATAACCTCTAATAAAGGTGCATGCTGTAAACCATTGGCACCAATTGGTGCAACCTGATGAATATCAAAAGTACCACTTGCCCCATATACCAATGCTATACCCATTAATAAAATGCCAGTAGAAAAAGAGCCCATTAAAAAATATTTTAAAGCTGCCTCATTGCTCTTTAAATTCTTCTTTGCCGAGCCTGTTAAAATATATAATGGTATTGACATGATTTCAATACCTAAAAACATCATTAATAAATTATTGAATGATGATAATATGGAGATACCGCATAATACAAAAAATATAAGGGTAAAATATTCTGCGGCATAGTTGCCTGTTTTTATTATTTCATTGCCACTTAGTAAAACATATATTAAAGTTGCAGCTATTGCAAGAGAGTTAAAATACAAACCAAACTTTGTAAACACAAACATATCTCTTGTATTTACTTTAATGGTACACCAGCTATATGTATCGGCAATATTGCTACACAATAAAAATAGTAATGCAACAATTGCTACATTTTTTATAATTTGTTTGTTTGATGTTGCCATGCTTGCAAACATTAGCAACACACCCATTAAAGCCGAAATAATAATTGCATTCATAATTAACCTAATCTCTTTAAAAAATTATTTTCCTAAAATAAACATTACTGTATCCTTTGATAAATCTATCAATGGTTGAGGATATACCCCTAATACAATAATACCAATTGCCAATACAATTAAAGCAAACTGCACATTAGTGCTTATTTCAGTTGTATTTTCAGTAGCTTGCAAAGTGTTACCATAAAAAACTTTTTGCATCATATTTAAAGTATAAACTGCTGCCAAAATAATACTTAAAAGTGCAATACCAGATGCATACATATTGTATTGAAATAAACCACTAAACATCAAAAACTCTCCAATAAAAGCATTGGTTAAAGGCAATGCAACATTTGCTAATGCCATTATCATAAATAATATAGCAAGTACTGGTTGTTTTTGAGCTAAACCTCCTAATTGACTAAATTGAATGGTGCCTGTTTTTTGTTCAATAGCATCTGCAACAATCCATAGTCCTAAAATATTAATTCCGTGATTAAACATTTGTAGAATTACCCCCTTCAATGCAATTTCATTATTTGCAAAAATGGCAGCACACATTAAGCCAATATGCACTATTGATGAATAGGCAATCATTTTTTTAATATTATCCTGCTTTATTGCTAATAGAGAAGCATAGAGCATACCAATTACAGATAACACTATTACTATTGTTGCATTGGACGAAACAGCTAATGGAAACACAGGAAGCATCCAACGAATAATTGCAAAAACACCCATTTTAACTAATACAGCACTTAATACCATTGTAACAGCAGTTGTGGATTGCTCGTAGGTATCTGGCTGCCATGTATGAAAAGGAAAGATGGGCATTTTAATTGCAAATGCAATAAAAAACAACCAAAAAATAAAGCCCTGCTCTTTAACTGAAAGATGTAGAGCATAAAAGTCGGTTAGTGCAAAACTATGATTAGGTGTTTTGTAATATAAATATAAAATACCTATAAGCATTAATAAAGAACCTAAGAAAGTATATACAAAAAATTTAAACGTAACTGCAATTCTTTTTTCTCCTCCCCAACGGCTACATAAAAAATACATAGGTATTAAAGTAAGTTCCCAAAAAAAGTAAAACAACAATGCATCTGCCGCAACAAATACCCCCATTAAACCAGCTAACGCAAGCAGCATTAAGCCATAAAAATTATTGGCATGATGATACTCGTTTTTATAGGTTGAAACAAAAATTAAAGGATATACTATTGCCGATAATAAACATAGTGATAAAGCCATACCATCTAACTTGGTTGTAAATCTACTACCTATAGTTGCTAGCCAAGCAGTATCAATATTTAAACAATTATTATTGCAAGTAAAGCCCCATAATACAACACCCAATACCGCTAAAGAAGCAAATAATGACCATTGCTTAATTGCATTATTACTCTTTATAAAAAAAGATATTAAGCCTGCAACTAAAGGAATTAATATAAGTAATACAGAAATCATAATTATTTTCTATTGCTTAATAAAATAATTTACCAGCTAATTTTAAAATTGATGAATCATAGAACCATAATAATATAAAAACAACAATTGCTAAAACCATTATCATAATATAATTGGCTACCTGCCCACTTTGAACTAATCTAAATTGTCTAGAAGCATATTGTACAAATGTTCCAACATTATTTACTATACCATCAATAAATAATTTTTCAATTATATTTTTAAAGAAGGAAGCTAATGACAATAATGGTTTTACAATAATTGAATCGTAAAGTTCATCTACATACCATTTATTAGCCAATGTTTTTCCTAAACCAACTGGTTCTTTTAATTCAGGATTTTTACTGTATTTGCTAATTGCAAAAACTATAGCAATTACTGCAATGGCTACAGAAATTCCCATTAACATATATTCTGTACTGTGAGCTATAGTATGTGTTTTTTCTGAAACTAAAACAGTTGATAAATAGTGGTGTAATTGATGGTTGCCACCTAAAACAGCAGGTACACCAACAAAGCCAGCAACAACACTAAAAACGGCTAAAATAATTAATGGAATGGTCATGGCACTTGGGCTTTCATGCAAATGATGTTCCTGCTCCTGTGTACCTCTAAATTTACCCAAAAATGTGGTAGCATATAAACGGAACATATAAAATGCAGTTAATGCTGCTGTAGCAACACCAATACCCCAATAAATTGGGCTATGAGCATAAGCTGCAGCTAAAATTTCATCTTTAGAGAAGAACCCACTAAATGGTGGAATACCGGATATAGCAATACAAGCTAATAAAAAAGTGATATGCGTTATAGGAAGTTTTTTTCTTAATCCTCCCATATTTCTAATATCTTGTTCGTGGTGCATAGCATGTATTACAGAGCCTGCCCCTAAAAACAATAAGGCTTTAAAAAATGCATGTGTCATTACATGAAAAACAGCACCTGTGTAAGCACCTACACCTAACCCCAAAAACATATATCCTAACTGACTAACTGTAGAGTAAGCTAACACTTTTTTAATATCATTTTGTTTTATGGCTATAGTTGCACTAAACAATGCTGTGGCTAAACCAATAATTGCAACAAGATGTTGGGTAACCTCACTCAAACTATATAGCACATTACTTCTTGCAATCATATAAATACCAGCAGTTACCATTGTTGCAGCATGTATTAATGCACTAACAGGAGTTGGCCCAGCCATAGCATCTGGCAACCAGGTATATAAAGGTATTTGGGCACTTTTACCCATTGCTCCAATAAATAATAAAATGGTTATAACCGTAATGTCTGTTTGTGAAAGTTGGCTAAGTATTGAAGGAGAAAAAACTTCGGCATAAGATAATGTACCCACTTTTGCAAGTAACCAAAATATAGCTAATAAAAAACCTACATCACCAATGCGGTTCATTACAAAAGCTTTTTTAGCAGCATAATTATATTTATCGTTTTTAAACCAAAAACCAATTAGTAAATAAGAACATAAGCCTACACCCTCCCAACCAATAAACATAATTAAAAAGTTTGCTCCTAAAACCAATAATAACATTGAAAAAACAAAGAGGTTTAAGTAAGCAAAATATCTTGCATAATGTGGTGGTTCTTCATCCTTCATGTATGCAGAGGAATATAAATGTATTAAAAAACCAATACCTGTAATAATTAAAAGAAATAAAGCAGATAGCTGATCTAACTGAAAAGCAAAATCAATTTTAAATGCTCCTACATTAATAAAATTAAATGCTTTAAATATTTTAAGCCCTGTAGCTTTTACATCAAAAAATAAAACTACACTAATAATAAATGATACAAAAATGCTACCACTACCAATGGTGGCAATAATTGGTTTAGTTAAATATTTTCTGCATAGCCCATTTATTAAAAATCCTATAAATGGTAACAGTGGTACTAAATAAATCAGTTTACTCATACAGTTTCCTATTATCCTCTTTACGAGGTTTTATTATAACATTTTTCTAATGCTATAATAAAAATTAAGTTATTTATTTTAATCGCATCAAAATATTATGATGCTTTTCTAATTCTTTAACCTGTTTAAAAAATTAATGTCAACCGAGTGTGTATTTCTATACAACATTACAATTATGGCCAAGCCTACACTTACTTCTGCAGCTGCAACCACCATTATAAAAAATACAAACAACTGTCCTTCGCTACCAACAACAGAAGCTTTATTTTGTAAATAGGCAGCATGATGATGCATTTTTGAAAATGCGACCAACAATAGGTTTACTGCATTTAACATTAATTCAATACACATAAAAACAATAATAGTGTTTCTTCTGGTAAGCACTCCTATTATTCCTATGCTAAATAACGCCAATGCTAAGTATATATAATATTGTACAGGCATAATTTAATTTTTTAACCCTTAATCTTTTTTTGCAATTACTACCGCACCAACCATAGCACTTAAAAATAGTACGCTACTAATTTCAAATGGTATTACATAATCGGTAAATAATTTTTTTCCTAAATTTTCAATTAA
>JAIBAV010000028.1 GCA_019695015.1 Chitinophagaceae bacterium
TTATTAATTAATGTGCTGGAATTACGTTGGCTTGCTATTAAGCTAATTGGCTTCTAATATAAATGTAATTTTTCTTTACTAATTATGTTAGGTTAAAAAATTTTAAAGAAGATTGAAGCTGCAAAAATTGTGATGACTTTTGTAGAGAAGAGTAGAGTAATCGTTTACATTAGTTCATATCTTACATTATTTGATGGTAGATTATTTACTAATATTACTATAAATAAAAAGAGGGCTTAGGATAGAAATCCTGCCCTGTTTAAATCCAATATTCTATGAAAAACCATATTATAGACGATGCATACAGTTTAAAGGTTGCATCAAGTATTAATGTTTTAAAAATTACTTTTAATGTTTAATGTATTTTTGGAACATGAATAAAATTATTGTAGCAATAACAGGGGCAAGTGGTAGTATTTACGCTAAATTACTATTAGATAGTTTAATGCAAATGAAAAATCAATTTGCCGAAATTGGTGTTGTTATGAGCGATAATGCCAAAACAGTTTGGCAAACTGAACTTAAAAATGAAGATTATAAAAACTATGATGTAACTTTTTACTCTAAAAATAATTTCAATGCACCTTTTGCTTCTGGCTCTGCAAAGTTTAATATTATGATAGTTGCTCCATGTAGCATGGGCACTTTAGGCAGAATAGCATCGGGTATAAGTGATGATTTAATAACCAGGGCTGCTGATGTTATTTTGAAAGAAAGACGAAAACTAATTCTTATGGTTAGAGAAACACCATTTAATTTAATTCACTTAAAAAATATGGAAACAATCACCTTGGCAGGTGGTATTATCTGCCCTGCAATTCCATCATTTTATTCTTTACCTACCAGCATAGAATGTCTTGCTAAAACTGTAACGGATAGGGTTCTTGAGTTGGCAGGTTTAGAGATAAATACTTTTAGGTGGGGTAAACAATTGTAAAAAATTTATCTGATAGAGTGGCCTGTTAAATGAATAAATACGTCTTCTAAATTAGCTTTTTTTACTTCTTTAGGTCTTTCAAAACCTGTGGCAACTAAGTTGTCTATTAATTTATCTGGTGTATCAATAGCAATTATTTTTCCATCATCTATAATTGCTACTCTATTACACAGTATTTCAGCTTCATCCATATAATGAGTAGTAATAATAATGGTAGTACCTTCTGCCTGAATTTTTTTAATTAATTGCCACAAATTTCTTCTGGCTTGAGGGTCTAAACCTGTTGTTGGTTCATCTAAAAAAATAACTTTTGGTTTATTAATAAGTGTTGTAGCAATAGAAAAACGCTGCTTTTGCCCACCACTTAATTCTTTATATTTTGCTTGGGCCTTATCTTGTAAATTCACCTGCTCTAATAATTCTTTAGCATTCACTTTTTCATTGTATAATCCAGCAAATAAATCAATCAGTTCAACTAAATTTAAACCAGGGTAAAAACCACTTGTTTGAAGTTGAACACCTATTTGTTGTTTAATGAAATTAGGCTGTGTGTCTAAATCAAAACCAACAACCTTTACAGTGCCACTTGTTTTTGGCCTAAGGGTTTCAATAATTTCTAAAGTACTTGATTTACCTGCACCGTTAGGCCCCAACAAACCAAAAATCTCACCTTCAAATACCTCAAAACTAATTCCTTTTACTGCATGAAAATTGCCATATTTTTTATTTAAATCTTTTACACTAATAACTATATTTTGCATATAATAGAATTGCTTTCTTTTTAGAATTAAAATTATTTACCAATGGGTATTGCTATTTGTACTACTTGTTGTTTGGGTTTAAAATTATTAGTAGTATAACCCATTTTTTTATCGAAATATATGGATGAAAGTAATAGATTTTTTTGAGCTTGCATATTCAAATATCCACCAGTTCCATTTAACAAAGCACTTGCTGCAATAAGCCACCAATTTACTTTGCCCTCATTGGCTGCAATAAAAATATTGGCTAAAGGCAAAGCAACGCCACCAGTAATTGTTAAAATATCTGCAGCAGTTTTATTAGCCTTATATTTATTGAAGTAGCTATTTAATGTTTCGTCATTTAATTTATAAAACAGCCCTGTAAGCCTTTGCTTACCTATATAAAGTTTACCTTCATAAATTAAACCTGGCTTTGATAATGGTGGAATAAAGCTTAAGCCTTTTGCACTATGGTAAAATAGTTTTTCTTGAATTTTTTGGGCATTGGCTTGAAAAAAAATAAATACTGTAAGCAATAAAAATAATTTCTTCATTAGTTATTTTACTTTATTAATGAATATTTGGGTATAAAATAACACACCTTGTTTATTTCTATAAATTCCAACACCTGTATAATTAAAGGGGCCTTCTATATTACCTTTATGATGTGGGCTTGCAATCCAACCATCTACAATTTTTTTTAAACTGGTATTTCCAAAAGCAACATTTTCTGCAGCACTTCCAACATTTTTAATTTCTTTTTTTATTTTGTTATATCTATTGTCAAAACCACCATGTCCTACTTTTACTTTTCCATCTCCCATATTTTTACTATGCTTTTCAGCTATTTCGGTTAGTTCATCAATTGCTTTTAATTTTGGTAAATCATTTTTTTTCCGATGTTTATTTACCAATTCTAAAATTATTCTTTCTGCTTTAGCAATACTAACTTCATCCAATTCAGAGTTGGTAGATTCTTTAGTGCTACCACAAGCAATAAATAAAGGAATAAAAGTTAGTGTAAAAATTAAAAGTTTATGAAATTGTTTCATAAATTTTTTTTGTGAAGGTAGTATTAAAATTGTTTTTAAACATTAATCATACTTCCTTTTTTTAGCAGCATTAAAATATTCTAGCTGTTCCATAACTGCCTCTGGTGTAGGGTTTTTGGTTATTGCAACTGCAACCTGAAAAAGGGCAACTAATAAAAGAATAGAAGTTAGCAGTTCGCCCCAAGTAATCCAATAGCCCCACCAACTATATACAACTGCATTTTGTGGCTTTTTAACAAGATAAATAACAGTTAGTTTTTTATTTTCTGGTAGGCTTCTTAAAACATAACGGGCATCTACCTCATATTTTGTTTTACCATGAATAAAAACTGCTTTAGGTATAGTTGTGTTTGTAGTACTGTCTTTTAGCCAATGGATAGTTGCAGGTGCAGTTTCTCCATCAAAATAATCTGGTACCCTACTGTAAATAATATACAAAGTAAAGCATACAAAATATAAAAAAGCAATGCCTTTATACATAATAAACCACTAAGCCCAAAGATTATTAGGGTACTGCCCTTGCTGAATTAAATTATTAATACTTGCTTGTACACCTGGTGCATCTTCTTTATAGGTAACACCAAACCATTGTGCTGTTGTTGGTATTACAGATACTTTTGCTGTATTGCTTTTTACCAATTTATCTACCACTAAAGGAATAAAAAATTCGCTTTTAGGGTTATTTATTTCATTATCTAAAAATTCACTAAAATATTTTTCGCAGGTTAGAATAAAATTAGGATGAAATCCAAAAAAATTCATACTTACACTTGCAGCTTCACTTACTTCATGTAAACCAGTTTCGTCTTCATAAGTAATTACTCCTTTTTCATTTTTGTAAATTTTAGTTCTCTCGTTAATTTCAATTAAATTTCCTTCCTCATCTACATCACAAACACCTCTACTCACACTTCCATTTTCACTTAATGTTTTTTTAAGTTCATAGCCTATAATTGCATAATTGTTTTCGGCAACAACTGTAGTTAAAAATTGGTGTGCTTTAACAAAAGCATTTTTACCATAATAGTCATCTGCATTAATTACAGCAAATGGTTCGTTTACTTTTTCTTTGCAACAAAGTATGGCATGTGCGGTGCCCCATGGTTTTTTTCTTTCTTCTGGTATAGTTCTTCCAAAAGTATAACTATCTAATTGTTGATAAACGTAATCTACTTTTATTTTGCCTTCTAATTTTTTCCCAAAATTTTCTTTAAACATATCTACAAATTCTTCTCTTATAATAAATACAACTTTGCCAAAACCTGCTTGTATGGCGTCGTAAATACTGTATTCCATAATTGTTTCACCACTTGGTCCAAAACCTTGTATTTGTTTCATACTGCCATAACGGCTTGCCATTCCTGCAGCTAAAATTACTAATGTAGGTTGCATAATTTTAATTTAAAATGCTGCGAAGATAATTGTTTAATATAGAATAATTTATACCTTCTATAATTAGATTTCTTCATAAAAAATATTTATTAATTATTATCAAATCAACTTCCGTTTTTGCTTTTTATAGCTATATGGCTAATATTGCAGTAGTTTAAGTAAAATTTTATTAAGCTAAAATTGTTCTTGATTATTTATTTGAGTATTTAAATTTTGAAAGAGGAAGTATAAGATATGGCTAAAAATTTATTAATAGTAGAGTCTCCGGCAAAAGCAAAAACAATTGAAAAAATATTGGGTAAAGATTTTGAAGTGAAAAGTTGTTTTGGCCATATTAGAGATTTAGAAAAAGATGATATGGGTATTGATATTAATAATCATTACCAACCAAGATATATTGTACCTGATGAAAAACTTAAAGTTGTAAACGAGTTAAAAAAGCTTTCAAAAAATAAAGAAGTTTGGTTAGCATCCGATGAGGATAGAGAAGGAGAGAGCATTAGTTGGCATTTAGCAGAAGTTTTAAATCTAAATCCATTAGAAACTAAACGAATTGTTTTTCACGAAATTACTGCACCAGCTATTAAAAAAGCTGTTGCCAATCCACGTTTTATTAATATGGATTTAGTGAATGCCCAGCAAGCTCGTAGAGTATTAGACAGATTGGTAGGCTTTGAACTAAGCCCTGTTTTGTGGAGGAAAATTGGTATGCAAAGAAGTTTAAGTGCAGGCCGTGTACAAAGTGTGGCTGTAAGATTAATTGTTGAAAGAGAGAGAGAGATAAATAACTTTAATACAGAAAGTAGTTATAAGGTTGAAGCTAGTTTAACTGCCAATGATATTAATAATAAGGCAGTTAATTTTAAAGCGGAGAGCACTAAAAAAATTAATAATGTAATTAATGCAACTGCATTTTTGGAAACCTGTAAAAATGCAAATTTTACAGTAAAAGATGTGCAGGTAAAACCTACCAAACGCACACCATCAGCACCTTTTACAACATCTACATTACAACAAGAAGCTTCAAGGAAATTAGGATATGGGGTAAGTAAAACAATGTTATTGGCACAAAAGCTATATGAAAGTGGTAAAATTACTTACATGCGTACAGATAGTATTAACCTTAGTGATACCGCATTGCAAGATATACAAAAGCAAGTAATAGAGTCTTATGGCAACCAATATTATCAGCCAAGAAAGTTTAAAAATAAAAATGAATCTGCACAAGAGGCACATGAAGCTATAAGGCCTACTTACATGAGTAATGATACCATTGCTGATGATGAAACAAGAAAGCTGTACGAACTAATTTGGAAAAGAACAATTGCTTGCCAAATGAGTGATGCAGCATTTGAAAAAACTACTGCTATTATTAATATAAGCACTAACAATGAAGAGCTAGTTGCAACTGGTGAAGTAATGAAATTTGATGGGTTTTTAAAGGTTTATTTTGAGGGTAAAGACGATGATGAAGAAGATAATGGAGAAGGATTTTTACCTTCATTAAAAAATGGACAGCAACTTGTTTTTAATGAAATGACTGCAACAGAAAAATTTACAAGAGCTGCACCAAGATATACGGAAGCAAGTTTAGTAAAAAAATTAGAAGAGTTAGGTATTGGCCGTCCAAGTACTTATGCACCAACCATTAGCACCATAATTAAAAGAAATTATGTTGAAAAAAGAGATAAAGATGCGATTAAAAGAAAAGTAGATATTGTAACACTTACACCAGATTTTAAAATTACTAACACAACAATATTAGAAAATACTGGTGCTGAAAAAGCTAAACTTTTTCCTACAGATTTAGGAATGCTTGTTACCGATTTTTTAAAGCAGCATTTCAAAAACGTAAT
>JAIBAV010000041.1 GCA_019695015.1 Chitinophagaceae bacterium
AAACAGAAAAGTATTAAGACCTAAAATGAGGGTTTTTGATAAACTTTTTGATAGAATTTTTGGTTTAGGAAAAGATGGTTTTAAAGTAGATATTAAACCACAAGGCTCTGTAGATATTTTAGCAGGCTATCAAGGCCAAATAACCAAAAATCCTACATTGCCAGAAGCTGCAAGAAAAAATGGTGGCTTTGATTTTGACATGAATGCCAATTTAAATGTAAATGCAAATATTGGCGATAAACTAAAATTACCAATTAGCTATAATACCCTTGCCAATTTTGATTTTGAAAACCAGTTGAAATTAGACTACAAAGGCATGGATGATGAAATATTGAAAAGTGTGGAAGCTGGCAATATTTCATGGCAATCAAAAGGTACATTAATACCAAGCACACAAAATTTATTTGGATTAAAAACGCAATTACAATTTGGTAAATTATTTTTAACAGGTGCAATAGCTAATCAAAGAAGCATAAGGCAAAGCCAAAGTTTACAAGGCGGTTCCGCAACCACTCCTTTTCAAAAAAAGTTAGATGATTATGAAGAGAACAGACATTTTTTACTAGGTCAGTATTTTAAAAATAATTTTAATACTGCAATGCGTAATTTACCAGTTGTAAATAGCCAGGTACAAATACAACGTATTGAAGTTTGGGTAACAAATAGAACAGGAGCAACAACAGATGCAAGAGATGTAGTAGGTTTTGCAGATTTTGGCGAAAGTAACCCATCGAATGCTGTAAACTTACCAGGCAATGGCACACCAAGTGGTTTACCAGGCAACCAGGCAAATGCTTTGTATAACAAATTAATTGCAGGTGGTATGGGATCTCCTTTCAGGCAGCCTTCTCAAGTTACCAGTCAATTACAAGCTTTGGGTTTAAAACCTGTAGATGATTTTGAAAAAACTTATGCCAGAAAACTTACTACCAACGAATACTATTTTAATCCGCAAATAGGATTTTTATCTATTAACACACAATTGCAACCAGATGAAGTTTTAGCAGTTGCCTATCAATATACTTACAATGGCCAAGTGTACCAAGTAGGAGAATTTAGCCAAGATATTGCCTTAGACTCTACACAAGGTGTGCAAAAAATATTATTCTTAAAATTATTAAAAGCAACTTCTGCAAGAGTTAATTTACCAATATGGAGTTTAATGATGAAGAATGTGTATTCATTAGATGTACCAGGTATTAGCAGAGAAGATTTTCAATTAAATATTTTATATGAAGAACCTAGTGGTGGTTTAAAAAGATATTTACCACAAAGTGCAACCAATGTAGAGGGTAAGCCATTACTTAGAATTTTAAATTTAGATAGACTAAACAACAGAAACGACCCACAACCAGATGGACAATTTGATTACATTGAAGGCTATACCATTTTACCACAGCATGGAAAAATAATTTTTCCTGTTCTTGAACCATTTGGTAAAGATTTAATGCAGCTTGCTTTTAATAATGGCATAGGCTTACCACCTGGTGTAGATCCTACAAAATATGTGTATCAAATTTTATACGATTCTATTAAAGCAATAGCACAAACTTATGCAAACTATAATAGGTTTGTTATGCAAGGGCAGGCAAAAGGTACCGGTGGCAGCGATATTTATTTAGGAGCCTTTAACATACCACAAGGCTCAGTAAAAATAAATGCAGGAGGGCAAGTATTAACAGAGGGTGTAGATTATACCATTGATTATAATTTAGGTAGTGTAAAAATTGTAAATCAGGCAATATTAAATTCTGGCATTCCGGTAAGTGTTTCTTACGAAAACAATGCTGGTTTTGGAATGCAGCAAAGAGGATTTTTAGGCTTAAGAGCAGATTATTTAGCAAGCAAAAAATTAAGTCTAGGTTTATCTATGGTTCGTTTGGGCGAAAGACCATTTTTTACCAAAATGAATTATGGAGAAGACCCAATAAGAAACACCATGTATGGTTTTGATTTTAGCTACAAAACCGAATCGCCAGGGTTAACTAGATTGGTAAATAAGTTACCTTTCTATAACTCTAATGCTAAAAGTACTATTACAGCTTATGGCGAAGCTGCTTACTTAAAACCAGGTCACCCAAAACAAATTGGTAAAGGTAACGAAGGTTTAATTTATATAGATGATTTTGAAGGCACAAGAAATAGCTTTGATTTACGTTTCCCATCTATTGCATGGACCTTAGCCTCTACACCAACAGGTAAATTTGCAGAAGCCTCTTTATTTGATTCTATTGATTATAATTTTAACCGAGCTAAAATTGCTTGGTATAATATTGAGCCTAATTTGCAAGATAAAAACGCTGGCAACAACCCTTTAAAATCAAATTTAGATGCATTAAGCGACCCACGTACAAGGCAGGTTTACACCAATGAATTATTTCCTAACCTTACAACCAATATTACCAACGTTCAGGCTTTTACTTTTGATTTGGCTTATTATCCTACCGAACGTGGCCCTTACAATTACGAAAGCAGTCCATTACAAGTTACTGCAAGTGGTAGATTATTAAATCCCAAACAACGTTGGGGCGGTATTATGAGAAATATTGACCAAACTGATTTTGAAACAGGCAATGTAGAATACCTGGAGTTTTGGGTACAAGATCCATTTATAAAAACGGCTAACCCAACTTCTAAAGGTAAACTGGTAATTAACTTAGGTAATATAAGTGAAGATATTTTAAAAGATGGGAAACGTTTTTATGAAAATGGGCTTCCATCACCAAATATACCTGCAGTAGTAGATAGCAGCACTTGGGGTAAACAGCCTATCAACCCAATTCAAGTTACACAAGCATTTAGCAACGACCCCAATGATAGGCCTTACCAAGACGTTGGTTTTGATGGGTTAAATGATGAGGGAGAAAAAAATAAAAAATCTTATTACTTAGCAAAATTGGCAGCAAACTTTTCTACCAGTTCTCCATTATATATTCAAGCAAACCAAGACCCCAGTAACGATAACTATAAATGGTACAGAGATGCAAGTTACGATGCAGTTGGTGCTGATATTTTACAACGCTATAAAAATTTTAATAACCCACAAGGCAATAGCCCTGTAGCAGGAACAAACAACGATTTATCTGCAGCAGCAACTTTATATCCAGACAATGAAGATTTAAACAGAGACAACACTTTAAACGAAACAGAAGCTTACTATGAATACGAAGTAGATTTATCAAAAAATATGGATGTAGGCATTACAAAATATATTACAGATAAAAGAAGCATTAATGTAAAATACGTAAACGGAACAACAGGAACAGAAAATTGGTATTTATTTAGAGTTCCTATTAAAGAATATACCAGTAATGTAGGTGGAATTACAGATTTTAAATCCATTCGTTTTATAAGAATGTATTTAACCGATTTTGAAGACTCGGTTGTAATGCGTTTTGCAAGGTTTGATTTAGTTAGAAACCAATGGAGAAATTTTAATTATAAGTTAGATACTGCAGGCCAGTATATTGCCCTAAACAATAATACTACAACCTTTAACACTTTAGCTGTAAACATTGAAGAAAACAGCAATCGTACCCCTGTAAATTATGTAATGCCACCAGGTATAGAAAGAGTACAACAATTAAGCAATAACGGAGTAAACCTATTACAAAACGAACAGGCAATGAGTTTAAGAGTACAAGGTTTACAAGATGGTGATGCAAGAGGCGTAATAAAAACTCTGAATTTAGATATGCGTCAGTTTGGCAAATTATCAATGTTTATTCATGCCGAGAGTATGCCTAAATTTCCAACAGTTAATGACAATGAATTAAATGCAGTAATTAGAATTGGACAAGACTTTTTAAATAACTATTACGAAATTAAAATTCCTTTAAAAATAACTGCACCAGGAAAATACAACACTTCAGACTCTAGTGCTGCAAAAGTGTGGCCAGATAGCAACAGACTTGATTTTAGTTTACAAGAATTAATAAATTTAAAGCTAAGGCGTAATGCATCTGGCAGCCCTTTAAGTACAATATATAGAGAGCAGGTTGGCTTTAAAACCTATTCGGTATATGGTAATCCTAATTTAGGAGAAGTAAGAGGAATTTTAGTAGCAGTAGAAAATGCAAAAGACAATAATCCTTTTGATTTATATTCGGAAGTTTGGATAAATGAATTAAGGCTTTCTCAGTTAGATGAAAGAGGAGCTTATGCAGCTTTAGGAAGAATAGATGTACAACTTGCCGATCTTGGTTCACTTAGTTTTTCAGCCAATACTTACTCTAAAGGTTTTGGCACCATAGAGCAAAGAGTTAATGAACGAGCAAGAGATAATATGTTTCAGTTTGATGCAGCAGCCTCTATTGATGCTGGTAAACTTGTACCAAAATCTGCTAAAATAAGTATCCCAATTTATGCCAGTATCAATAAAACAATTAAACGCCCAGAGTACGACCCTTACGATAAAGATGTAAAACTAAAAGATAAAATAAACAGTGCCGCCAATAGTCGCCAAAGAGATTCTATAAAAAATACAGCCTTAGACCAAACCACTATTAAAACAATTAATTTTACCAACATAAGGGTACAAGGAAATGGTAAAAACAAATTATGGAGTTTAAGCAATTTTGATGTAAGCTACTCCTACACTAAAACTGAACAAAGTAGCCCATTAGTTTTAAAAAATGATGTTACAAAACAACGTGGTGGCTTTGGTTATACTTTTAATAATTCATCAAAATATATTGAGCCATTTAAAAAATTATTGGTTAAAAGAAAAAGTAATTGGTATAATTTAATAAGAGATTTTAACTTTAATTATATGCCATCGTTGCTAAGTTTTAGAGCCGATATAAATAGGCAATTTGGAGAATACATACCAAGAATTGTTAGCACAGATGGAACAGGAAAAATTGAACGAGTAGATACAACTTACGATAAATACTTTACGTTTGATAGGTTTTATAACCTTAGATGGGATTTAACCCGTTCATTAAACTTTGATTTTTCTGCAACCAATAATGCAAGAATTGATGAACCAGAAGGAGCCATTGATACTAAAGAAAAAAGAGATACTATAAGAGATAAATTTTGGAGTGGCGGACGAAATACTTTATACAACCAAAGAGCTGTTGCAAGCTATACCTTACCTCTTGCTAAACTACCATTAACAGATTGGGTAACCTCTCGTTACAGTTATACCACAACTTATAACTGGATTGGTGCAAGCTTATTGGCATTACCTCTTGGAAATATAATTGAAAACAGTCAGGAAAATACATTTAATGCCGAATTTGATTTTACTCGTTTATACAGTAAGTTTAAAATATTAAGAGCATTAGATAATGCACCATCTTCAACAGGAAAAAATAATAAAGTAGTTACCCCAAAAAGAACAACTCCTACGGTAACTCTTAAAACAAAGGCAGAAGTACTAAAAGGCTTGAAAGGCAAAAAAAGAATAGCAGCATTAAAAAAATGGAGACAGCAAAGACGAGATGCAAGAATAGCAGCACGTTTAATTAAACAAAACCAACCAGTAGAAATGAATGATGTTTTAAGAACTACTGGTAAAATGGTAACAATGGTTAAACGAGCATCTATTAATTATAACGAAACATTTAGAAGTAGAATTCCAGGCTTTATGGGTAGGGCAAATCATTTAGGAAATAATTTAAAAACAATGCAGCCAGGATTAGATTTTGTTTTTGGTATGCAGCCAGATAGCAATTGGTTAAACACTAAAGCAGCTCAAGGTATTTTAACAAGAGATACTTTATTTAATACTTTATTCCGTCAAAATTTCGAACAACGTTTAAGTGTAACAGTACAGGCAGAACCATTAAAAGAATTAATTATAGACCTTAATTTAGACAAATCATTTAGTAAAGAATTTACCGAACTTTTTAAAGATGTATCTAACACAAATAAATACCAACACTTAAATCCTTATGCTGCTGGTGGTTTTAGTGTATCCTATATTTCTTTTAAAACATTATTTCAAAAAACCAATCCAAACGAAATATCAGAAACATTTAAGAAGTTTCAAGACTATCGTTTAATAATGAGTAAACGAGTTGCAGAAACTAATCCTTATTGGAATGGGCAATATGATGCAGATGGTTTTGCAAAAGGGTATGGTAGATATGCACAAGATGTTTTAATTCCATCTTTCTTAGCAGCATATACAGGTAAAGACCCTAAAAATATTTCTTTATTAAATCAAAATAATAAAAATATACGTTCTAATCCTTTTGGTGGCATTTTGCCAAAACCTAATTGGAGAGTAACTTATACCGGTTTAACAAGAATTCCTGCTTTAGCAAAAAAATTCAGCACCATTAGTTTTTCTCATGCTTACAATGGTACTGTAAGTATGAATAGTTACAATAGTGCATTATTATTTGCAGATCCTTTTAGATATGGTGCACCACAATTTATAGATACTGTTAGTGGCAATTATATTCCATTTTTCTTAGTACCAAACATAACCATACAAGAACAGTTTGCACCATTAATTGGTATAGATGTTACAACCCTTAGTCAGTTAAATGTAAAATTCGAATTCAAAAAAAGCCGTCAGTTAAGTTTAAGTTTAATAGATTATCAATTAAGTGAAACAAACAGTACTGAATGGGTTGTTGGTGCAGGTTTCCGCAAACGTGGTCTTAGTTTTATTAAAATAAAAGGTAAGGCATTAGAGAATGATATTAATTTTAGATTAGACCTTTCTATGAGAGATGATGCCACAACAAATAGCCGTTTAGACCAAGCTAATGCTTATGGTACTGGTGGGCAAAAAGTAATTACTATACAACCAAGTATTGATTATGTTTTAAATAATAGAATTAATATTAAACTCTTTTTTGATCAAAGAAGAGTAGTGCCTTACATTTCAACATCGGCACCAACCATTAATACCAGAGCAGGTGTGCAAATAAGAGTTTCTTTAGCACCTTAGGCATTAAAATAATTATTCTTAAAAAGTGGCTTTTTCTTGGCCACTTTTTAATTTTATACATCTATGGTTTCGCCAATTGTAGGTAGCAATAGTAATTTACCCTTTGATGTAAAATATTCTTTTGCTTCTTGTGTGTTAATTTTTATAAATCCAAAAGTATCATAGTGAACGCCAATAATAACTTTTGTTTCTACAAAACAAGCTGCTTTTTCTGCATCTATATAATCCATAGTAAAATTATCGCCAATAGGTAAAATAGCAAAGTTGGGCTTACCCCAGGCTGGTATTAATTGCATATCTAATGTAAGTGCAGTATCGCCACTATAGTAAAATGATTTTTCTTTTGTTATAAAATGAAAACCCATTGGGTTGCCACCATAACTGCCATCTGGCAATCCACTGCTATGTTGTGCAACAGTGCATTTTACTGTTCCAAAATCAAAAACTTTTTTACCACCAGTATTCATAGGGTGCGTATTGCTTATTTCCTTTTTGTTCAACCATTCATGTATTTCCCAACTACAAATAACCAAGGCATTGGTTCTTTTAGCAATGCTAATACAATCAGCAATATGATCTGCATGGCCATGACTAATAAATATATAGTCTGCTTTTATACTTTCTATATCAATATGGCTTGCTAACTCATTGTAGGTAATAAAAGGGTCGAACAAAAGGTGTTTGCCATTTATAATTATAGAAAAACAAGAATGGCCGTAATAAGTAAATTGCATAGTTATATTTTTTAAGACATCCAAATTTCAGCAATTAATGTTAAATCTTCGGGTATAAATAAATTAAACCTTGAATATTTTTTTCTTTGCAATGTTTTGATAAGTTTATATACATGAAAAATACTGATACAGTTTGGTTTATTGCAGGATTTATGCTTATGTTAGATTTGTATGCCTTTCAGGCTATAAGAGTTTTAACTATTGGCCTACATACTAAAACAAGAATTGTAGTACAAGGTAGTTATTGGTTTTTAAGTGTGGCTGCTATTTTGGTTTTATTATCTATACCCTATTTGCAAACTTTACAAACATCTAAGTTTTTCAGAAATTACATTTTCGCCATTTTTGTAGGCTTGTTTTTAGCCAAGTTACTTGGTTCGTTATTTTTTGTGATAGATGATATAAGAAGGTTGTTTGTTTGGGTTGCAGGTAAGTTTAATACCACAAAACAAATTGCCGAAAATGCAACCAATGGTCCATCCATTTCAAGAAGTGTATTTTTAAGTTGGCTAGGCTTAGGTGCAGGTGCAACATTATTTGGAACCATGTTATATGGCTTTAGTAATAGATACAATTATCAGATAAAAAAAGTTTCCTTGTCTTTTAAAAATTTACCTAATTCATTTAAAGGATTTAAAATTGTTCAAATTAGCGATATACATAGTGGCAGTTTTCAAAATAAAAAAGCAGTAGAAAAAGGCGTGGAAAAAATATTAGAGCAAAAGCCCGATATGATTTTATTTACAGGAGATTTAGTAAACGACAGCTATGAAGAAGTGATTGATTATATAGATATTTTCAGTAGGCTAAAAGCACCTTATGGAGTTTATAGTATTTTAGGCAACCATGATTATGGAGATTATTCAACCTGGGATACTTTAGAAGCTAAAATAGAAAATATTGAAAAAATAAAACAAGCTCATTCAAAAATGGGTTGGCGTTTGTTGTTAAACGAACATGTAGCAATAGAAAAAAATAGTGAATCTTTTGCATTAATTGGTATTGAAAACTGGGGTGCCAAAGCTTATTTCCCCAAATATGGAAAATTACAAGAGGCTTATAACGGAACAGAAAAATATGCCTTCAAATTATTAATGAGCCACGACCCCAGCCATTGGGATGCTGAAGTAAGAACTAAATATACCGATATTGATTTAATGCTTGCAGGGCATACGCATGGAATGCAGTTTGGAATAGAAAATCCTTATTTTAAATGGAGCCCTGTACAGTATATGTACAAACAATGGGCTGGTTTATACGAAGAAGGAAATCAAAAATTATATGTAAACCGTGGTTATGGTTTTATTGGCTACCCAGGTAGAGTAGGAATTTTACCAGAAATTACTGTAATAGAACTCACCTAATTACTCTCTCTTATTAAAAAAATATAGCAATTCTATTTTACAATCTCAACAGTATATTCGTAATTTGTAATAATATAAAAACTAATTACTGAAGAAGAGTAAAAAAATATTTCTTAACTATATTATTGGCCCAATTTTATTTGTATGGCTAAGCTTTTCTATTTATAAACAAATTAATGAGCAACCCAACTTGCCAGATGCATGGCAAGCCATTGTAAACTCTTATAAAGGTGCAGAAGCCTGGAAGTTGTATGTAGTAATTTTATTAATGTTTGTAAACTGGGGGTTAGAGGCAAAGAAATGGCAAATGCTTGTTTCGGGTATTCAAAACGTTTCCTTCTTTAGAGCCTTTAGAGCCATTTTTACAGGGCAGGCAATTGCATTAAATACTTTTAATGGCGTAGGCGAATATGTAGGCAGAGTAATTTATTTAAATGAAGGAAATAGGTTAAGAGCCATTGCCTTATCCATTGTAGGAAGTATGAGTCAAATAATCATAACTTTAGTGATGGGCTTAATTGGTTTACTATACGTTAAGTTTAAAATATTAGATGAAACACATCATGTACAAGGTTTAAGTAAGTTTTGGTTAGATGCCATGTTGATATCATTAGGATTTTGGACACTGGTTTTTTTAGTTTTATATTTTCAATTATCCTGGCTTACTAAATTAGTAGAGAAAATTCCATTTGTAGCCAAGTATAGTTTCTATATTCAAAAGTTAGAAGATTTTCATTATAAGGAATTAACAAAAATTTTACTACTTTCTTTTTTTAGATACGTTGTATTTGTTGTGCAGTATTTATTGTTACTACAATTGTTTAATGTAGAAGTTGTTTGGTATAAGTTAGCTTGGATGGTTTGTGTATTATTTTTAGTACTTGCTGTTATTCCATCTATACCAATTGCAGAGTTAGGATTAAGAGGCGAAACAAGTAAACAGTTATTTGGGTTGTTAAGTAGCAATATTATTGGCATAGTTTTTACTGCTGCCATTATATGGATAATCAACAGAGTTATTCCTGCTATTGCAGGAAGCTTGTTTATATTAGGTGTACGACTATTTAAGAAATAAGCAATATGAAAAAAAAAGTATTATCTCTTTTTGTTGCCGTGGGCTCTTGGCTTACATTAACATCTGCCGATGATGATTTTTGTAATATTAGAAATACCACTTTTGTAGATGGTGAAAATATTACCTATAAAATATTTTACAATGCCTTAGGTATTTATTTAGATGCTGGTACTGCAAGTTTTACAGTAACTAAAGAAACTTTAAACAACACTCCTGTTTTTCATATTGTAGGTTTAGGTACTTCAAACTCTAGCTACGATTGGATTTTTAAAGTAAGAGACCGATATGAATCTTTTATTGATACCACTACCTTATTACCTATAAAATTTATTAGAAATGTAGATGAAGGTGGATACAAGTTTTACGAAAATGTTACATTTAATCAACAAACAAATTCGGCAATTACCAATAAAGGTGTATATAAAGTACCAAATTGTGTACAAGATGTTTTAAGCTCAATTTATTATTCTAGAAACATAGATTTTAATAAATATAAAATTGGCGATAAAATACCATTTACCATGTTTTTAGATAATGAAATACACAACCTTTATATAAAATATTATGGTAAAGAAACTATCAAAACCCGATATGGAAAGTTTAAAGCAATAAAATTTAAGCCATTATTAATTAAAGGAACCATATTTGAAGGAGGAGAAAAAATGACTGTTTGGGTAAGCGATGATGCTAACCATATACCTTTAAGAATAGAAAGCCCTATTGCTGTTGGTAAAATTAAAGTGGATATGATGATGTATAAAAACTTACGTAATTCTTTAAGCTCCCTAATTAAGTTTAGATAAGAATATTAACCAGTTTTTCCGTCTCTAACCTTAACCGATTTTTTGTTCTTGTTTTTCTTTTCGTAGTCGTTTACTTCTTTAGGTTTTGGTTTAGGCTGTTCAGGTTTTTTTATTTCTTCCTCGTTAGTATTTTGTGTTTCTGTTTTAGGAACCACTAACTTATTTAGAGACCATAATTCTGTTTTAATAATACCCATGCCTCCAGGCCTATACCATGTCCAACGGCCATTTTTTAAACTTTTACCATCATTGGGTAATATTACTTGCTGGTATTTATTTTCATCATTTATATCTTCTACTAAAAAAGTATCATAAGCATTTAATGGATTCATTGCCTTCCAGCTTTCTTCTCTTTCTATACCTGAAATAGTAAAATATTGCGAAACCCCATCTAAATTCCCCCATTTGTAACTTTGAATTGCAATCAAATCACCCATCAAATTATATCTTCGCCAAATGCCTTCTTTTCTATTGTCTGCAAAAATTCCTTCTTCTTCATAACCTGGGTTACCTCTTAATGGGTCCACTTTAATAATCCATTTTCCTCTTTTATTGCCTGCCTTATCTACACAATTTAAAGTGTCTCCATTTCTGGCAAGCTTAAAAGTAGCACATTGAGCATTAAGGTTATTATTTATAAACAATAAGATAAAAAATAAGAATAACAAACGCATACCAATAATTTTAATTCTCAAAAATAAACTATATTAATATTAAAAAAGTTATAAAATATTCTACCACCTATATACAAACATTTTTTAATTATTTTTTCGTAGCTGTTCTAGCAAAGCTCTTAAATCTTTTGGCAATGGTGCTTCTATATGATAGGCTTGATTATTAAAGGTAAACTTTAATAATGCTGAATGTAAAGCCAACCTATTTAATAATGGCTTCTCCTCCTCTTCTTTTTTAGAAAGTTTAAATTTCTTTTTTAAAGAAGAAAGTAAAATAGGTTTATCATCTCCGTAAATAGCATCACAAACTATGCTATTGCCCATGTATTGAGAGTGAATTCTTATTTGATGAGTTCTTCCTGTATGAATTTGAAATTGAACCCATGAGTAGTTCTTAAACTGTTCTAATAAAGTATAATCTGTATAAGAGGGCTTTCCTTTTTGGTGAATAATCATAGTTGCATTATTAGCAGGATGCATCATAATGGGAGCATCAATACTACCATTATGATGTAACAAACTACCATGTACCAAGCCAAGATAAAATTTTTCAACATCTCTGCCTTCAAATAGCAGAGATAGTTGTTTGTGGGTATCTGCATCTTTAGCAAAAACAATTACTCCACTAGTGTCTTTATCTAACCTATGTACTGTATAAATTGAAGAATATTTCTGTAGCAAAAAATCCTTTAAACTAGGTTCCGATTGTTTTCTATCTGGTACGCTTAATAAGCCTGATGGTTTATTTATAGCAATAAAAAAATCGTTCTCTTCTATTATTTCATATTTAACCATAGCTACTCTGCAGATGCTTTGCTTTTATTGTTTTTCATAAAACTTTTATTCATAAACTTCAGTAACCTTATTTCTTTTTCACTAAGCATACGCCACTTGCCTCTATCTACATTTTTTTTAGTTAGGTTGGCAAACATAACTCTATCTAAATTTCTTACATCATAGCCTAAACTCTCAAAAATTCTTCTTACAATTCTATTTTTGCCGCTATGTATTTCAATTCCAATAATGCTTTTATCTTTATCATCGGCATAAGCAATACTATCTGCTTGTATAAAGCCATCTTCTAGTGTAATACCATTTGCAATAGCTTCCATATCTTTTTTAAGTACAGGCTTATCAAGCTTTACCTCATAAATTTTCTTTATTTGGTAAGATGGGTGGCTAAGTTTTTGTGCTAAATCCCCATCGTTAGTAAGTAATAAAACACCAGTTGTATTTCTGTCTAATCTGCCCACAGGATATACCCTTTCTGGGGCAGCATTTTTTATTAAATCAAAAACCGTTTTTCTGCCTTGTGGGTCCTTAACAGTAGTAATATAATCTTTTGGTTTATTGAGTAAAATATATACAAGATTCTGCTGTATAAAAATACGTTTGTTTTTAAATTTTATAGTTTCATCTCCATTTACTTTAAAGCCTGGCTCAAAAATTATTTCATTGTTTACAGTAATTTCTCCTTTTTTTACTAACTCTGCAGCTTCTCTTCTTCCGCAAATACCTGCATGAGCAATAAATTTATTTAAAGGCATATTGGCAGATGGCTGATATTTTGAAGTAGTGTTTTGAACTTTGCTGCCTATGTCTTTTTTATTGGTTGTAGAAAATTTGTTGTAAGTTGTTGGTTGTTTTTTATTGGTTGGCTTTATATTCTTTTTTGCTGTAGAGAATTTATCTTTTACATCCAACTTATTATTTAATGCATCTTGTTTTTTCCTTCTCATCTCTTCTCCTAATGCATTGGCTGCTGCTTTTGCTCTTCTTTTTTCTTGACGAAATGCCTCTTTTTTAGCGGCAGCTTTAGGTTCCTTATTGATAAATTTATCAAAACCATTTTTTTTCATACTATACAATTTTACTGTTTTACAACAGGATGATTAATGTTGCAAAGATATTTATTAGTATTATTATATGCTTAATTAAAAAGTGTAGAAGTTATTTTCTAATAATATTAGCTCCAATGCTTCTCAATCTTTCATCAATAAATTGGTATCCCCTATCTATTTGTTCTATGTTTTGAATAATACTTTTTCCCTCTGCACTTAAAGCTGCAATTAGTAATGCTTGTCCTGCTCTAATATCTGGGCTGCTCATTGTTATACCACGCAGTTTATTTCTTCTTCCTAAGCCAATAACTGTAGCTCGGTGTGGATCGCATAAAATAATTTGTGCCCCCATATCAATTAATTTATCTACAAAAAACAATCTGCTTTCAAACATTT
Source organism: Chitinophagaceae bacterium (assembly GCA_019695015.1). GTDB lineage: Bacteria > Bacteroidota > Bacteroidia > Chitinophagales > Chitinophagaceae > UBA1930. Next base: position 13,798 of record JAIBAV010000041.1, read on the forward strand.
TTTGGTGTACCAATACACTACCTATTGCTTGTGTGGCAACTACTAAAACAATACTCAATAAATCTGGTGTAAAACCAGGCCATGGATGGTCATAAATGGTTAAAATACCACCATCTAAATGTGAGGTTATTTCGTAATTATCTTGTGCAGGAATATAAATATCATCTTCTCTTATTTCAAGTTTAATACCTAATTGTCTAAATTTTTCTGGTATAATTCCTAAATGGTTAACGCCAGCATTTTTAATAGTTAATTCACTTTGTGTCATAGCAGCAAGGCCAATAAAGCTGCCAGTTTCAATCATATCTGGTAAAATGGTATGCTCTGTTCCGGATAATTTATTTACACCATAAATTTTTAATAAATTACTTCCTACACCTTCAATTTTTGCACCCATATTGATCAACATTTTGCATAGCTGTTGTATATAAGGTTCGCAAGCTGCATTGTAAATTGTTGTAACACCTTCTGCCAGCACTGCAGCCATTATAATATTTGCAGTTCCGGTAACACTTGGCTCATCTAACAACATATCGGTTGCAGTAAGCTTTTGGGTAGATAGTTGAAAGCAACTAGTATTTGTATTATAATCAAACTTTACACCTAATTTTTCAAATCCTATAATGTGTGTATCCAATCTTCTTCTTCCAATTTTATCTCCACCAGGTTTATGAATATAGGCTTTCTTAAACCTTGCAAGCATTGGTCCAGCAAGCATTACACTACCTCGTAATCTCCCTGCTTTTTTACTAAATTCTTCACTAGTTAAATAATTTTCATCTAAGTTATTTGCTGTAAAAGAGTAACTATGCCTACTTAATTTAGTAACCTGCACCTTCATTTCATGCAATAACTCTATTAAAAGATTTACATCTAAAATATCTGGAATATTATGGATGGTTACGGTTTCACTGGATAATAAAACTGCACTAATTACTTGTAGGGCTTCATTTTTGGCACCTTGTGGGGTTATTGCTCCTTCAAGTTTCTGTCCTCCATATACTTCAAAAACACTCATGGTTATTTACTAAAAGTTTTAATATTAAAGTAAAAGTATTATGTTGTAGGCACAAATTATAAAATTATTTGTCCTCCTAAAAAAATTAAGAAGAGTTGTTAAATTTTTAATTCAAATTTTTATTTGCATAACAGTAATTATCTTCGGCTAGTTTAAAAATAAATTCATGCAAAAAGGTTTGCTAATCATATTTCTGCTATTGCATATTTTGCTAAGTAAGTTACATACTCAACCCGTATTTGAATTTAGAGGAGTTTGGGTAGCAAGTGTAGTTAATATAGATTGGCCAAGTGCTAAAAGTCTTACAACTCAACAACAAAAAGATGAATTTATTAAGTTGTTAAATATGCACCAGCGTAACGGAATGAATACAATGATTGTACAAATACGTCCTGCTGCAGATGCACTTTTTTCTTCTCCTTACGAACCTTGGAGTGAGTTTTTAACAGGCACGCAAGGCTTAGCACCAAATCCTTTATACGATCCTTTAGAGTTTATGATTACTGAAACACACAGGCGTGGAATGGAGTTTCATGCTTGGATAAACCCATATAGAGCCGTTTTTAGTACTCAATCATCTTCTGTTGCTTCAACTAATATTACTAAAACAAAACCAGATTGGTTTGTTACCTATAATCATCAAAAAATTTTTAATCCTGGGCTACCCGAAGTTAGAAATTATGTAACCAAAATTGTAGAAGATATTGTGGCAAGATACAATATTGATGCTATACACATGGATGATTACTTTTATCCTTATCCCGATAAAAACAATAACGAATTTAACGATAAAGAGAGTTTTGAAATGTATGGAAATGGTTTAAAAAAAGAAGATTGGAGAAGGAGCAATTGTGATAGTATAATTAAACAATTACATAATGCAATTAAGTCTATTAAACCTTATGTAAAATTTGGTATTAGCCCTTTTGGCGTTTGGAGAAATTTTAGTAGAGATAGTTTAGGTAGCAACACTAAAGCAGGAATTAGTAATTACGATGATTTGTATGCCGATATTTTACTTTGGTTAAAAGAAGGTTGGATAGATTATGTTACACCACAACTTTATTGGGAGAGAGGGCATAAACTTTGCGACTATGACACCTTGTTAAATTGGTGGAACAAATACACCTATAATAAGCATTTGTATATAGGCCATGGTATATATAGAGCAGGTACCAATGCAGGATGGAGAAACAAAAACGAATTACCAACTCAAATAAAACATTTAAGGCAGTATAGCACTACACAAGGAAGTATTTTTTTTAGTAGTAAAAGTTTTGAAAACAATCCTAATGGCTGGAATGATTCTTTAAAAAATAATTACTATGCTTATGCAGCAATACCACCTCCCATGCCTTGGATAGATAGTATAATGCCTATTATGCCATTGGTAGAAAAAACAACTAATAACCACTTTTATGTTACAATTGCAAACAATACCAACATAAAAGGGTTTGCCGTATTTAGTATCGATGAGCAGAAAGAGCCCTATTTAGAAAATGCAAGAATAGAGAAGTATATTGTTTTAGGAGACTCTAATAAAATTGAACCTGACAAATGGTTTGAGCAAAAGAGAAGAATATTTGTAAGCTCTGTTAGTCGTGGCAATAATATTAGTGAGTGGGTTGAATTAAAATAGTTTTAAAAGAAGTTAAATTTTCCCCATTCTTACATCACCATCTTTTATAAGATTACATGCAATTAAAACTTTCTGTTCAAAATCGGGTAAATCTTCACTAATAAAAATCCAGCTATTTATACTACCATCTAAATCAAACTCCATTTTACTGGTATGAATTTCTGCTTGCAGTTCTTCAAAAAACTCTGCAATACATGCAACAAAAACACCATTAAACTCAGGGTTCGTATCTGACTCTCTTAAGAAAAAAAATATTTTCTTATTAAGCTGTAATGTATATCCACCAAGCATTTTTTTAATGGTTGGCCTCAAAGGGTATAAATAGTTTAAAATAAAATTATAGGGAACATGGTATTTCATAAATTATTAACTAACAAAAGATTTAATTTGTTGAGCATATTTTTTGGTGCTTATTTCTTGAAAAATAAACATGGAAAAAAACAATAGAAAAAGTAAAGCAAAGCTAATAAGAACAGCATTAGAAGTTGAGTTTAGTAGTTTATCTTTTTTAAAAAAAACAAACCACAACATAGCCAAGAAAACTAAAACAGAAATATACTTTAATACCTGAATAGTTATTATTTTTTTTTCAACTCTTGGCAATTCTTGTGTTTTAATTAATTCAGGATTCATATCAAAAGCATAAATAATACTAATTCTACTTTTAGTAGCATTGGCAACTTGTTGATAGCCTACAAATAGCATAACAATACTTAGTAGGCAAATTATAATGGTAGGCCATTTCAATTCTTGTAACTTCAAATAAAATAAGGCATATACTGCAATTGTTAAAGCAATAAGACCAACAATTAATAAAAAAAATCCAATTTGTTTTTCTGCAATGAAAAATTTTTCAATAGTTGCTTTAGTAAGCATTAGTAAATAATTTTAAAGTGTGAAGATAAACTTTATTTGAAAGGACAATTAAACCATTTTTTTTCAAAAAAACAATTACAAAAAATGGCTTTCATAGTATAGTTTACAATTAACTTTACAGCCAATGAAAAGGATATATTTATAAAAGTTATTTACAATGAGTTTAAGCCAGTCTTTACAGCAAAAATTATTACAAAAATTATCCCCTCAACAAATTCAGTTAATGAAATTGTTGCAAGTGCCTACTGCAAATTTAGAAGATAGAATTAAAGAAGAGTTAGAAGAAAATCCTGCTTTAGAACAAGTTGATGATGCATATGATAACGACTATAACGATGAATTTAAAGATGAATTTGAAAGCAATAATGAGGAGGAAGTTTTAGATGGCAGCGAAGATGAATATGAAAACATAGACATTAGTGAATATGTAAGTGATAGCGATGATGATATTGCAGATTATAAAACAAGAGATGAAAACTATGGCGACACAGAAGAAAATAAAATAATACCAATTAAGAACGAACAAAGCTTTTATGAATTATTAGTTAATCAACTTGGCTTGTTACAATTGGATGATAGAATGTATAAAGTGGCAGAACAAATTGTAGGCAGTTTAGATGATGATGGATACTTAAGAAGAGAGTTAAGCAGCATTGTAGATGACCTTGCTTTTAGACAAAACATAATAACAAATGAACAAGAAGTTGCTGAACTAATAACCCAAATACAACAGTTTGACCCCCCAGGAATTGCTGCAAAAGATTTACAAGAATGTTTGTTATTGCAATTAAAAAGGGAAATAACCGAAGATGACTATGTAAAAATTGCCATCAAAATTTTACAAAAATATTTTGATGAATTTACTAAAAAGCATTTCGATAAAATTCAAAAAGGGTTAGGCATTAATGAAGTGGAACTTAAAGAAGCTATTCAACAAATTGTAAAACTAAATCCAAAACCAGGTGGCAATATTGGCGAAATAAACAAAGCAGAAAATTATATAGTACCAGACTTTTTTATTTTGAATAATGCTGGCATTTTAGAACTTACCTTAAACAATAAAAATGCACCAGATTTAAGAATTAGTGAAGGTTACAGAGATATGCTGAAGGACTATGAAAAAGGAAGTAAAAAAGATAAAAAACAAAAAGAAGCAGTATTATTTATTAAACAAAAAATAGATAGTGCAAAATGGTTTATTGAAATGATTCAGCAAAGGCAAAGAACATTATTTAACACCATGTATGCCATTATGAAACATCAAGAAAACTTTTTTCTTACAGGCGATGAAACAGAATTAAAACCAATGATTTTAAAAGATATTGCAGAAGTAACCTTACAAGATATTAGCACTGTAAGCCGTGTTGCCAATAGCAAGTTTGTACAAACAGAATTTGGTAATTACAGATTAAAATTTTTCTTTAGCGAAAGTCTAAGTACAGATTCTGGTGAAGAAGTAAGTACAAGAGAAGTTAAAAAAATATTGAGCGATATTATTAATGCCGAAGATAAAAATAAACCTTTGGCAGACGAAGTTCTTACAGACTTGTTGAACGAGAAAGGCTATAATATTGCAAGAAGAACAGTGGCAAAATACCGAGAACAATTAAACATACCCGTAGCTAGATTAAGAAAAGAATTATAAAATTTTTTACCGTGGCAATTCAGCAACAAACCTATCAACAAGCAAACAATAGTATTGTACTTATAGTAGCAAAAGCAATCAGCTATATTTTTCATCCATTATTTATACCAACTTATATTTTTTGGTTTTTAACCATTTACTTCCCATTCGAGTTTCCTGGAATTACACAAAAACTATTAGGTTTAAGAATATTTAGTGTATTTTGGATGACAGCTTTTTTCCCAGCTTTATCTGTTTTTTTGTTGTGGCGTTTAAAGTTCATCGATAACGTTTTCTTACGTACACAAAAAGAAAGAATAATACCTTTTTTTATCACCATGTTTTTCTATTGGTGGATGTATTACCTAAGCAGAAATTTTACAGATCAGCCTATTGCATTAAAGTTTTTTTTCTTTGGTATATTTATCTCCACTTCGGTAGGTGTAGTAATAAATAATTACATAAAAATTAGTTTGCATGGCATAGCCATGGGTGGTGCATTAATGGCTATTATTTTAATTTCAAATTATTATCAAATTAACTTAAGTATTCCTATTTGTGTAGCTATTATGCTTACTGGCATGGTTGCAAGTAGCCGTTTTATTGCTGGCAATCACACCGATGCAGAAATGTATATTGGTATTGTGGTAGGTATAGTTTGCCAACTTTTTGGTTATTGGTTTGTACTGTAAAATATACATTGCTTATACAATTAATTACGTTTTAATTTTTACATACCCTTTCATTGTTGTAGTTTTGAAATAATATGAGTAATCCTAATTTGAATAAAGAAGGGGAGCAACTTTCGGCGGCTGAACGTGAATTCGAAAACAGTATTAGGCCCACCATTATTGATGACTTTAGTGGACAACCTCAACTAATAGAAAATTTAATCATTTTTATTAAAGCTGCCAAAATTCGTGGCGAAGCATTAGACCATATTTTATTTCACGGACCACCAGGGTTAGGTAAAACAACATTAAGCAGAATTGTTGCTAATGAATTAGGTGTAAATATAAAAGAAACTAGTGGGCCAGTTATAGAAAAACCTGGCGACCTCGCAGGCTTATTAACCAATTTACAACCAAACGATGTTTTATTTATTGATGAAATTCATAGATTAAGTACTGTTGTTGAAGAATATTTATATGCTGCTATGGAAGATTTTAGAATTGATATAATGATAGATAGTGGACCAAATGCAAGAAGTATTCAATTAAACCTAAACCCATTTACTTTAGTAGGTGCAACAACAAGAAGTGGTTTATTAACAGCACCATTACTCAGCAGATTTGGAATAAAAAGCAGATTAGAATATTATAATGCAGAAGTCCTGAAAAAAATTATTGAAAGAAGTAGTGCAATTTTACAAACCCAAATTTCTAAAGATGCTGCAGCAGAAATTGCAAGAAGAAGCAGAGGTACACCACGTATTGCCAATGGCTTATTAAGAAGAGTAAGAGATTTTGCACAGGTTTTAAATGATGGTAAAATTGATATTGGCATTACACAACATGCTTTAAAAGCCTTGAATGTAGATGAACATGGCTTAGATGAAATGGACAACAGAATTTTACAAGCTATAATAGAAAAATTTAAAGGTGGCCCTGTAGGTATTACTACCATTGCAACTGCAGTAGGCGAAGAGCCTGGAACAATTGAAGAAGTATATGAACCATTCTTAATACAAGAGGGTTTTTTACAAAGAACACCAAGAGGTAGAGAGGTAACTTTAAAAGCTTACGAACACTTAGGAAAAAAACCACTTCATGGTAATCAGCCTAATTTATTTTTATAATTTTTGTTTTAAATATTATGTTTCAAATATTTCAGTATAAACAATTATTTCATTTTACCGAACAGGTTTTTTTAAAAATTGGCTGCTCAGCAAATGATGCAACCATTGCAACAAAAGTATTATTAAATGCTGATATTAGAGGAATTGACAGCCATGGCGTAGCAAGGCTTGTAGGTTATGTAAGACTTTGGCAGGCTAAAAGAATTAATGCCAACCCTGCCATTTCAATAATACACCAAACCCCATCTACTGCAACAGTAGATGGAGATAAAGGGTTAGGCCTTGTAGTGGCTCCCTATGCAATGCAATTAGCCATTAATAAAGCAAAAGAATGTGGTACAGGTTGGGTTGCTGTACAAAATAGTAATCATTTTGGAATTGCAGGTTATCATGCTATGATGGCTTTAGAGCATGATATGATTGGTATTGCAATGACCAATGCCAGTGCATTGGTAGCACCCACTTTTTCTATAGAAAAAATGTTGGGCACCAACCCAATTGCTGTTGCCATACCTGCCAATAAACAACCTGCTTTTGTAGCAGATTTTGCAACAACCACTGCTGCCAATGGTAAGCTTGAAATATTGCAAAGAAAAAACTTAGATACACCTTTAGGTTGGGTTCAAGATAAAGATGGTTACCCCTCTACAGATGCTCATATCTTAAAAAATGATGGAGCTTTATTACCACTAGGTAGCGATAAAGAACATGGCAGCCATAAAGGCTATGCTTTAGGAAGTATTGTAGATATTTTTTCTGCAGTATTAAGTGGTGCAAGCTATGGCCCTTGGGCACCTCCTTTTCCTGCATATATTGCTATGCCACAAAACATGCCTGGTAAAGGCTTGGGTCATTTTTTTGGAGCAATGAGAATTGATGCATTTCGTAGTGCAACAGATTTTAAACAGCACATGGATAACTGGATTGAACGATTTAGAAATGCAAAACCAGCCAATGGATACGAAAAAGTGTTAATACCCGGCGACCCAGAAAGAGAAATGCAAGAAGAAAGAATGAACAATGGAATACCGGTAATTGAAGCTGTGGTTAAAGATTTACATAATTTAGCACAAACGCTTGATATAGCTTTATTATAACTAATTATACTCTCTTTTACCAAAAAGCAAACTTCCTATTCTTATCATATTGCTACCCTCTTCCAAAGCAATTTTATAATCATCGCTCATACCCATTGATAAGGTAGTAAACTGTGGGTTACTTTTTTGTAATGTTTTAAAAAGTTGTTGTAGTTGTATAAATTCTTTTCTTACTAAATTCAAATCATTGCTAAAAGATGCCATACCCATCAAGCCAATTACTTCAACATTTTTACATTCGCTTAAAAAAAATAAATCATTTAATTCATCTAATCCAAATCCAAATTTTGTGGTTTCTTGTGCTATGTGTACCTGTAATAAACACTTGATAATTTTATTATTTTTTGCAGCTTGTTTATTAACTTCTTTTAATAGTTTAATACTATCTACACCATGTATTAAGTAAACAAAAGGAGCAATAAATTTTACTTTATTACTTTGCAAATGCCCTATAAAATGCCAATTAATATTGGTAGGCAATTTACTTTGTTTGTCAACTAATTCTTGTACATAATTTTCGCCAAAATCTCTTTGCCCCAAATGGTATAATTCTAATATGGCTTCCACAGGCTTTACCTTACTTACAGCTACAAGTGTTGCTTTGTTAATTAATTCCTCTGTAATTTTTTTATATGTTTCTGTATTAACAAGCATCTTTAGTTTTTAGTAATTATTTCATCTCCAAAATAATTATGCAATGCTTTAGGTAATCTTATTCCTGCATCTGTTTGATTGTTTTCTAATAGAGATGCATATATTCTTGGCAATGCCAAAGAACTACCATTTAAACTATGAGCAAGTACAGTTTTGCCAACTGCATTTTTGTACCTGCATTTCATACGGTTAGTTTGAAAATTTTCAAAATTGCTTACACTACTTACCTCAAGCCAACGTTGTTGTGCTGCACTCCACACTTCAAAGTCGTATGTAAGAGCAGATGTAAAGCCCATATCGCCACCACATAAACGTAAAATTCTGTATGGCAATTCCAGGTTAGTTAACAAGGCTTCTACATGTGCAACCATTTCATCTAAAACAGAATAACTTTTTTCTGGTTCAACAATCTGAATAATTTCTACTTTTTCAAATTGGTGCACCCTATTCAAGCCCCTCACTTCTTTTCCAAAACTACCAGCCTCTCTTCTAAAACAAGGTGAGTAGGCAGTCATTTTAATGGGTAAATCACTTTCTTTTAAAATAACATCTCTGTAAATATTGGTTACAGGCACTTCGGCAGTGGGTATTAAATAAAAATTATCTTCAGTTGCATGATACATTTGCCCTTCCTTATCTGGTAATTGCCCAGTACTGTATGCACTAGTTTCGTTAACCATAAATGGGGGTAAAAATTCAGTGTAACCTGCACTAGTATTATAGTCTAAAAAGTACTGCACTAAAGCTCTTTGCAACTTTGCACCTTTGCCTTTGTATAAAGGAAAACCACTTCCTGTAATTTTTGCTCCTGTTTCAAAATCAACTAAATTATATTGTTTTATTAAATCCCAATGTGGCAAAGCATTTGCAGGCAATACAGGTTTTTTACCAGCTTCTTTTACTGTTACATTATCCTCTGCTGTTTTTCCTTTAGGTACAGATTCATGAGGTAAATTGGGTAATTGTATTAAAGCATCTTGCAGTTTTTTTTCAATATTAATAAGGTTAGTGTTTAAGTTTGTTACCTCTGTTTTCCATTGTGCTACATTTTGTTTAATTTGTTCTGCTTCATCTTTGTTTCCTTGTGCCATTAATTTACCAATTTCTTTACTGGTAGCATTAATTTTTGCTTGGGTATTATCAAAATTTAACTGAATGTTTTTTCTTGTATCATCTAAAGCAATAATACTATCTACAATTTCTACGTTCGAAAAATTTCTTACCTGCAATCTCTCTTTTACTTTTTCTTTCTCCTGCCTTATATAATTTACCTGAAGCATAAAATTTAATTTGCCGCAAACGTACAAAATTTTATTTTACTTGAAATAATTCAGCTATTGCTGATGTTTTTAGTTGTTTCATATAAATAGTTAACCATTTAAAAAGTAAAATTTGTTTTTTAAAAATAGAATATTAAGTTTGAGAACCTTTAAAACCTAATAACCAAAGAAAGATTTATTGAAATGCAAAAATCCTTAATAAATTTTTTAGAGAATACTCCAACATTCTATTTTGTAAGATTTGATTTAAATGGAAAACTAACTTATGTAAATCAATACTATCAAAAACATTTTGAACAATTTTTTATACATTTCCTTGGTGCAAATTTTACTGACTCCATTCACCCAGATAGTATTGAAGATTTTAATAAAAGTAGGCAACAATGTATAGATAAAGCTAACTGTATAATTAAAGTAGAGCTTAGGGATAATAAAATAATAAATATAAACACCCCTAATTATATAAAATGGAATTTTTTTTCTATTATTAATGAATCTGGTGAAGTAGTTGAATTTGGTGGATTTGGGGTTTCTACATCTAGTGTTAGAAAAGCTAAAGAAGAGCATAAAGTTACACAACAAAAATTAGTTGCACTATTAAACAGCACAGTAGAATCTTTTTACTATTTAGATAAGAACATGAATGTACTTGCTTTTAATAGTGGTGCAAAGTATAAAACCATGTTGTATTATAATATTGAATTACAAGAAGGTTTTTATTTTCCTAAACTATTAGTACCTGGTACCGAAGAAAATTTTTACAAACAATTTTCAAATGCATTAAAAGGTGTTGAAAATTATATTGAGGATAAGATTTCTTATTCTAATGGAAAATCTATTTGGTATAAAATGAGCTGTAAACCTGTGTACGACGATAAGAATAATATTATGGGGGTTGCTCTAAGTTTTTTAAATATTGATGATATTAAAAATGCCGAACTTAGGTTGAAAAAAATAGCATGGCAACAAAGTCATAATGTTCGTAAGCCTTTATCCAATATTTTGGGGTTAGTAAATTTATTGAAAGAGGATAAAGACATTGCCCCTAACATAAAAGATTTAATAGATTTATTAGATGTAAGTGCTAAAGAATTAGATGATATTATCAAATCTATTATTGCTAAAACAATTTAATTTTCTAAAAATAAATGCATCATTCTTTAATTAATTTTTTTGAAAACACACCAAGTATTTATATTATAAGTTTTGATTTACAAGATAAGTTTACTTATTGTAATACAATGTTTAAAAAGCAGTTTACTAGCAGTGCAACAAATAAAAATATCGAAAATTTTTTAGATGTAATTCATGAAGAAAGTGTAAATCTTTACCAGGAAACTAAGCAAAAATGTATAACAGATGCTAGTACAATAGTAAAAGTGGAGCTAAAGAAAAAATTAGCTAATAATATTCATAACTATATACAATGGAATTTTTTTGCAATTGCAAATGCAGATAATGTTGTGAATGAAATAGGTGCAATTGGTTATGATATAACCGAAAATAATAACGAAAAAGAAGGGCATAAAACAACTATTCAAAAGCTTCATGCGGTATTAAATAGCTCCGACGAATCATTTTATTTTTTAGATAAAGAAATGAAAGTTCTTTCTTACAATTTAGGAGCTAAAAAAGCATCCTCTCTTTTATACAATATTAATTTACAAGAAGGGTATGATTTTAGAAATTCATTATTGCCAGGTACAGAAGAAAATTTTTGTACAATGTTTAAGAACGCCTTAAATGGAATGGAATCTGAAATGGAAAATGAACAAATTTTTCCTACAGGTAAAAATATTTGGTATAAGCTTATAATGAAACCTGTTTTAAACGATAGCAACATTGTAATTGGCGTAGCAGTAAATTTTATTAATATAGATAAAATTAAAAAAAGTGAACAAATACTAAATGAAATTGCATGGCAACAAAGCCATTATGTTCGCAAACCTGTTTCAAATATTTTGGGTTTAGTAAATCTATTAAAAAATGAAAAAGATAGTAAAAAGTCTAAAGAGTTGTTAGATATGTTAGATGCAAGTACAAAAGAATTGGATGAAGTTATTAAAAACATTATTGTTAAAACATTATAATGTTAACCTATCATTCATAAAGCCTAAGCGTAATTTTAATTATTTTTTTTAAGCTTATTTAATACATTTGCCCAATGTATATACAAGATGATTTACAACAGCGTTGGTGGGCATTAGAAGCCAAACTGGTAGAAAGATTTGGCAAAAGGCCAGATATGGAATCTATATTATTTTTAATAGGGCTACAAGAAACAGGCCTTACTTCAAAAAAAATTTCTAAAGAGCAAAAGCAAGATTTAATGCATGTGGCTGTTTGTACTTTATTACAGCCAAGTGGTTATTTTGCTTTTGAAAAAAAAGATAAAGATAATTGGCCCCATTTTAAACAACTTAAAGAAATTCCTAATTACAATTTACCCGATCAAGAAAATTTTTTAAAAGATCATGTATTACTTTATTTTGAACAAATGGGTTTTTAAAAAACTGCACTTAAATAAAATGAAAAAATTAGCACTATTAATATTAACCTTCATTAGCCTACAAGTTGTAGCTCAAAAAGCAATAAACTCAAAGCCAAAGGAACGTTTGGTAGAAATTAAAACCGATTATGGAACTATGATTGTTCGTTTATACAATTCTACTCCATTACATCGAGATAATTTTATAAAATTAGTAGAACAAGGATTTTACGATAGCTTATTATTTCATAGAGTAATTAAAGATTTTATGATACAAGGTGGAGATCCAACAAGCAAACTGGCAGATAGTTTAGCTGTATTGGGTGGAGGATCTGCCCCTGGAGATAGAATTCCTGCTGAATTTAGAGCTAACCTAATTCATAAAAAAGGAGTTTTAGCTGCAGCAAGAGATGGTAATCCAGAAAAAGCAAGTAGCAACTGTCAGTTTTATTTAGTTCAAGGAAAAAAAATAGATTCAACTCAACTTAATCAAACTTACGAAACCCGTATAAAACCAAATGCTCCTAATTTTAGTTACACCAAACAACAAAAAGAAATTTATAAACGAATTGGGGGCACACCCTTTTTAGATCAGAATTATACCGTTTTTGGCGAAATGATTTCTGGCTTAAATGTATTGGATAAAATTGCACATGTTCCAACAAAACCTGGCGACAGGCCTATAAAAGATGTAAGAATGAAAATAAAAATGTTGAATTAATTTAATTTCATTTGAATTAATAGTAAAAAAACTAATCTTTGCACAAATAAAACTTTCACAATTATGAACTTTCCTTCAAACCTACGTTATACAAAAGAACATGAATGGGTTAGTATTGATGGCAATACTGCTACCATTGGCATTACTGAATTTGCACAAAGTGAATTGGGTGATATTGTTTATGTAGATATAAATACAGTTGGCAATAGTTTACAAGCCAACGAAGTGTTTGGTACAATTGAAGCCGTAAAAACTGTTAGCGATTTATTTTTACCCGTTGCAGGTACTGTTTCTGAAGTGAATAAAGCTTTAGAAAAAAATCCGGAATTGGTTAATAACGACCCTTATGGAGAAGGCTGGATAATAAAACTTACTGTAAATAATATTTCAGATATAGATACTTTATTAGATAGTGCAGGATATGCTGCTGTGGTAGGATAATTTAATAATTACTTTTTTATACCACATAAATTACAGGCTTATAGTACTTTTAAACTTGTAGTTTATGTGGTTTATTTTTTAATACTAAAATTTATTGTATGCCATCTTTTGACATTGCCAGCAAAGTAGATATTCAAACCTTAGACAATGCTATTAATGTAGTAAAAAAAGAAATAACTAATAGGTTTGATTTTAGAGATAGCCATGTAGTTATAGAATTAAATAAAAAAGACTATACAGTTTTATTAGAGGCTGACAGCGATATGAAATTACAGCAAATAATAGATGTACTTATAAGCAGAGCAATGAAGCAAGGTATAGATGGCAATGCTTTTGATTTTAGTAAAGATGCTTACCCAAGTGGTAAAGTAGTAAAGAAAAATGTAAGTGTAAAAAATGGTTTAAAACAAGAGGATGCAAAAAAAATAGTTAAAGCAATTAAAGACAGTGGCTTAAAAGTTCAACCTGCTATTATGGATAATATAATAAGAGTTACTGCTAAAAAAATAGATGATTTACAAGCTGTAATTGCTCTATGTAATAATGGAAATTTTGGTGTGCCTTTACAATACGAAAATATGAAAAGCTAATAATCCAAATTCATTAGCATCTGCATAACCTTTTAATTATAGTTTCATGTTCAGGATAAAGCTGCATTAAATGTGCTGCTTTAGCTAATTCAAAATCATCAAAATCAAAACCAGGAGCAACGGTACAGCCAACAAAACTAAATGTTGTACTTTCTGCAGGTTCGCTAGCAAACCAACAATTGGCAGGCACTACAAATTGAAATTGCTCTCCCAAAATAGTGTTGTTGCCTAATAATATTGTTTCTAATACTCCGTTGGGGTAAATTATATGCACTTTTAAAGTTTGCCCTGCATAAAAATGCCAACACTCATCGCTTATAATTTTATGAAATGCCGAAAAATTTCCTTGTTCTAATAAAAAAAATATTGCTGTGCTTACATTTCTGTTGCCTGTAAATGTTACTGGCAAACTGTGCTGCTTTAGCACTAAATTAGAGCGATAGTTTTCTTTATAAAACCCACCTTCTGGATGAGGTGTTAAATGGTAATGCTCTATATAATCTTTTGCTGCTAACAACTATAAAGTTTAAGTTATGAAAGAAGAGTTTAGGCTTCTATTAAGCCATGTTTTACAGCATATAAAATTAAGCCAGCAGTACTTTTAGCTCCTGTTTTAATTTTTAATCTGTCTCTAATAGCTTCAACTGTTCTTGGACTAATTTCTACAATGTCTGCAATTTCTTTAGTGCTTTTTTCATCACACATTAACTTTAAAACCTGCAATTCCTTATCGCTCAGTTCTGCATTCTCATCACTTTTTACTGGTGCTGCTGTTTGGGTTCTCAATTCAGATAACATTGCTCGGTTAGTAAATTCGTTAAAGAAGAATTCGTTTTCGTAACAAGTTTTTATGGCATCATAAATAACATCACTCTCTGAATCTTTGGTTAAATAGCTATTGGCTCCAATACTCATTAGCTTAGTAATTAATGTAATTTCATTATGCATGGTTAGCATAATTACTTTTACATTGGGTAAAACTTTTTTTACTTCAGGTAATGTAGCAATTCCATCCATAATTGGCATCTGAATATCCAACAAAATCACATCTGGTTGCAAAAATTTAAGCATGTTTAAAAGTTGCATTCCATTTTCAGCTTCTCCTAAAAATTCTATATCTGGCCTAAAACTTAAAGCTGCTTTTACACCTTGTCTAAACAAAGCATGGTCATCTGTTATAATTACTTTTATTTTATCGCTCATAGCTATAACAAATATATAAACTTTTGGAAAGGATAGTAAAAATATCAAAAAAAACCTTCCATTCTTACAAGGAAAATGTAATAAAAAATAAGAAACTACTAAGTATTAATACTAATCATTAAAGTAAACAATAAAGTGTTTACTCATTTTTCTACTTTTTTTCTACAAGCATTTTTAAAGCAGCTAAATTATTTTCTAACTGTTTGCCTGTAACTGCTTCATTCATCATACTACCAAAACGTTGCCAAGGATACCATTTTAAAGATTCTGTAAACTGCCATTGAACAACTATTTGAGGTGTGTTTTGGTAATGAATTATTCGTATAACACTTTCTTGTAGGCTTCCTTTTCTACCAAGCCAGGTTGAGGTAATAACAGTATCGTTAATGTTTGTTATATTCACTTTGGTGCCAAATAAATTAGCTTCTGTTGGCGAAGTGATATTCACTTCAGGCTTATCCATTCCTGCAATCCATTCTCTCCAACCATATATGTTTTTTACTTTATTATAAACACTGTCTTTAGGGGCATTTATATCAATAGCCCTAGAAACTATAACTGTAGAGGGTAATAATAAACCAATTGCAGTAACAACAATAAATAAAAGCAAAAAACTTATTAAAGCCAATTTTATAAAACGCATAATAAAAATTTGAATAATGAATTTACTCCCACTTAAAAATTTTATAAATTAAAATATAAACTACCAAACCCCATAAACCAATTACTGCAATATGCTGCCATATACTTACTAAACCTAAACCTTCAAAAGATATTTTACGCATAGCAGTATTAAAATGTGTTAAAGGAAAAATTGAACAAATATTCTGCATCCAATCAGGAAAAACAGTAATTGGAAAGAAAGTGCCACTTAACAACATTTGCGGTAAAGCAAATAAATTAATAAGCAATGATATGGTTGCATCTGTTTTAACTACACTAGATATTATTAAGCCTACACCCATTAAAACAATAAGCATTAAAAAGGTAATTAAAATCATTTCTAAAAAAGTAACCAAGCCATTTATTAATGTAAAACCTAGCCAAAATCTTCCTACAATAATTAATACAACTACATTTATTAACTGAAAAAACAAACGACTAAAACCAATACCAGTAAGAATATTAAGTTTATTTACCGGAGATGCATAAAACCTTTTTAATATTAATTGCTCTCTTAGATTGTAAAAAGTAAATGCTATGCCAAATAAGGTAGAAAATAATATGGAAAAACCTATTTGACCTGGTAAAATAAAATCTATTTGCCGATAGGCTCTTATGGAATAAATATTTTTTTCTATCTGAATATAGTTTTTAAAATCCGGGTTAATTTTTATAGAAATATTTTCTAAAATGGGTATAAGTTGTGCAACCTCTGCACTTGTAGCATTAGTAGCTGTTACATTAATTAAGTATTGGTGTTTATTGGCAGTGTCGTTACTAGCAATTTTAATAATAGCTGCTAAATTTCCTTTTTCTAAATCTGCTTTTTGTAAAGCCTCATTACTATAAGTGGCTATTTTAATTTGTGGTAAATTTTTTAAAATTGCAAATACAGCATTATTGGTATCTGACTGGTTACTGAAAGCAATATTTATTTTGTTAAGCCCACCATTACCAAACGATCCAAAAATCCAAATAAAAACCAACGGGAAAACAAGACTAAAAAAAATGGAACCTGGATTTTTTATGATAGCCAATAAGCTTGCCTTTGTAATGGCTATTAATGCTGTTAGCTGACTGTATTTGTATTGCATATTATTATTGAAGTTGCAAACTTATTTATATTAGTTAGATTATTTTTATTTTTTGCAGATAAAAACAATCTATTAGCCTAAAATTTATCCCTCAAATTTTTATTTAATTAAATGTGTTAAAACAAAAGATAAAATTATTTTTGTACATTTTATATAAACATAATGGATAAGGCTAAAAAAGAATATATAGTTTATTTGCTTACAGGTAGCAATATTGGCAATAAAAAAGAAAATTTATACCATGCTAAACACTTAGTTGATAAGCATTGTGGCAACGTATCTAATCACTCCCCAATCTACCAAACTGCAGCTTGGGGCTTAACCAACCAACCAAGCTTTTATAACCAAGCATTACAATTGCATACTTTTTTAGAACCTGAAAACTTAATGCAAACATTATTAAATATAGAAGAAATGTTAGGCAGAGTTAGGAAAGAAAAAATGGGCCCCAGAATAATAGATATTGATATTTTGCTGATTGAAAACTATACTAGCAACACTAATTTACTGCAAGTACCACATATTGCATTGCCTTTTAGAAAATTTGCATTAATACCACTGGCAGATATTGCTGCAACAGTATTGCACCCTATATTAAAAATAACCATAGCTGAATTACTTACTAAGTGTAAGGATGATTTAGATGTGCAAAAGATTTAATTATTATCATGCTTTAGGCTTATAAATTTGAAGCCTTGTATGAAGCATCATTTTATTACTGTTGAAGGAAATATTGGAGCTGGTAAAACTACCCTTACTCATTTACTTGCAAAACATTTTAATGCACGTATTATATTAGAAGAATTTGCAGACAATCCTTTCTTGTCAAAATTTTATGATAACCCAAAACAATACGCTTTTCCGGTTGAATTATTTTTTATGGCAGAAAGATATAAGCAAATGAAAGATATGGTACATACGAAAGATTTATTTCAAACAGTAACAGTATCTGATTATTTGTTTACAAAATGTTTGCTTTTTGCCAAAGTTACCTTACCCGAAGAGGAGTTTAGATTATATCAAAAGTTGTTTGATATCATTCATCAGCAACTACTTTTTCCAGATATATTAATATACTTACATGCACCTGTTCAAAAACTACAAGAAAATATAAAAAAAAGAAACAGAGAGTATGAGCAACAAATTAAAGATGAATATTTATATAATTTGCAAGAAACCTATACAAGCTATATAAAGCAGCATAATATAAAAACTATTTTTATAGATGCCTCTAATGCAGATTTTTTAGGAAATGAAAAACATTTTCAGGTTGTTTTAAATGCATTAGAAAAAGATATTGACAGTGGGCAACATTATTTTTCTTTACCTTAAATCCAAGGTTTATAAATTATTCTATACAACTGAATAATGGCTGTTATAAAAAACACAACACCCATTATGAGGTTTAAAGTTTTATTACTAGTTTTCATTTTATTGATAGCCCAGTTGCCACCATGTATATAAACACCAATACCTGCTAAAGTACCTAACCCAGCCCCAATACAAAAGAAATTAAACTGATGAAAGTTGGTTTGTAATACATTATTTTGAATAAGTTGAGTGCTCCATAAAAACCAAAATGGTATTTGAACTGGGTTTAAAGCACTAATAGTTACACCCAGCAAAAATCTATTAATTTTATTATTTATTAAAAGCCCTTTTTTTTCTACCACTTGTTTATATGCACTTATAAAAGCAAGTACACCTAATATTAAAAAAACCACAACTGTAATCCAACCCAATAATTTAAATATATATTTATACTGAGTTACCAAACTCATGCCTGTTAAAGCCAATCTTAAATAAATAATTTCAACTATTGCAACTCCAATACCAAATTTCCAAGCCTTATTAAAGCCTTCCTGCACACTTAATTGTGTAGCTGCCATGTTCATATTACTTAAAACAATTTGCCCCAAAAAACTAATTCCAAATGCTATTGATAAAATAATCAAATAAGTCATAATAGTTTAAAATTAGTTATGAAATTTTTAAGATAAATGAATTAGCAAATTTTTTCGTATTCTTCTAAAACAGCATAAGCTGTAAAGGCGTCAGCTAAAAATTTTCTTCCTTGTTTAAAAGAAATATAGGGTATGCCTTTATGGTAATTTATTCTACCAATATTATACATATCTGCCCAATGTGCAGCAATTGTTTTTAAAGCTTTAAAGTAACTCATGTTGCAATCATAAATATGATTTGGCTCTGCACCGGTGCCATTAAACTCTAATATGCTAATATTTTTACCTGCTTTTAAATCTTTTAGATTAGTAGTTTTAATATCAAATCTACCGTAGTAAAAATGTTTAGTATAATTACTTATTTCATCAAAAACATTGGTAAGTTGCTGATCTATTTCTTGGTATAAATTTACAAAAGTGGCACCCCTGTTATGATTGCCTGTAATACTTAAAAAATAAGGTTCATTATTTTCAATAATATCTTGTAAATGTTCTGCATGTTTAACAGTTAATTCATTTAACCTAAATTTTGCTTTAGGGTGTTGTTGAATTAACTCTAATAAAGTTTGTTTACCATTACCTTTTACTTGTAAATATTCTTTTGCAATTAAGCCAGTAATCTTGCCTTTTGTGCTGTTAGGGTAACGAATATAAAACACACTTAATTCTAAAGGGTATTCTATAAAAGATTGTACAAGGTACTCAAAAGGCACTGTTGCATGATATTGTTTTAGCTGCTCTTCATTTTCTATTTTTCTAAAACATAAACCCTTTGTGCCAATATCTGGTTTTACTGCAACAGGATAATGTAAAGCTGCTTTATTTACTTGTTGAACCACCTCCATAAAATTACAAGCTGGCTTAATGTAAATGGTTGTTGGAAAAGTGTGTAACGGCAACTGCTCAAACATTTCTTTTTTAGTTTCGCCTTCTAAACCCGAAAATTGTAAACTTGGATTTACATTAGAAAAATACCAAAACTTACCAGTTCTTATAAAATAATACAACCAAACAAAAACCAATGGAGTATAAATTACATAAAAATTCCACTGCTCCCAATCTGCAATTTTTTGCAAAATTTTTTTCAAATTCTAATTTTTATTGGCGGCAAAAATAGTTAGTTAGCATGTATTAAAATACTGTTTTTTAGTAATTAACTACATAGTTTCCTATATTAATAATGCATTTCTAAGTAATTACTCAGGGCATCTACTAAATCTGTATTCTCTTTTTCATTTCCAACAGTTATTCTAATACAGTTATGGCAATTGGGTAAATGACTCACATTTTTAACAGCAATCTGTACACTTAACAAATAATCAGTTAGCTTACTGGCATTATCTACTTCTATTAAAATAAAATTGGCATCGCTATCATGTACTTTAATAATAAAAGGAATTTGCTTAAAAACATCTGCCAAAGCAATTCTCATTTCCACCAAAAGTTTTATCATATCGTTCACCTGCCCAATTTCTTCAAAAGCTTTTAAGGCTGTTTCTTTACTTACTGTGCTAATAGTATTGGTGTTTTTAACTTTGTTTAAAATAGTAATAGTATTGGGGTTAGATAGAGCGATGGCTAACCTTAAACCAGCCAAACCCCACGCAATACTAAAGGTTTGAAGTATAATTAAGTTGTCATATTCTTTTAGTAAAGCAGTTAAAGACTTTTGTGCAGAAAAATTAATATAGGCTTCATCTACTACCACCAAACCATTAAAGTTATTTAAAACAAATTCAATATCGTTTAAGTTTAAACTGTTGCCTGTTGGGTTATTGGGCGAACAGAGCCAAATAATTTTGGTATGTGTATCTACTAAATTTTCTAATGTAATCAAATCCAACTGAAAATTTTCTAGTAGTACTGCTTTTCGTACTTCAATATTATAAATGTCTGCAAAATTTTCGAATTGACTATAAGTTGGTGGACAAATAATAACATTATCCTTTTCAGGGGCACAAAAGCATTTGTATAAAATTTCTATACTTTCATTAGTACCATTGGCTAAAAAAACATTTTCGGTTGTTACATTTTTTAAAGCAGCAATAGCTTGTTTTAAATTATTTTGTTCATCATCAGGATATCTATTGTACCATTTTTTTAAAGGGCTACCTAAGCTGTTTTCATTTTTATGTAAACTAATTTTTATTTCGTTTTTAGAAATATTATTTTTTTGGTTTACAATTTTTTCAATGTTTGGTCTTAAAAGATGGTTGATATTAAAAGCCATAACTGCTTTGTATATGATAATTTTAAAATAAAAGGCTAAATTAAATGCTTTAAGCATACTTCGTACATTTGCACAAGTTCAAATAAATTATGAAACAATTTCAAGTACCTACTAATTATAGAAGCAGCCTTATAAGTGCTGTAAAAAATAAACGAAAACAAGAAGATAAATTAAAAAAAGACTTTACCCCAACCTTATTAGATTTTGGAAACTTACAAATTTATCTTGCTCGTCATTTTGGTTTTTGTTATGGTGTAGAAAATGCAATTGAAATTGCTTTTAGAACAATAGATGAAAACCCAGGCAAAAAAATTTATTTACTTAGTGAAATGATACATAACCCACAAGTAAATAAAGATTTAAAAGAACGTGGTGTACAATTTTTACAAGATACCTATGGCAAACAGCTTATTCCTTTTGAAGATATAAATAAAGAAGATATTGTTTTAATTCCTGCATTTGGTACTACTTTAAAAATAGAAGAAATGCTACACAAAAAAGGTGCAGGTACCGATAAGTTTAATACCACTTGCCCATTTGTAGAAAAAGTGTGGAACCGTGGTGAGCAGATTGCCAGAAAAGGCTATAGCATTATTGTGCATGGCAAACCCAAGCATGAAGAAACAAGAGCCACTTTTTCTCATGCAGCATCAATGGCACCAACAGTTGTGGTAAACGATATGGATGAAACAATAGAATTAGCAAAATATATTACAGGAGAAAAAAATGAGGAACAATTTTATACTGAGTTTGAAGGCAAATACAGCCAAAACTTTAATGTTAAAAAAGATTTATTGAAAATTGGGGTAATCAATCAAACAACACAATTAGCTACAGATACACAAGCCATTGCAGATTATTTAAAAATGGTAATGATAAAAAAGTTTAACCTCGATGCTAAATCGGTGTCTAATCATTTTGCAGATACAAGAGATACGCTTTGTTATGCCACAAACGATAATCAATCTGCTGTATCTGGTATGTTAAATACACCTGCAGATTTGGCATTGGTAATTGGTGGCTACAATTCATCAAACACTTCCCATTTAGTGGAACTTTGTGAACAAAAATTACCAACTTATTTTATTGAATCTGCTGCAAAAATTATCAGCAAATCAGAACTGATTGATTGCAACTGGAAAACCAAAGAAATTAAAACTGTGCAGCATTATTTACCACAAACTACACCAGTAAAAATTTTAATAACAAGTGGTGCAAGCTGCCCCGATGCATTGGTTGAAGAAGTAATCAGAAAAATTGCCAGCTTTTATAATGCCGAAGAAAAAATAGAGGAAATGGAAAAAATATTTTCAGTTAACTAGTATTCCTTCTTCCTTTTTGCAATAAAAAAATTCCATAAGTTATCCACTTTGGGCATTTAATGTAGTTTTTAACCAAAAGTAATCCACATGGTTGTTATAACTGTAGATGCATTTGTAGCTTAGGCAATATTTAATTTGCCTACATTATGGCCAATCGTTTAAAAAAGAAAAATATTGAAACTCCCAACCCCGAAGAGTTAACAACAGATAAGGTTGCAGATGTTACAGTAGCCGAAGTTGTAAAAGATGAACGTACTACTAAAATAATGGGTGCTGTTAGTTTATTGTTTACTATTTTTTTATTTGTTGCTTTTACATCTTATTTATTTACCTGGCAAGAAGATCAAGATAAAGTACAAAAATTTGGCGTAAAAATTTTCTCAATATCTGATGTTCAGGTTAGTAATTTATTAGGGTTATTGGGTGCTTATATTGCTCATGTTTTTATTTACAAAGGCTTTGGCATTGCATCGTTTTTATTTTGCACTTTCTTTTTTGTATTAGGAGTAAATCTACTTTTCGGAAAAAAAATATTTTCAATTAAAAGAAATATTAAATACTTAATTACAGGTTTAATAGTTTTAAGTGTTGCCTTTACTTTTATGGCAGCTAAAGCTGAGTTTAGCTGGGGTGGTGCTGTTGGAGAGTTATTAAATAGTTGGTTAATTAAATGGATTGGAAAAATTGGAACAGGCACAATATTGCTACTAAGTGTTTTTGCATATTTTATTTGGCGTTTCAATCCAACATTTACATACCCCGAGCAATTCTTTAAAAATATTTTTGCTCCAAAGCCTAAAAAAGAAATTCCTACAGAAGATGTTGCTGAAACACAAGATAATGAAACAATAAACAAACTTACTGTTGATAGTAATGATGAAGAAGAATTGCAAAATTTTGAACTAAAAGAAAATATAAATAAAGAGCCAACCAGCAATAACAGATTAAAAACAGAAGGTAATGCAGTAACTGTAATTATGCCAGATGTGGAAGAAAATAATTTGCCAATTTTTGATATTGTAGATAAACCAGAAATTGAATTGAACGAAGTTTTAGTGGCAGAAGCTCCGCTATCAGTAAATGATAAGTTTGCAAATGCAGAAAACAGTAACCATGATTTAAGTTTAGAAATAAAACCAATAACTGATGAAAATAATAGTGTTGAAGAACAAGAAATTGAAACAACAAATAAAATAGAGGAAGAATTGGATGAAGTGGATATTGATGAACAAGAAGAAAACTCTGCATTAGAAGTAAGAAGCGATGAATTGGCAACTTTTAATTATGACCCCACTTTAGATTTAAGACAGTATCAATACCCTAGTTTAGATTTATTAGAAACACATGGTAGCGAAAAAATTATTCATGACCCAACCGAACTGGAAACAAACAAAAATCAAATTATTGCTACTCTTAAAAATTACGATATTTCCATTCAGCGTATTTCTGCCACTGTTGGCCCAACAGTTACTTTATACGAAATAGTACCAGCCCCAGGTGTAAGAATTAGCAGAATAAAAAATTTAGAAGACGATATAGCTTTAAGTCTTGCAGCACTTGGCATTCGTATTATTGCACCAATACCAGGCAAAGGCACTGTAGGTATTGAGGTACCCAATGTACGCAAAACTGTTGTTAGCATGAAAACATTGCTAAACAGCGATAAATTTCAAAATAATAATTATGCTTTACCAATTGCAATTGGTAAAAAAATAGATAACGATAATTTTATTGTTGATTTAACTGCTATGCCACATTTATTAATGGCAGGTGCAACAGGGCAGGGTAAATCTGTTGGTTTAAATGCTGTTTTAGTTTCGTTACTGTATAAAAAACATCCTTCGCAACTAAAATTTGTTTTAGTAGATCCTAAAAAAGTAGAACTTAGTTTATACCGAATTATAGAAAAACATTTCTTGGCAAAACTTCCTGGCGAAGAAGAAAGTATTATTACCGATACTAAAAAAGTAGTACATACCTTAAATGCTTTGTGTATAGAAATGGATAACAGGTACGACTTATTAAAAGAAGCAGGTTGTAGAAATATTAGAGAGTATAACGAGAAATTTATTCATAGAAAATTAAACCCACAAAAAGGGCATCAATATTTACCATTTATTGTTTTAGTAGTTGATGAATTTGCCGATTTAATTATGACTGCTGGCAAAGAAGTAGAAATGCCAATTGCACGTTTGGCACAATTGGCAAGAGCAATAGGTATTCATTTAATTATAGCAACACAACGCCCATCTGTAAACATTATTACAGGTACCATTAAAGCAAACTTTCCAGCTCGTATTGCATTTAAAGTTTCTTCTAAAATAGATAGCAGAACTATTTTAGATACTGGTGGTGCAGAGCAATTAATTGGTAAAGGAGATATGTTAATTAGTTATAATGGAGATGTTACTCGTTTGCAATGTGCCTTTGTGGATACGCCTGAAGTAGAAAATGTATGTGAATTTATTGGAAAACAACTTGGCTACCCCGATGCATTTTTATTACCAGAATATGTAGATGAAAAAGAAGAAGCAGGAAAAGAATTTGATGCAGATGATAGAGATATTTTGTTTGAAGATGCAGCTAAGCTAATTGTACAAAATCAGGTTGGCTCAACCTCTCTCATACAACGAAGAATGAAATTAGGATATAACCGTGCAGGAAGATTAATGGACCAATTAGAACGTGCAGGTATTGTTGGGCCTAATTTAGGTAGCAAAGCAAGAGAAGTTAAATTTAAGTCGGAAACAGAATTAGACGATTTCTTACAATCTATATAAAATAAATTTACTGCAATCATTTTTCTCAAGTGGATAAAATAGTATAAATCTTTCTTGGTTTATACCTTAATTAACTATCTTGGCAGTTCTTAAATTTTATATTAACTCAATTTACCAAAACGAACTGTTATGATTAAGCTACAAGTAATTGGCAATCTTGGAAAAGATGCTACCGTAAACAATGTAAATGGCAAAAATGTAATTAACTTTAACATGGCACATACCGAAAGGTATAAAGATGCACAAGGGAACCAAAAAGATAGAACCATTTGGGTAGAATGTGCTTACTGGACAGATAAAACTGCTATTCAACCTTATTTAAAAAAAGGCACACAAGTTTATGTAGAAGGAAACCCTGATGTTAGAACTTACCAAACCCAAGATGGAAAAAATGGTGCTTCTTTAACTTTAAGAATTCAAAATATTCAGTTATTAGGCACAAGAAGTTCAGACAATACTTCAGCCGTTCAAAATAATACGCCACCACAACAAAACACAAATTTTACACCAACATCAGATATGAATTCAGTTGCTGATGATTTACCATTTTAAGTAAACTTTTTTATTTTAAAATATACAATTGGTTGATGAAAAACATCAACCAATTTTTTGAACAACTGCTTCTACTAAATTGATTTTTTAATTAATAAATTATAAAGAATAAATAAATTCATGAAAGTTTTACTATCTTTTTTAATTTTATTTTTCTCCATAACTATCCATGCTCAACAACGGTTAGTAGATTTTGTGAATCCCTTTATTGGCACAGGCGGTCATGGGCATACTTACCCTGGTGCAACAATACCTTTTGCAATGGTTCAATTAAGCCCAGATAATGGCACCAATGGCTGGGATTGGGTGAGTGGTTACCATTATAGCGATAGTGTAATACAAGGGTTTAGTCATACCCATTTAAGTGGTACAGGTGTTGGCGATTTATGTGATATTTCTGTTTTGCCTATTGTAAATAGAATTGCATCGGCAGAAAAAATAACTAGCAAATTCTCTCATAAGCAAGAAACTGCCAAACCAGGATATTATGCTGTACATTTAAAAGATTTTGACGTATGGGCCGAGCATACAACAACCATTCGTTGTGGCTTTCATCGTTATACTTTTCCTGCATCCAAAAACGCAGCCATTCGTTTCGATTTAGGTTTTGCTATTAACTACGACCGTACTACAGAATGTAGTTTTAAAAAAATTAATGATACCACTTTTGTAGGCTACCGTTTTAGCAAAGGCTGGGCACCCAATCAAAAAATATTTTTTGCAGTAAGAGTAAGTAAGCCCGTAAAAAATATTGTAATTATTGCCAACAAAGAAAAAATAGACACAAACAATTATACTGCAAAAGACATTAAAGCATGGTTAGAGTTTGAAACAAATTTGGGCGAAAAGATTTTAATGAAAGTAGGTTTAAGCAGTGCAGATATTGAAGGTGCTTTAGAAAGCTTAAATGAAATAAACGGTTGGAACTTTGATTTAGTTAAACAAAATGCCGAAAATATTTGGGAAAGAGAATTAAGAAAATTACAAATTCGTACCAACGATATAGAACTAAAACAAAATTTCTATACCGCTTTATACCATACTTTTTTAGCACCCAATAGATTTAGTGATAGATATGGTAATTATAAAAGTGCCAATGGAAATATAGAAAAAGGAAAATCAATCTTTACTGTTCAATCTTTATGGGATACATTTAGAGCAGCTAACCCATTACTAACAATTACACAAACAGAATTAGTTCCGGCAATCATCAATTCTTATTTAACTTTTTACGATCAATATGGCTTGCTGCCTGTATGGGAATTACAATTTAACGAAACCAATTGTATGACAGGCTACCATGCTGTGCCCATTATTGCCGATGCAATTTTAAAAGGTATTACAGGCTTTGATTATAACAAAGCTTATGAAGCAATGAAAGTAAGTGCCAACCAAAATATTAGAGCTGCAGATTTTTATAGGCATTTTGGCTTTGTTCCAGCAGATAAAGCAGGGCAAAGTGTAACTATTACTTTAGAATATGCTTTTGATGATTGGTGTATTGCACAAGTAGCTAAACGTTTAGGAAAATCGGCTGATTTTAGAGAATTTAGAAGACGTAGTATGAATTGGAGAAATGTATTTGATAAAAAAACAGGCTTTGCCCGTGCAAAATTAAGTAATGGCAATTGGGTTACCCCTTTTGATCCATTTCATGCAGAACATGATCCAGAAAAAACACCTTACACCGAAGGAAATGCCTGGCAACATACCTGGTTTGCACCACACGATGTTTATGCACTAATCAATTATATGGGTGGAGCTAAAAAATTTGAAATAAGATTAGACTCTTTATTCAAAGCCGATTCTAAACTTACAGGCTCACATGTACCACCAGATATAAGTGGTATGATTGGGCAATATGTACATGGCAACGAACCCAGCCACCATATTGCTTACTTGTATAACTATATTGGTAAACCATATAAAACAGTAGATAAAGTAAAAGAAATTTGTACCACTCTTTACCATAACAAACCAGATGGCTTACCAGGTAATGAAGATTGTGGGCAAATGAGTGCTTGGTATGTATTTAGTGTTTTAGGATTTTACCCTGTAAACCCTGCAAGTGGCGAATATGTTTTAAGTGTTCCATTAGTACAAGAAAGTGCATTACAATTGCCCGATGGACATTTATTTAGAGTAATTGTAAAAGAGGCAAATGAAAAAAACAAATACATAAAACAGGCTACTCTTAATGGTAATCCTTACACCAAATCCTTTTTAAAACATTCAGATATAATGAAAGGAGGAATTTTAGAAATTACTTTAGCAGATAAACCAGGTACAAGCTTTGGAACTGCTATGGAAGACCTTCCTGGCAGAACCGCAAAATAATAAACCGTATTATGTAGTATGATGTTATGATGGAAACAGAAAGAGAACAACATTGGAATAATGTATATGCAACAAAATTGCCAAATCAAGTAAGTTGGACACAAGCCATTCCAACTATTGCATTAAATTATTTTCAATTATTACAATTAAATAAACAAGCAAGCATAATAGATATAGGAGGTGGAGAAAGCACCTTGGTTGATTTTTTAGTAGAACAAGGGTTTGAAAACATAACTGTTTTAGATATTTCAACTATCGCAATTCAAAAAGTAAAACAAAGGTTAGGCGATAAAGCAAAAAAAATAAATTGGATAGTAACAGATATACTAAATTTTAAACCTACTCAAAAATACGATGTGTGGCACGATAGAGCTACTTTTCACTTTCTTACTAATCATGAACATATTAACAAATATGTATCGCTTGTAAATGATTTTGTAACCAAACATTTAATAGTAAGTACCTTTTCAACCAATGGCCCAAACAAATGTAGTGGTTTACAAACAATGCAATATTCGGCAGATAGTTTAGCCCAAAAGTTTAATGCAAATTTTAAATTAATGCACCATCAACTGCACCAGCATCAAACACCTTTTAATACAACCCAAAATTTTTTATATGGTTGCTTTAATAGAATTAAGTAGAAGTATGCTATTGGGGGTTATACATTAAACCTAAGTATTTAATAGCAAATAAAGCCAAGCAATTTCATTTTATTCTACAACACTAATTCAGTATCTTGCACTTTTAAAAACTATCATGAAATTTTTATCTTTTTATTTAGATTTTTTAGACCATCTATAATATAGTTAACTACTCTATTAAGTACATATTACAATTACTTACTTCAATTACACAAATATTTTAGTAGAGAATTTATTGTACCAGAAATTATTTTTTATTCATAAACTAATTAGAAAAAATATAAAATGCATACCAATAATTTAAATAAGAATACAGCTTACTTTATAGAATTAGAAGAAAAATATGGAGCTCATAATTATCACCCACTACCTGTTGTTTTAGAAAAAGGAGAAGGTATTTTTTTATACGATGTAGAAGGAAAAAAATATTTCGATTTTTTAAGTGGCTATTCAGCAGTTAACCAAGGACATTGCCACCCAAAAATTATTGCAGCTCTTATAGAGCAATCTAAAAAACTAACCCTTACCTCACGTGCCTTTTACAATAACCAGTTAGGGGTATATGAAAAATATATTACCGAATATTTTGGTTACCAAAAAGTATTGCCTATGAATACAGGTGTAGAAGGTGGCGAAACTGCAATAAAACTTGCTCGAAGATGGGCTTACACTAAAAAAGGAGTAGAAGAAAATAAGGCAATTATTGTATTTGCCGAAGGTAATTTTTGGGGTAGAACAATGGCTGCCATTTCAGCTTCTACCGACCCAAGTAGCTATCAAGGCTTTGGTCCATTTATGCCTGGTTTTATTACAGTACCCTATAATGATTTAGCTGCATTAGAAAATGCATTTCAAAATAAAAATGTAGCAGCTTTTATGGTAGAGCCAATACAAGGCGAAGCTGGTGTTGTAGTACCAGATGATGGGTACTTAAAAGCAGTAAGAGATTTATGCACTAAATACAATGTTTTATTTATTGCCGACGAAATACAAACAGGTTTGGCACGTACCGGAAAAATGTTGGCTTGCCAGCATGATAATATAAAACCAGATATTGTAATTTTAGGAAAAGCCCTTAGTGGAGGCACCATACCTGTTAGTGCAGTATTGTGTGATGATGAAATTATGATGAACATAAAACCAGGAGAACATGGCAGTACCTATGGAGGAAACCCATTAGCTTGCGTAGTGGCAATGACTGCATTACAAGTGTTAAAAGATGAAAATATGGAAGAAAATGCAACCATTATGGGACAGTTATTAAGAGATGAATTAGCTACATTAAAATCCCCTTTCATAAAAACCATTCGTGGTAAAGGGCTATTAAATGCAATTGTAATAGAACATAAAAACCCCAATGCAGCGTGGGACCTTTGTTTGGAATTAAAAGAAAATGGTTTGTTGGCAAAGCCAACACATGGCGATAAAATTAGGTTTGCCCCACCATTAATAATTAATAAAAATCAAATTATAGAAAGTGTATCTATTATCCATAAATCATTAAAAATATTACACTAAAAATCGAAAATTATTTTTACTTTAGTTTATAATACAATTAATAATTATTTTAGCTTTTTATATCATCAACCAAAATATAAAACTTATGGCTTACGGTTTATTAAAAGGTAAACGTGGAATAATTTCAGGAGCTTTAGATACAAACTCTATTGCATGGAAAGTAGCAGAAAAAGCACATGAAGAAGGAGCAAGTTTTGTTTTAACCAATGCACCTATTGCAATGAGAATGGGAGAAATAAACAAACTGGCAGAAAAAACTATGAGCAAAATAATACCTGCAGATGCTACCAGTACAGATGATTTAACCATTTTATTTACAGAAGCTCAAGAAATATTAGGTGGTAAAATAGATTTTGTTTTACATTCTATTGGAATGAGTATTAATATCAGAAAAAAAATACCTTACACCGAAAGCAATTACGAATATTTTATGAAAGGTATTGATGTAAGTGCCATGAGTTTTCATAAAATGTTAGCCGTTGCTAAAAAATTAGATGCCATTAATGAGTGGGGTAGTGTGGTTGCACTAACCTATATGGCAGCCCAAAGAGTTTTTCCTTTTTATACCGATATGGCAGATATAAAAGCAATGTTAGAAAGCATTGCCCGAAATTTTGGCTACCATTATGGTATGGAGAAAAAAGTAAGAATAAATACCGTTTCTCAGTCGCCAACTAAAACTACTGCTGGTTCTGGAATTAAAGGCTTTGGCGACTTTTTTGATTATGCCGATGCTATCTCTCCTTTAGGTAATGCAAGTGCTCAAGATTGTGCTAACTATTGTATAACCCTTTTTAGCGATTTAACCAGAATGGTTACTATGCAAAACTTGTTTCATGATGGTGGTTATAGCAATACAGGTGTAAGTAATGCCATTATGCAAAAATTTGGAATTGGAGAATAATATTATTTACTAAAAAGTAATATAATAGGATATACTGCATTATCTTGTCCTGAAATAATAGACAGCAAAGGCAATTGAACAACAGAAAAGACACTATCCCATTTATGTCATTCTGAGTCCCATTATTTATGTCATTCTGAGGTAACGAAGCATCTGTAAGATAAGAATAGAGATTCCTCGCAAACTCGGAATGACAAACCTTTTCTTGTCATCCTGAGCGAAAGCGAAGGATTTTACTAAAGCACAAGTAGATGTTTCGCTTTGCTCAACATGACATTGATTTTAGTTTTGCTTAGACCAATATGACAATAGGAAGAACACAATCAGATTCTTCATTTCATTCTTCGTCATTAATGTCATTCTGAGCGAAGCGAAGAATCTCCTAAGCAGCAGTAATAAAGCATAAGTAGATGTTTCACTTTGTTCAACATGACATTACTTTTTGTTTTGCTTACGCTCAACATGACATAAAAAATTAAAATAAAATTTAATTAATTACAATTCGTTGTTTACTTTTGCTGTTAAGCACTTAAAACTTAAAGAGATATGAAAACAAGTATTTTAAAAGTATTAGGGTTATTAAGTATAGTAATGGTATTAAGTTTACCAGTAATGGCACAAGATAATTTTCCTGATCCTGAAGATGATATACCTGTAGATGGTGGTTTAACTTTATTGTTAGCAGCAGGAGCTGGTTTAGGAGCAAAGAAATTAAGAGATAACAGAAAAAAACAACAGAATAAAAACTAAACAGCTTGTTTTAGAACTATTACAAATGTGTAATTTTAATTAATTACATTTTAGCCTAATTAAATAACAACAAAAAGTATAAAAGCTCTTGTAACTATGCAAGGGCTTTTTTATAGAGTAACATGAAATAAAATGAGCCGAGGTAGAAACCTCAGCTCTTATTTAATCCGTACCCTATGAAAACAAGTTTATATAAATTTAGCTATTACATCAAGCTAAAAATTAATCCATAATTTTAATGTATTTTGCTAAAAATTCAGTGCAGCATTTGTGGAATTACAATACAACATGTAAGAATGTACATTGGCAACATTGGATTTTAATTTAAACAAAATTGGTTTTTATAATTACTTATATTGGTAGAAAAAAGTAATTACTCTATAAAAACGAATTAGTATAAATTTTAGTATATAACTTAAAAAAAAATACATGATAATTGATACCCACTGTCATTTATATTTAGATGAATTTGAAAAAGACAGGTTAGAGGGTATGCAAAGGGCTAATAATAAGGGGGAAGAAAAATTTTATTTCCTAGGTATA
>JAIBAV010000140.1 GCA_019695015.1 Chitinophagaceae bacterium
AAGGTTTTAGGGTTTATGAAGCAAGTAAAGTAAAAGAAAATTTACAGCCTGCCAGAAGTGTAATAGATTTACATATTGAAAAACTTAGCGACAGTTGGAAGCATTTAAGCAACTTTGAAATTTTAACCCTACAATTAAATGAGTTTGAAAAATGGTACAATATTGCCATTGCCAATAAACTGCCTTCTTTTATTGTAATTCATGGTGTTGGTAAAGGAAAACTGAAAGATGAAATTCATGAAATATTAAAATCAAAGAAAGAGGTAAAAAATTATATAAACCAGTATGATGCTAGATTTGGTTATGGTGCTACAGAAATATTTTTTAAATAGTACATTTGCAAAAGCTATAATCTCGAACTATCGTGTTAAATAAAATTTTAATAAGGAAAGTCCGGACAACTTAGAGCAATTCACCAGTTAATAGCTGGTTATGTTTTAAACATAAAGAAAGTGCCACAGAAAATAACTACCATATTTTTATATGGAAAAGGTGAAAATGTAAGGTAAGAGCTTACAATTTATTGTAGTAATATAATAAATGGGTAAACCTTGAATGTTGCAATGCCACGTATAGAAACGTTTGAGAGCTGCTCGTTCGAGTTTCAGGGTAGGCAGCAAAGATTGTAACAGTAATGTTGCAACAAGATAAATGATAGTTTAGAAACAGAATCCGGCTTATGAGGATTATAGCAATAAAAAACAGGCTTAAGCCTGTTTTTTATTTAAACTAAATACAACAAAAACTAGTTGTATAATTATTTTTTTCAATAAATCAACCAAATTAAAGGTCTATTACTGGTTCGCTTATTTTAGCATAACGTAAAACAGCGTTAACACTTGACTTACGTGGAGAAGCTAATTTTAGATTAGATAACTGTTTAAAAGTTCTTTGTAAAACATTAATTTCTTCTTGCAATTCCCAGTCTATCTTTAATGCTTCATTTATTTCAAATGTTAAATCTGCTGAAGATTCGCCATACAAATATTGTATCAGCTCTTCCTGTTTAAATTTTTGCATAATAATTTAAGTAGTATGTAGTTAAAAATCTATTAAAGAAAACAACACTATATAAACGCATCTCTTTAATAAATATTGTTATAGGGCTGGTTAAAAAACTATTTTTCATCAATTATATATATATCCTCATTGTCCTTTTTGAGCATATACTTTTCTCTAGCAAATTTCTCAATTGCTATTGAATTAGATTGAAAATCAGCAAGTTGCTTTTTAGAAACTTCTATTTCTTTGAAATAATATTTATTTTTATCAATTAATGTTCTTAATTCTCTCCTCTTTTCTATGGTGGAGAAAAAATCTTTTTGGTCAAAGAAAAGCATCCAAGCTATAAAAAATAAGATACTTAATAAGTATTTATTGGTAATGTAGGAAGGAAGCTGCTTCATAAAAAAAGTTTGATGATGTAAATATAACTATGTATTAATTATACTTCAATCATCAAACTATTAACAGATGTTTATTAATATATATTATTTACCAAATTTTAAATTTTTGGGATATATAGCTGTGTGAGCAAGGGCTTCTTCAATACGTATTAATTGGTTGTATTTTGCAATTCTATCTGTTCTGGATGCAGAACCTGTTTTAATTTGACCACAGTTTAATGCAACTGCCAAGTCTGCAATAGTTACATCTTCTGTTTCGCCACTTCTATGACTCATAATTGTATTATAACCTGCATATTGGGCCATCGTTACTGCATTAATGGTTTCTGTTAAAGTTCCTATTTGGTTTACTTTTACCAACAATCCATTGGCAATATTTTTATCTATCCCTTGTTTTAAACGTTCTACATTAGTAACAAATAAATCATCTCCTACTAATTGGCATTTATTACCAATTGCTTGAGTTAATGCTGCCCATCCTTTCCAATCATCTTCCGCCATACCATCTTCTATAGAAACAATTGGATATTTTTTTACCCATGTTTCCCAAAATTTCACTAAATCATCGCTACTTAATATTTTGCCATTGCTTTTATGAAAAACATATTTTTTCTTTTTAGCATCCCATAACTCGCTGTTAGCAGCATCCATTGCAATTACAATTTGAGAACCTGCTTTATATCCTGCAGCATTAATAGATTCTAAAACTGTTTCAATTGCCTCTTCGTTGCTTTGAATATTAGGTGCAAAACCTCCCTCATCTCCTACGTTTGTACTATACCCTTTTTTCTTTAATACTGATTTTAAAGTATGAAATATTTCCGTTCCCCAACGCAAACCTTCGCTAAAATTTGCTGCACCAACAGGCATAATCATAAATTCCTGAAAATCTATTTTATTATCGGCATGAGCACCACCATTTAAAATATTCATCATAGGTACAGGTAAAGTTTTGGCATTTGTACCACCTACATAACGATACAGTGGTAAGCCAGCTTCTTCTGCAGCAGCTTTTGCAACAGCCATACTTACTGCTAAAATTGCATTTGCACCTAATTTGCTTTTATTAGGTGTGCCATCTAAATCAATCATTACTTGGTCAATTGCAGCTTGTTGTGCTACATCATATCCTACTAATGCTTTTGAAATTATATCATTTACATTTTTTACAGCTTTTAAAACTCCTTTACCAACATATTTCTTTTTATCATTGTCTCTAAGTTCTGCTGCTTCGTGTATGCCTGTGCTTGCACCACTTGGTACAGCAGCTCTTCCAAAATAACCATCATCGGTTAATACATCTACTTCTACTGTTGGGTTGCCTCGGCTGTCTAAAATTTGTCTTGCATGGACTTCGATAATGTAGCTCATAATTTAGGTTTAATTTTAAAAAAATTGGTGTTGATAAGAAAAAAGTATAGAATTTAATTTTGCAAAATTATATTATTTTTTGAAGTTAATTGCTGAAAGATATCCTCTAGTTTTCCTTTATTTTTTAAATTTTCCAGTTTATCATCTGCAACAATTTCTCCACGGTTAATAACAATAATTCTATCGCATATTGCTTCTACTTCTTGTAAGATATGGCTTGAAAATAAAACAGTTTTATTCTTTCCTTGTTCTTTAATTACATTTCTTATTTCAATTATTTGATTAGGATCTAAGCCACTCGTTGGTTCATCTAAAATTAATACTTGTGGGTTATGAATTAATGCTGCAGCCAAACCTACACGTTGTTTATAACCTTTAGATAATTGGCCAATTTTTTTATTTTGTTCAATCTGTAACCCAGTTAATTCAATTACATGTAAAACAGCCTTAGCAGAATTTGTTAACTGATGAATTTGAGCAATAAATTTTAAATACTCTTTTACATACATATCTAAATAAAGAGCATTGCTTTCGGGTAAATAACCAATTTGTTTTTTAGTTAGTATTGGGTTTTCCTGCACATTAATTTCATTAATAAATGCATTACCAACAGTTGCAGCTAAATAACCTGTTAATATTTTCATTGTAGTGCTTTTACCGGCACCATTAGGACCTAAAAATCCTACAATTTCTCCCTTATTAATATTAAAATTTATATTATTTACTGCTTTTTGAGTTCCATAAATTTTTGTAATTCCAGCAACCTTAATTGACATTTAAAATAATTTATACAGTTAAAAACATTGGTAAAATTGAAAACAAAATAATAAGACCTAACATAAAATACATTGCTACAGTAAGTAAATTATAAAAGCTCATCAACTTCTTACGTTTATTCCCTTCTGCCATATCCATATCATCTTGATTATACCATTTAAATATAGAGTAAAGCAAGCCTTGAAATCCTTCTACATTTTTATTAAAGAAAAAAGTAAGCAATATTTTAATACCAATTACTACAGCCATTAAAAGCCATAAATAAATATAATATTGACTAATTAGTTTTAATAACATAGAATAAAACACATAACTGATTATTGTTAGAACAAGTTCATTTCATTGTTTTACAACAATCATTTAAGCTACTAAATTGTAGAAAATTTAAACAACTGCAAAAAAGCATTTTTTTATCTTTAAAATCAAGAAAATTAAGCTTATTTACATAAGTTTTGCATTAACTTTATGTATGAAAATTTTATTATTCTACATAAAGAGAAAATATACTTGTTATATTGTTTCAATTTTCTTCACCATTTTCTCTACTCCTTTATTTTATAGCACAACACAAGCTCAAACTTTTGCTGAATTGAACAAATTGTTTATTTCATTATATGATAACGGTAAATACGATTCTGCTGTATTGATTGGAGAAAAAGCATTAATTCAATGCGAAAAAGAATATGGTAAAAAAGATATTAACTACGCCATCTCATATCTAAACATTGCTGATGCCTATGCTGCATTAAAAAAAATATCTGAAGCGGTATTAAACTATAGTAAATCTATTGAAGTATTTGCCATTGTATATAACACCTACGAAAACATAGATATTGCACTGATTGATAATAAAATTGGGTCTCAATTTTATTCTATTCAATTATATGATACAGCTACTACTTATTTTTTAAAGAGTATTCAATTTTTTTATAAACACCCCAATAATAATTATGAAAGCCTTTACAATATTAGTTTAAACATTATAGAATGCTGCATACAAACAGCTAACTATAATACTTTATTACTTACTGCCAATCAAGCTCTACCTTTTGTTGAAGCCAATAATTCTAAAGAATCGGAAGCTTATTATACTATGTTTTATTATAAAGGCTTTGCCTTATATAATTTAGAACAGTATGATAAGGCAGAATACATTTATAAAAATATTTTGCCTATAGCAGAAAAATTGTATGGAAAAAACAATTCGGAATATATAACAGTTTTAAAGTACTATTTTAGAATATTAAGCAAATTAGAAAAATGGAATAAAGCCGAAGAAACCTTAAGTGAAATATTACAAATTCAGGAAAGAATTGGGTATGAAGATGTGCAAGATGTAGCTGAACTATATGAAGAGGCAGGTAATTTTTATGCATCCATAGGCAATTATTCAAAAGCAGAAAACTGTTTTAAATTAGCATTAAATACATTGGAAAATGCAGGAAAGAAAAACAGTGATTTATATTACTCTATACTACACAGTAAAGCTTATGTTATTTATCAAGCTGGTAAACTAATTGAAACTAAAGATATACTTGAAAACTTGTTAAAAGTTTATACTAAAAAAAATGGCAGAGTAAATGCAACAAATGCAGAAATTTTAATTGTTTTAGCAGGTGCCGAAATACAATTAAATTATTTGGCAGCCGCCAAAGAACATTTAGATGAAGGCTATAATATGACTATAAAAGTACATGGTAAAGAATATCCAACCATTGCAAATGCAAAAGAAAGTTACGGGCTATGGTACAACAAAACAGGTGATAGTAAAAAAAGTATAGAGAATTTAAAAGATGGTATTCAACTTCTAGAAAAAATTCAAACAACCAATTACAATATTCAATATACTAGACTACAAGCATCTTTACACTCTAATATTGGTATAACATATTTAGAAATGGGTAAATATGCAGATGCTGAAAATCATTTAACCCAATCGTTACAAATTAGAGAAAAGATTTTAGGTATTAAACATCCAGAATATGCATTAAGTTTAATAAACTTAGGCGTTGTTCACTTATATCAGGCACGGTACGAAGAAGCAGATAAAATGTTACTGGCTGCTCTTAAAATTTATTTAGATAATAACTTAACAAATACTGTAAATTTTTATTACTTAATCAACAATATTGCATTATTGGCAGAAAAAACAAATGGTGCCAATCAAGCTAAAGTTTTATATCAAAACATACTTACAATTCTGGAGAAAAACAACAGTACAAATTCTGCTGTTTATAGTATTATATATGGCAATTTGGCAACCTTAAGTTTTAATAAGGAAATGTATGAAGATGCTTTACATTATTGTACTAAAGCTATTCATTATTTAGAGCAAGGTAATAACCAAAATTCAAAAGAGTATATAAAAATATTAAA
>JAIBAV010000050.1 GCA_019695015.1 Chitinophagaceae bacterium
TGATATATGGAAATTGAAATTCATAAAGCTGTTATCTCTTAAAAAGAAGCCTAAAAAATAGTACATTTGTGGCATATTTTTTTAAATTTTTTAAATGCAAGATATGTTGAAGTTGCCAATTTATTTAGATAATAATGCTACCACTCCAATGGATCCAAGAGTGTTAGAAGCTATGCTGCCTTTTTTTACACAACATTTTGGTAATGCAGCCAGCAGAAACCACCAATTTGGATGGGAGGCAGAAGAAGCTGTGGATTATGCAAGGGAGCAAGTAGCAAAATTAGTAGGTGCAGATGCTAAGGAAATAATTTTTACAAGTGGTGCTACCGAAGCAGATAATTTAGCCATTAAAGGTGTGTTTGAAATGTATGCAAGTAAAGGCAACCATATTATAACAGTTACCACTGAACATAAAGCAGTATTAGATACTTGTAAACATATTGAAAAAGTAGGAGGTGAGGTAACCTATTTAGAAGTAAATGGAGATGGGTTAATAGACCTTACATTATTAGAAGCTGCAATTAAACCAACTACTGTTTTAATTGCAATTATGTATGCTAACAATGAAATTGGTGTTGTACAACCTATAAAAGAAATTGCTGCAATAGCCAAAAAACATGGCATTTTATTTTTTACAGATGCTACACAAGCAGTTGGTAAAATACCTGTTGATGTAATAAAAGATGGTATAGATTTAATGGCATTCAGCAGCCATAAAATGTATGGCCCAAAAGGTATTGGTGCTTTATATGTTAGAAGAAAAAATCCTAGAGTAAAAGTAACTGCACAAATGGATGGTGGAGGCCATGAAAGAGGTATGAGAAGTGGCACGTTAAATGTACCAGGAATTGTAGGTTTTGGTAAAGCCTGCGAAATTGCAAGATTAGATATGGAGAAAGATACCAAACATATAGTAGTATTAAGAGATAAATTAGAAAATGCCTTATTGGAATTAGAAGAATCTTATTTAAACGGAAATAAAGAACATCGATTACCACATGTTAGTAATATTTCTTTTAAGTATGTAGAAGGAGAAGGATTAATGATGGGCTTTAATAAAAATATTGCAGTAAGTTCAGGTTCTGCCTGCACTTCTGCATCTCTTGAACCAAGTTATGTGTTAAAAGCTTTAGGCTTAGGCGATGATTTAGCCCACAGCTCTCTACGTTTTGGATTAAGCAGATTTACAACAGAAGAAGAAATAGATTATACCATTGAAGCAGTGAGAAATACTGTGTTGAAGCTGAGAGAAATGAGTCCGTTATGGGAAATGTT
Source organism: Chitinophagaceae bacterium (assembly GCA_019695015.1). Classification (GTDB taxonomy): domain Bacteria; phylum Bacteroidota; class Bacteroidia; order Chitinophagales; family Chitinophagaceae; genus UBA1930. Next base: position 1,276 of record JAIBAV010000050.1, read on the forward strand.
TAAAGAAGGTATAGATTTGGATACTGTAGAATGGGCACACCACTAAAACAAAATAGTATTGTGTTTTTAACAAAATAAATTAGAGCAGAGAAACTAAAAATTTTTTATAATCGTAATTTAAAAATATCAATTATATGGCATATTCAGATAAAGTAATAGACCACTATAGTAACCCTAAAAATGTTGGCACTTTAGATAAAAGTAGTAAAAGTGTAGGAACAGGTTTAGTAGGTGCACCAGAATGTGGAGATGTAATGCGTTTACAAATTGAAGTGGATGATGCAACAGGATTAATTAAAGATGCAAAATTTAAAACATTTGGTTGCGGCTCAGCTATTGCATCCTCCTCATTAGCAACAGAATGGTTAAAAGGAAAATCGGTAGATGAAGCAGTAAAAATAGATAATATGGATATTGTGGAAGAATTGAATTTACCACCTGTGAAAATTCATTGTTCTGTATTAGCAGAAGATGCAATTAAAGCTGCAATTAATGATTATCGTCAAAAAAATGGCTTAGAAGAATTAACTTTTGAGCAAAAAGGAGTACACTAATTTTATGATATCTACTAATGAAAATAGTATTTACATAAGTGATAAAGCTAGAGCTAAAGTTGCAAAACTAATGGAAGAGGCTGGTGTTGCTAATGATTCATCTTATTTCTTAAGAGTAGGAGTAGTTGGTGGTGGCTGTAGTGGCTTAAGCTATAAGTTAGATTTTGATAATGAGGTAAAACCTATGGACCAGGTTTTTGAAAATGATGGAATTAAAATTGTTACCGACCTTAAAAGCTTTTTATACTTAGTAAATACTGAATTAGACTTTAGTGATGGGTTAAATGGAAAAGGGTTTTATTTTAGTAATCCTAATGCAAGCAGGAGCTGTGGTTGCGGAGAAAGTTTTGCTGTTTAATTTATTCCATTATTGCTTGCCAATAAGTAAAAGTTTTTATTTTATTGTTATCTAATTTAATATTGTAAGCCACTTTTTTAGTGGCTTTAATTTTATACTTAATTGCTGTTTTAAAAATACTTCCTTCGTAAACAAAACTGTGGTATTCACCTTGCTCTCCACAAATATCAATACCTTTAGGCATGGTGTTTACACAAGCTGAGTTTAAATCTGCACCTATAATATCTTTACTAAAAATATCGTAGTTGGCCACAATAATTTTTGCTTTAATACCGGAGGATAAAAAATCTTCCATAACTTCTTCAGAAGTTTTGTTATAAAGTGGTTCTACCACTTCAATCTTAAGTGGGTTAAAAATTTTCTTCGTGTAGTTGAATATGTTTGAACTGGATAAATCGCCAAAAATAAAATGAGTTACTTGTTGCTGTTTAAATATTTCAACGGCCTTGCTTATTTCGGTAATGTAATTACTTAAGTCATTATTTACCTCAATAACATATAATTTAATACCTATACTTTTTGCTTGTTGTTGTAATAAATGCAATGGTATAGCATGTACCGAAGATTTATTTGTACCTGTAGTGATAGTGGTTAAAAGTGCTATAACTTCATAATCGTTATTTGCTAAAACTTTTTGTAGTGCTAAAGCAGAATCTTTTCCACCACTCCAATTAAAAACAGCTTTCTTAGTATTATTCATCTATTAAAAATATGCTACTCAAGTAAAATAAAATATTTGTTGCTTGGTATATAATACAAGCATTCATTTTACAACTTTAAATATAGTTTTTGATTTGATGGTATGTAATTGATGTACCTAGCTCCTTAACTTTTTCGTTGTTTTTTTCATCTCCATCTACAAAAAATATTTCAATTTTTGATGTAGTTTTTCTGTTTAAAATTGCTTTTATAGTTTGTATGCAATGGCTTGGTTTGCTTGCAAAATTTACAAATATTTTTTCAGGGAGTTCTGTGGCAACAGTTTTGTACGCATTGCCTCCATCATTTTTTTCAATAGTATAATGAAGGCCTTCTTTTTGAAAATGAAGTAAGAAATTATTATTTGGCGAAAAATCTACAATAAAAATTTTCATGGTTGAATTGTATTGGCAATTTTTAAAAGTTGTAAGCAGGTTTTCCAATTACGAGTTGTAGCTATTACTTTCAATTTTTGTTCAATAAAATTATTGTTCATTTTTGTTTTACCATAACCTTGTGCAAAATAAAAGTACACCGCATTATTAGCAATCGTAACTTCTTCGTTTGGTAGTTTTATTTTATCTAATGCATCAATAGTTGTAACTACGGAAGGTTTGTACAAAAATGTTATATACAATTGCTTACTATCTTTATCAGTTGCAATAGAATAGGGGTTGTGCTCAACAATACTTTTAAAAGTCAATAACTCTAAAACCAATACAGAAACTTCAAATGAATAATGTTGTTTTATTTTCTCTTCAATTCTGGTGGCTAGTTTTTGGGTAGCAGTTTTAGTAGTTGAAAAAACTACATTACCACTTTGAATATAGGCAGTTACATTATTAAAACCTACATCATTGTATAGTGCAACCAATTCATTCATTTTAATAATCTTTTGGCCACTTACATTTATTCCTCTCAATAATGAAATATATTTCGGCATTCTTTTTTTAATGTAAAGTATTCATTCAAATATATAAAAAAAACAGCCCCAATAATGCAAGGGGCTGTTGAAGAAAGTATATCTAAAATTATTTACTTGTCTTTTGCTTCATCAAGTTTAGCTTTAATATCAGCTAAAGCACCTAAATCTCCTAAAGTAGCTTTTTCAACTTTAGATTGAACAGCTTTTACGGCTTTTTTAGTTTGTTCAGCTTGTACTTTTGCTTCTTTCTTTTCTGCTTCTACCTCTTCTGCTTTTAATTGTTCCCAAATACGAGTATGGCTTACTAAAATTCTTTTTTCATTACCATCAAATTCAATAACCATAAATTGTGTAGTTTCATCAGCCTGCACTTGTTTGCCATCTTCTTTAAAAGTATGACGGTTAGGAGCAAATCCTTCTAAACCATAAGGTAATTGAACTAAAGCACCTTTATCATCTCTTCTAGTAACTAATCCTTCGTGAATGCTACCAATTGCAAAAGTTTCTTGTAATGCAGCCCAAGGATCTTCTTCTAATTGCTTATGGCCTAATTGTAACTTACGATTTTCTTTATCGATACTTAAAACAATAATATCTATTTGTTCTCCAACTTTAGTAAAATCGCTAGGGTGATTTAATCTTTTTAACCAACTTAAATCGCTAATATGAATCATACCACCAATTCCAGTTTCTAATTCAACAAAAACACCATAAGGAGTAATGTTTTTAACTAAACCTTTATGTTTACTGCTTTCTGGGTATTTATTTTCAATTGTGCTCCAAGGGTCATCAGTCATTTGTTTAATAGATAAACTCATTTTTCTATTTTCTTTATCTAATGTAACCACTTTAGCTTCATGCTCATCGTTCAGTTTAAAGAACTCTTTTGCATTAATTGGAGTATTAGCCCAAGTAATTTCGCTAACGTGTACTAAACCTTCTACACCTGGTTGAATTTCTAAGAAAGCACCATAATCTTCAATATTTACCACTTTTCCTTTTACAATATTTCCTTCTGTTAAACCTTCAGGTAAAACATCCCAAGGGTGTGGAGTTAATTGTTTTAAACCAAGGCTGATACGTTTTTTATCATCATCAAAGTCTAATACAACCACATTTATTTTCTGATCCATTTTCAATACTTCTGAAGGATGTGAAATACGACCCCAAGAAATATCTGTTATGTATAATAAGCCATCTAAACCACCTAAATCCATAAAGGCACCAAAGTCTGTAATATTTTTTACAGTGCCTTCTAATACTTGGCCTTTTTCTAATTTGCCAATTATTTCTGCACGTTGTGCTTCAATATCGCTTTCTATTAATGCTTTGTGAGATACTACGGCATTTTTGATGTTTTCATTAATTTTTACCACTTTAAATTCCATTGTTTTGCCAACAAATTGGTCATAATCGGTAACTGGTTTAACATCAATTTGAGAGCCTGGTAAGAAGGTTTCCATACCAAAAACATCTACAATTAATCCGCCTTTTGTTTTGCTGGTTACTAAGCCTTTAACAACTTCACCAGTTTTATGAACTTCCATAATACGTTCCCAAGCACGGAAGATTCTTGCACTTTTACGGCTTAAATGTAAATTGCCGTTTCTGTCTTCTTTCTCTACAACCATTACCTCAACAGAATCGCCAATTTTTAAACCTTGTACATCACGAAATTCGTTTAAAGAAATTAATCCATCGCTTTTAAAACCAATATTTACAACAACATCGGTTTTAGTTAAGCCAACCACATCGCCATTTAAAATTTCGCCATCTTCAATCTTTACGAAAGTACCTTCGTACACATTATCGTACTTTTCTTTTTCTTCTTTGCTGTAAACAGCAACATTTCTTTTGTCAACACTCCAATCAAAATCGTCGTGTGCAATTGTTTCTTCTACTACAAGATTGTTTGTTGTCGCAGCAACTTCAGTAGTTTCTTCAACTCCTGCAGTTTCTTGAGCATCTGCGTTTAATTGTTTTATAAAAAATTTCATAATAAAAATCCCGTTGTTTTTTTAAACGGGCTGCAAAGGTAGGTA
>JAIBAV010000087.1 GCA_019695015.1 Chitinophagaceae bacterium
CAAACCATAATATGTAATACCACTCATTCATTAAATGCAAAATGTTGCTTCACAAATACTTTTTTGCTAATTTAGCCTTACACCGTGTTTGAAAAATAGCAGGGATTAAAAGTGATTGCTCACATACCTTATCAAAACAAGTTTTGTAAGGCAATTTGCAAATACATAGAACTATATAGTGCATATTAGAAAGAACAAAACATCATAGATTTTTGATAGGAATTTGGTTAAATTCGCAATATGCAACTTGAAAAAATATATAATGAAAATTGTTTAATTACAATGAGTAATATGCCTGACAACTATGTTGACTTTGTAATCACATCACCCCCTTATGATGAAATACGAAATTACAATGGATATCAATTTGAATTTGAAAAAATTGCAAAAGAATTATTTCGTATTATAAAGCAAGGAGGAGTAATTATTTGGGTTGTGGCTGACTCAACAATTGATGGAAGCGAAACTGGAACATCTTTTAAACAAGCATTATATTTTAAAGAAATTGGTTTTAGACTACATGATACTATGATATATTATAAAAATAATCCTATGCCTCAAACTGGGAACAGGTATCATCAACATTTTGAATACATGTTTGCTTTTTCAAAAGGTAGCCCAAAAACATTTAATCCAATAACAGTGCCTACAAAATATCAAGGACTTTCTAACATGAAAAATAGAGGACAAAATGGTACTCTTGACTATGAAAAAGTAGAAAGAACAACTGAAAAGAAAATTGGTAATGTTTTCTTTTATTCAATAGGTGGAGGCATATCTACAAAAGATAAAATCGCATATAATCATCCTGCTATTTTTCCTGAAAAACTTGTTGCTGACCAAATTAATACATGGACAAATGAGAATGACTTAGTTTATGACCCTTTTATGGGAAGTGGTACTACAGCTAAACTTGCACATTTATTAAAACGAAAGTGGATTGGTTCTGAAATATCAAAAGAATATGTTGAAATAGCAGAAGAAAGATTAAAGGAACATACAATGAATAACTTATTTACAGCAATATAATATGAATTTAGTAGAAAGAGGTTCTCAAACAGCCAAAGATGGTTTTAGAAATGAAGATGATATAGTTGAAAAGTTTAACGATTGGAAAAAAGATAAAGATGCTCAAGTATGGTTATCATTAATGAAATACCAACTTTCAGAAATTGAGTATGTAGAAGCTGTAAAAATCTCTGGTTACAAAGCAGACGTTCAAGTACAAATAACCATAAAACTCAAAAAAGCAATAGATGTTGAAAATTTACAGGTGAAATTGGTTAGTAATCCTAAAGGATTTAATCAAATTGATAAGCGATGGGTTGATAAATACACTGAAATGTGGAATATACCTATACAAGTCGCTTCAATACTAAAGAGATATTCAGGCGAAGAAAAACCTACAATCAAAAAGCCCAAAGACAAAAGAAGAATGTTTGCAAATGAATTTTCTGAAACTGAACAGATAGTAATTTTAAAATGGTTAAAGAAAAATCAATCGTTAATCGTTTCTGATATATTGAAAGGACAAGGTAAGTTTGCAGCAGAATGGATGTTAGTAGCTCAAAAAGTAGAGAAAAACGCAAGATGGATACTTAAACCAATGAATTATTGTATGAACTATTTCGGGAATGGAGAAATTGAAATTACAACTAGAGGGAATTTTAAAATAGGGCGTATTACAATGCAAAGAAAAGGTGGTGATGGTGGAAGAGTCACTTCAAAGATGCTGCAATTCAAAATTAATCCAGCTGAATTATTTGACAATGAATAAAATACGCACTATAATAATGGCTCAAATCAATTGGGTGGTTAGTGCCAATTTTAGAGGTATTGCAACAAAAAATTTTTAGTGCAGGTTAACTGTGAAGTTTTCAGAAATTGTCAACTGCTGTAATACACAAACCATAAGACATAATACCACTCTCATTCGTTTGAAGCAAAATGTTGCTTCACAAATACTTTTTTGCTAATTTAGCCTTACACCTTGTTTGAAAAATAGCAGAGATTAAAAGTGATTGCTCCCATGCCTTATCAAAACAAGTTTTGTAAGCCACTTCCAAAAACTTACGGAGTTGTCGGAAATATGGGTTCATAGAAATATAAACTGACCTATCTTATGTGTAAAACTTTATTGAGTATTTTTCTGATATTGACAATTCCATCATTTGGGCAAAATGAAAAACTATTCGATATTCTTCCTATAAAAGAAGGTAAAGTAATTTACACAGATGTTGTAATTGTAGATAGTACTGATAAAGTCAAACTTTACTCTAAAGTGAAAAAGTGGTTTATTGAACAATATAAGTCTGCAAAAGATGTAATACAATTGGACGACAAAGAGAATGGAGAAGTAATTGGAAAAGGTTTTTTTGAAACTAATTGGCAGAATTCATTTATATCTGAACTGAAGGTAAATGTTTGGCACACTATAAAAATATACATAAAGGACAATAGGTTCAAATATGAAATTACAAATTTCACTCTAAAATATTATGTAGGTGGTACTCGGTATTCTACAGGTTCAACTGTAGAAGAAGCAATTGAGGATTTTGGAAAAGACAGAGTAAGAAATACGAAAAATTATTTTGTCACAGTAGACTCAGAAATAGTTTCAATTATTTCGTCATTGATAAATTTCATGAAAGCACCTAATAAAGAAGACTGGTAGTAAGCACTTCAACCTGCATAAAGCCCTGTGTTGGCGGTAATTTTATCGTAACCATTTAACTTTACAACGGGGAACAATAATTACATTACTTTAAACTAATATAATAAATTCCAAAACAATGAAAAGTAAAATAAATTACATTTTAATTCTGCTTTTTAGTTTGACTGCCTGTAACAAGGATAACACAACCACTACATCTGACTCTTTAAACGGTAAATGGAAACTGGTTAAATATTACAACTTAACGACTGGAACTATTGAATCCGAACCATCAAATATTTCTCGTTCAATTATTCTTGAGTTGTCTGACAACAGAATCCAAGGAAATATAAGTGGACACACTGTGACGAATTCTGTTAGCGGAGAATACGAATTGTTGAAGGACAACAAAATGAAAACATTAAGTTTTGGTGGAACAAAAATTGGTGAACCAAATTGGGGTGACAAATTTTGGGATGCAATACATGCAACTTCGTCTTATGAGAGGCAAAGTGATAAGCTTTACATTTATTTTAATGCTGATATGGAGAAAATGGAATTTAAAAAATTATAAGATTGCTAAAAGTAATTACAGCTACTGCTTTGACTTATTGAAAAAACAGACATGATGCAAGTACAAGAAACAAAAAACTACCGCCAACAAACATATTTGCAAAAGCAGGGCTTAACGGTTTTGATTGGTTTTTTGTGCAAAATTCATCTTTTATTCTTCTAATAAATTTTAGTTTTACATCCCATTCTATTATCAAGTATCAGATTGTAAAACATTACTTTTAAATAAAAATAGTACACTACAAGAATGAACTTCCAAAACAGGAAAATAAGTATGAAATATTTAATCAGTACAATAAGTATTTTACTGACAAGTTTTACAACAGTTTTTGCTCAACAAACCACCTCTACAGATAGTTTATACATAACTCAAGACAGCATATTAATTCCTACAAAAAGTGGCATTGACATTTCCGCAATAATAGTTCGTAAAAAAACAAATGTTAATCCATTACCTGCAATTTTATTTTATACAACTTATTATCAAGGAGCAGGTGATAAAATTTTTGGAATACGTTCTGCAGATAAAGATTATGTAGGCATAGTAGCTTATGCTCGGGGCATTAAAACTAACTTGAAAAATTACATACCATTTGTAAATGAAGGAACAGATGTTTACGACATTATTGATTGGATAAGTAAACAAAGTTGGTGTAATGGAAGTGTTGGAATGTTTGGTGGAAGCTACACTGGATTTTCTCAGTGGGCTATTGCTAAAAAAATTCATTCAGCTTTGAAAACTATTGTACCACAAGTTGCTGTAATGCCTGGTTATGATTTTCCAATGGAAAATAATGTTCCATTATCTCATATATTAAGTTGGAGTAATGACAATATTTATAAAAGCAAACTTCTTCCCAGAAGTTTACCTTTTGACTATTACAATAGTGGTGTAGCATTCAATAAAATGGACAGTTTAGCAGGTTATAAAAATCCAATTTTCCAAAATTGGTTAAAGCACCCTGCTTATGATAGTTATTGGCAATCAATGGTACCAACATCAGTCGAATATGCTAAAATCAATATTCCTGTTTTATCAACAACAGGGTATTATGATGGTTCTCAAATAGGAGCTATTCAATATTTCAAACTACATAATAAATACAATAAAAATGCAAATCATTATTTTGTAATTGGCCCTTATGATCATTGGGGTGCACAACGCAAACCTGCTAAAAACTTAATGGGTTATGAAATTGATAGTATTGCCAATATTAATATGATGAATTTGGCTTACGATTGGCTTGATTATGTACTTAAAGGCAAACCAAAGCCTGCACTATTGAAAGACAGAGTAAACTATCAAGTAATGGGAACAAACGAATGGAAACATAGTTCAACACTTGATAAAATTAACAACGACACTTTAACTTTCTATCTAAATAAAACAAGACTAACATTAACCAAGCCCCAAAAAAAAGAATTTCAAAAACAAACTGTTGACTTTAACGACAGAGAGAATCAAAATAATTATTATACTCCTGAAATTATTTTTGACACACTTGATGCAAGCAATGGATTAGTTTTTACAACTGATATTTTTCAAAAAGAATATATTGTTAATGGCTCTTTTTCAGGAAATCTTTGGGTAAGTATAAATAAAAAAGATATGGACGTTTCAATGGCACTTTATGAAAAAATGGAAAATGGTAAATATTTTTTTCTAACAAGATATGTTGGTAGAGCAAGTTTTGCAAAAGACAATTCTAAACGACAACTACTACAACCAAACAAAAAAGAAAATATTCCTTTTAACAACACCCGTTTTGTAAGTAAGAAAATTAACAAAGGTAGCAGGCTTGTTATATTGCTAAACATTAACAAACATCCTTTTGAAATAATAAATTATGGTTCAGGTAAACCTGTATCTGAAGAAACAATAAAAGATGCTGGAAAACCATTACAAATAAAATGGCACAATGATAGTTTTATTAAAATTCCAATTTGGAAAGGATAGTACGCTAAAAAACTTGCTATTATTTATACAACAAAAGTTACACTGTGATTTATTTTTCTTTCACAAAAAAAATTAAACATTCTTTTCTTTTATTAGCCAAATTGCAAGAGCTAATAATAAAATACCAGCAATTCTTTTCATATTTATTGGGGTTACAGGCACACCTAATAATCCATAATGATCAATAATTATTGAAATAATTAATTGCCCTGCAATGATTAAACTAAAAGATAATGATGCCCCAACTTTTGGAACTACAAAGGTTAATGTAACAACAAAAAAAGCTCCAATTACACCGCCTAACCAAACCCAAAAAGGTTCAGTTTTGGCAACTGTAACTAAATCAAGTTTTAATTGTTTGGTGAAAGCTAAATAAGCCAATAAAATTACAGTGCCAACTAAAAAAGAAATTAAAGCTGCACTTATAGTATTATTAACTGCCTTTGCTAACCTAAAGTTAAACCCAGCCTGTATTGGTGTTAATGCTCCTGCTAAAAAGCAAGCCATTAAAAGCAAAAAAGTTTTTACTGCCATAATTTTATATAAGTTGCTAAAATTATAATTTTAAAAATTAGTTTTAAAAAAAAACAATAAAAAAACTGCCGTTAATTTATCGGCAGTTTTATAAAATAGTTAACTACTATTAA
>JAIBAV010000010.1 GCA_019695015.1 Chitinophagaceae bacterium
TTATATTATCAAAAATAAAAATAAAGAAAAAGAGAAAGTAAATTATGTAATAGAACAAGTCAAAATACATAAAGGCATTGAATATGCAACAGAAAAAATGAATTTATTTAGAGATGAGGCCTTAAGTATTTTGTATAGCTTTCCTGAATCTGAAACCAGAAATGCTTTAGAGGAACTTGTGAGATATACAACAGATAGGGAATTTTAGAATTTTTTTATCATGCAAAAAAATTGGAAAATAGTAGAATATGATAAAGCCTTAGCAGAGACTTTACAAAAAGAACTAAAAATTAATAAAACCATTTGTAAAATTTTAGTTAGTAGAGGTATTGATAATTATACTAAAGCAAAAGATTTTTTTAGACCCACTTTAGAACAATTGCATAGCCCATGGTTGATGAAGGACATGGACAAAGCAACACAGAGAATAATAGATGCTATTAATAAGAAAGAAAAAATTTTAGTTTATGGCGATTATGATGTTGATGGGACAACAAGTGTTGCCTGTATGTACAGCTTTTTAAAGGCTCAACATCCGTTTGTAGATTATTACATTCCACATCGTTATAAAGAAGGATATGGTGTAAGTAAAGCAGGTATTGACTTTGCTGCTGAAAATAATTTTTCGTTAATTATTACTTTAGACTGTGGCATAAAAAGTGTTGACTTAATAAATTATGCAGCAACCCTACATTTAGACTTTATTGTTTGCGACCATCACATGCCAGATAAGATTTTACCTAATGCTATTGCTATTTTAAATGCTAAACAAAAAGATTGTAACTACCCATTTAAAGAATTATGTGGCTGTGGTGTTGGCTTTAAGCTTATGCAGGCAATTGCTGAAAAACTAAATTTAAGTAAGGATAGTTATTTGCAGTTTGTTGATTTGGTTGCTATAGCTATAGCCGCAGATATTGTTCCAATAACAGGCGAAAACAGAACACTTGCCTATTTTGGAGTTAAGAAAGTAAATGAAAATCCTAATATTGGTATTAAGGCTTTAATAAGTTTAGCTGCATTAGAAAAAAGTATATCAATAAATAATTTAGTTTTCATTGTAGCTCCTCGTATTAATGCTGCAGGCCGAATGGATGATGCAAAAAAAGCTGTTCAATTATTTATAGAAACCAATGTAGCAAAAGCTCTTGAATATGCCGAGATGCTTCATGTAGATAATAAAGAAAGAAAGGAAGCAGATAGCAGTATTACGGAACAAGCACTTAATTTAATAAAAAATAATCCTACTTTAATTAATAAAAAAACAACAGTTGTTTACAACGAAACCTGGCATAAAGGTGTAGTAGGTATTGTTGCTAGCAGGCTGATTGAAACTTATTACAAACCAACTATTGTACTTACAAAAAGTGGCAATTTAATTACAGGAAGTGCTAGAAGTGTTGTTGGTTATAATTTGTACGATGCAATTTATTCTTGTAAAAACTATCTTACAAATTATGGTGGACACTTTGCTGCTGCAGGTTTAAGCCTTTTACCGGAACAGTTAGAAAATTTTACTAATGCTTTTGAAACTGTGGTATCAAACACAATATCGCCAGATTTATTAATACCTGAAATTATCATTGATGCAGAACTTGCATTTGATGAAATAACCACAACATTTTATAATATTATTATGCAAATGGAGCCTTTTGGACCAAATAATATGCGGCCTGTTTTTATCTCTAGAAATGTAATAGATACGGGCTTTTCTAAAATTGTAAAAGAACAACATTTAAAAATTTCAGTAAAACAAAACAATATTATTTTAAATGGTATTGGCTTTAATATGGCAAATAAATTTTCTATTCTAGAACAAAATAACCAAGTGGATATTGTTTATACCATTGACCAAAATGAATGGAATGGTGAAAAAATATTACAACTTAAATTAATTGATTTAAAACCAAGTAAGTAACTACTATATCTTACTATTATAGCTTCACCACTTTTCTGGTTATTATTTGATTATTCAAAAATAGTGTTGCATTGTATAATCCTTTTTGCAAACTATTACAGTTAATATTTATTTGCTGCGTTCCAATATTTAATTGCAATAATTGCTGTAATACAACCCTACCCTGCATATCCATAATTTTTAAAATTGTATTTTCTTTTTTATAAGATTTAATTTTTACGCTAGCTTGGTTATAAATTGGATTTGGTTGAATTGTAAATTCATTCAACAGATTATTTAATTGTACAGCAATAATTTTAGAATAAGAGTATTTGCCATCCATATCAACCTGTTTTAAACGATAATAAGTAATGTTATCAAAAGGTTGCTTATCTACAATTGCATAATTATTAATGCCAGAAGTATTTTTTGCTTTCACACTATCTAATCTAAAAAACTCAACCCCATTATTTGATTTTTCAAGAATAAAATAATTATTACTTATCTCGTTAGTTGTTTGCCAGTTTAAATTTACTACATTAAATTCTTTATTCAAATAGGCATTAAAACTTAACAGTGTAATAGGCAATAAAGCTTCTTTAGTAAACCAAATTGGTGCAGTAATTGTTCTGTTACCAGCTATTTGAATATCTGCATAATAATAAGCATTTGAACCAATTGGTAATTCATAATCTGAATAATTTAATGTAGAACTATTAGATGAATAAATTTGAATTGGATTAACTCCGCTACCTGCAATACCAAACATTAATTTTATTGTTGGTGTAAAACCAGGATTGGTAGGGTCGTAAGCATAAACAGAAATTGCAGGTGCTACAGTATCTTTTAAAATACTTCCCATTTTTTTGTTGTTTAATGTAAATACAACTCTTGTATCACAATCTTCCGATGCATAAAAATTTCTATTACGCATTGCTGAATAAAAATCATTGCTTGAAATGCTTGGTGCTACTACTACTAATCTGTTGTTATTACTTCTTCCAAAATTAGTGTAGTGGTTATCATGATCCATTGTTGGGCCAATATGATACCCTTTACTTAACATTCTATTGTAAAAATCAATATAACCAAATGAACTTGGTGGATTGGAATAAGTAGTATTAGTACTATAAGCAATACCACTAGCAACAGCACTACCAACCAATGCACTATCGGCTGTTGCACTATACGAAATATTTGCTATACCATTATAATCAGAAAATGAAGGGTGTGCAAATGTTGCAAATGTATTACCACCCAAATTATTAATAGCTCTAAACAAACCTGTTGTACCAGTGGTTTCAGGCGTTCCTAAATAATCACTTTTAGGTACATATATATTGTAGTTATTGGTCTCCCATCCTATTAATTGATTAGAGCCATAAACCAAAACATGGCCACCATTACTAATAACTCCCCACTCCATTCCATACAAAGCCAAAAAGTTGGAAGTAGTTGCTGCACTTGCAGCATTTAATCCTGGCTGCCAATTACTAATACTCATTCCTGCAGATGCATGGTTATGATCTGATATTCCTAGAAAATCCATACACAATGAATTTTTTGCATAAGCATAATCATCAATTGGGGTTAATGATAAATTATCTTGGTTGCCATCTGAATGTGAAGAGTGAGAATGTAAGTTTCCATAATACCAATTATTTACTGCAATGGCAGTTGTTGAAGTATTACCTGTAAGAGGGTTTACACTTAAATAATTTATATTTCCATTACATACACTATTTTTTGCAAAAACATGATAATAATAAGTTGTAGAGGGTTGTAAATTAATATCTATAAATGCTGTTGATGCATTGTTTTGAATAATGGTTCCATTTCCTAAACCATCGCCAGCATTATAATTTATACCATTTTGAGGTGTTACACTTAAAGTTGCAATAGCTGTTCTTACTATCAAATAACCATCTGCAGATGGAGCTGCTACAAAGTAACCATTTACATAATGGTTAGATGCAGATAATTGTAATTGTGAAGGTTGATTGGTAGGTGTAACACATGGAGGTAAGGATACAGTTGAAGTATTATTAGTTAGTGGATTAGTAGAATTATATGCAGCACCACCGGTACAGTTTTGATTATTCAATCCAAAAACAAAAAAATAATAAGTTGTGCCATTGGTTAAATTATTTGCTGTAAAAGTATTACCTGCGGTTCTTGTTACTACCATTCCATTTCCTAAAATATTACCACCATTATAAGTTGTACCATTATTTAAAATACCTGTAAAAGTTGGCGATAAACTTCTAATAATTAAATACTCATCGGTATTTGCTGCAGGTACAAAACTGCCTTTAATACTATTGGTAGTTATAGAAGTAAATGATAAATTGGTTGGCTGTGTTGTAGGTGCAGCACAAGGTAAAGCACCTGCAGTTGTTGTTGCACTTCCATTAAGTGGGTTTACAGTAAGGTATAAGGGCCCACCTGTACAAGAATTATTTACAGAGAATAAGAAAAAATAATAGGTAGTTGATAAATCTAAATTGGATGCAGTAAAAGTATTATTATTAGTTATACCAATTACTGTTGCATCTGCCAAAGCATCGCCAACATTATAAGTAATACCATTTACAGGCAATGCTGTTAAGGTACTGTTAGTGCTCATTAATATAAAATAATTATGAGGTGCAGGCACTGCACTTGTAAAAGAAAAATTTATAGAATTATGAGTAACTGCTCCTAAAGTAAAGTTTGTAGGCTGCATAGTTGGTGCAGTGCATGGTGTTGTTGGTACTGCAGTAACATGTACATTATCTATACTTAATCTTGGCCTGCTGCCAGATGAACCTCCTGTGCCATTATGATAATAAAATCTTAAACTTGCAGTTGCAGAATTATTAAAGATTGTAGGTAATGGCACATTTACAACACTACCTGCTGTTGGAGTATTGTTTGTAAAATTTAAAACCTGAGCGTTTGTTATTTCAATATAATTTACCCCATCTACGGTTGCATACACTTTTAAAGAACTACTTCTGTTGCCAGATGAATTATTAATAGAAGCCCAATCAAAACTTAAGGTTCCAGCATTAACATTGGTAAAATCCATAAAAAAATCTATTGCAATAGAACTAGTATTATTAGTTGTACCAGTAGATAGTATCTCTAACTTTTGATTGCCTTTATACACGCCACTACTATAGCCTCCATTACCTGTTGGTGGTATTTGAAAAAAAGTAGATGCATGTGTAATTTTTAGTGCACTGGGTATAGTTCCTGTAGCATTAATTGCTACACCACGCCAACACATTGCACCCACACCTGCAGTAAATGTTCCATCTTCTGATGTGGTTTTAAATACCCAATTATCAATATCTGCAAATGTTTCGGTATAAGAATTATTTACTTGCGAAGACATTTGTATTGGTGTTTGACTAAATGCTTTGAATCCAACTATAATTAATAAGGTACTTAATATTTTTTTTAGCATCACTTTTATTTTATTTGTATGGTGTATTTTAAATTAATATTCTCCAATCTCATTAAAAGGCATTCAACAAATATATAGCAGGTTGTTTATGTATATCTGGAATATTTTTTTTCCAAGACTCTATTGATTTAGTAGAAATTTTTTCTGCAGCACTTGTAATATTAACTGCAATACAAAATTTTGTTTGCTTATTGCAAATACTTAACACATCGTTTATTAGTTGATTATTTCTATACGGCGTTTCAATAAAAATTTGTGTACAGTTTTGTTGTAAGCTTTCCATTTCAAGTGCTTTAATTTTCTTTTTTCTCTCCATTGCATCAATTGGCAAATATCCATTAAACTTAAAACATTGTCCATTCATTCCACTAGCCATTAATGCAAGTAAAATGGATGAAGGGCCAACCAAAGGTTTAATAATTGCGTTAATTTGTTGAGCTGCTTCTACTAAAATTTGTCCAGGATCTGCAATGCCAGGACATCCTGCTTCGCTAACAATTCCAACATTTTTTCCATCTTTTAAATGTTGTAAGAAAGTGGTTACAACTGCTTGTTCTGTTTTATGAATTGTATGCCACTGGTAATTATCTATTACCATTTCTTTCCAAAGCTTTTTAAAAAAGCGTCGGGTTGTTTTTTCATTTTCAGTAAAAAAAATTTCGCAATTTTTAATAGTATCTACAACATAGTCAGGTATGCAATGTAATTCATCCTCAAATAAAACTGTAGGTATTAAATAAACTGTTCCTAGTTGCATAATTGCAATATATAAAATAAATTTAAGCAAACATAAAATGTACAATATAGGAGTAAAAAAGCCCAAACAAATAGTTTAGGCTTTTATTTAAACTGAAAAATTTTAATTAATATTTTTCATACAATTTATCGTACTCATTATACTTTGCATCGTAAGCATCATAAGCTTTTGTATCTTTTCCTTTCACTTTTTCTCTTTTATACATAAAAGCATTTGCCAACCATTTCACTGAATTTTTTATACAGTTCAAAGTTGTTCTATCTTCCATATTGCCGTTTTTTAAATTATTGTAAGCTATTTCTAACCATACTACGCAACTGTCTAAAGTTTCTAAAATTGGTTTCTCTAAATCTGAATTTAATTTTTTAATAGCATCTGTTTGTTTTTTAAATTCAGCATCTGCTACTGCTTTCTTTTTAGGATCTTTTACAACTGGTTTGTTAGAGTTTAATTGCTGTAAAGCCCTTCTGTTGTTACTTATTCTGTCATCGTATTCAACAAATTCATTGTAATAAAGTAACCCAGCGTTGTATGCAGCAATGCCTAATTTATTATCTTTTTGATATGCTTTTTTAAAAGCTTCTACTGCTTTTTTATCGTACCTAACTTTTGTTAAACTGTCTAATTTTTCTGCTTCTTCTCCTTTTGTAGCTTCGCTAAAAGATTGGCCAAAAAGCATATATTTTCTTGCAGTTAAAGTACCAGCTGCATCTTCTTTATCATAATAGGCAATTCTTTCTTCAACTGTAGTGGTGTTGGTAATAAATTCCATTTCATAATCATCCCAAGCATCATCATTTGGATAAACCTCTTTTGCAATGGCAATATATTTATTGAATTTGGCTTTATCTTTTGTTTTAGATGCGTATAATAAAATGTACATATAGGCATCTTTAAAATCCTTTCCTCCTATTTTGCAATCAGCAAATTTTTCGTATAGGGCTGTAGCTTCTGCTTCCATTTTTCCATTTTGTGCTGCATAAGCTGCGTATAATACAGATACTGTATCAATTTTTGCTCCATTCTCTCTCAAATTATTTTTCACAATTACATCACCCATGTAAACTGATTTCATAAAGGTGTTGTAAGAAGAATCCCATTTTTTTTCTTCAAAAAAACTACGGCCTAAATTAAAACTAGTAACATAAATTAAATCTAAAGGTCTCCATCTCCAAGCTGACAATTCTGGGTTAGCCAACATTTTATAATTACTTTCTAAGGCTTCATATTTTTTAAAAGATTCAAAGGCAATATTTCCACAGCCTGGGTTTAATTTTCTTAACGGTTCTGAAAAGTAAATTTCGGCATAAATTCTTGTACGCCACAACCATGTTTCTGCTTTATCTATTGCTTTTGGATTGGCCATTACTTTTTCAATTTCAGCTTTTGCTTCTTCGTATTGAGCTGCAATGTATAAGGTTTGAAGTTTTTTATACATTTTGTCTTGTGCATTGGCAATTACCAATGAAATGGAACATGCAACAAGTAATATTATTTTTTTCATAGTTATTTTTTTAATTACTGTTTTCAATATTAGTGTTTAAGTTATCGGTATTTTCTGGTGAATTATTTTCTGATTGATCATTTACTTCTGTAGTTGTTTCTTCTTCTGTTTCTTCTATTTTAGAAATAGCTGCAATGGCATCCTCTGCATCTAATCTTATTAAAATTACACCTTGTGTATTTCTTCCTGCCGTTTTTATTGTTGAAATGGAAGTTCGCAAGGTAATACCACTTTGACAAGTTATAATTAAATCTTCTTTTTCATTTACATCTAAAATGCCAACTAATCTTCCGGTTTTTTCTGTTACATTAATAGTTTTTACCCCTTTGCCTCCTCTGTTAGTTATTCTATATACATCTTCCCCATCTTCATCAGTTAGTTTTGTTCTTTTACCATATCCTTTTTCGCTAATTACTAAAACTGTTTTGTCTGTATCGTTTTTATTAACACAAATCATACCAACTACTTCATCATTGGTTTCATCTACTTCAATTCCTGTAACACCAATTGCTCCTCTACCAGTTGCTCTTACCTTTTCTTCATTAAATCGTATAGCTCTTCCACTTTTAACAGCCATCATAATTTCGCAATTTCCATCTGTTAGTTTAGCTTCTAATAATTCATCGCCTTCCAAGATGGTAATTGCATTAATACCTGTGGTACGTGGCCTGCTAAAATCTTCAAGGTCTGTTTTTTTAATAATACCTTTTTTAGTACATAATACTACATATCTATTTTGTAAAGTTTCTTTTTTGTCTAAATCTTTAACATCTATTATGGCTTTAATTTTATCGTCTGGTGGTATTTGTATTAAATTTTGAATTGCTCTTCCTTTACTTTGTTTTTCTCCTTCGGGTATTTCGTAAACATTTAACCAATAACAACGGCCTTTTTCTGTAAAAAACATCATCACATCGTGTGTGCTTGCAACAAATAAGTGTTCTACAAAATCCTCTTCTCTTGTTTTACTTCCTATTGCTCCTCTTCCACCTCTTTTTTGTTGACGATATTCGGTTGCGGAAGTTCTTTTAATATAACCCAAATGAGAAACAGTAATTACAACATCTTCTTCTTTAATAAAATCTAACATGTTTACTTCATCTGCCAAAAATTGAATTTCGCTTTTTCTTGGCTCGCCAAACTTTGCTTTTACTTCTTCTAATTCTGTTTTTATTAAATCATATCTTAAGTCTTCACTTGCTAATAAATCTTTTAATCTCACAATGGTATTCATTAGGTCGTTAAACTCTTCTATAATTTTCTCCCTTTCTAAACCTGTTAATCTTTGTAATCGTAATTCTAAAATTGCCTGAGCTTGTTTTTCGGATAAACCAATACCCTGTAAATAATGAATTTTAGCTTTTTCATCAAATAAGTTATCGGGTAAATACCAATTATCTGCTATACTTCTTTCTATTAATGATTTTTTTGCTTCATCTGGTGTTGCACTGCCTCTAATTATGGATATAGCCAAGTCTAAATGATCTTTATCATTAATTACTTTTAAATATCCTTCTAGTAAATGTGCTCTATCTTCTGCCTTTTTAAGTTCAAACTTAGAACGGCGAATAACCACATCCATTCTAAAGTCAACAAACTCTACAATTAAATCTTTTACATTAAAAATTCTTGGTCGGCCTTTGCTGATTGCAACATTGTTAATACCAAAACTTGTTTGTAATTCGGTAAACTTGTAAAGTTGATTTATTATAATATTGGCTACTGCATCTCTTTTTAAATCTATAACAATTCTAATACCTTCTCTTTTATTGCTTTCATTATTTACATGGGCAATTCCTTCAATTGTTTTATCATTTACTAGCTGTCCTATTTTATCTGTTAATGCATCTAATCCAACTTGGTATGGCACTTCTGTAATAATAATTTGTTCTCTGCCACTTTGTTTTGTTTCAACATGGCATTTACCTCTTAGCACAACTCTACCTCTTCCAGTTAATAGCCCTTGCTTCACGCCTTCCATTCCATAAATAATGCCACCTGTTGGAAAGTCGGGTGCTTTAACAAAATGCAATAAATCATCAATTGTAATATCTTTATTGTGTATGTATGCTATACAGCCATCTATTACTTCGCTTAGGTTATGAGGCATCATATTAGTTGCCATACCTACTGCAATACCACTGCTACCATTTACTAAAAGCTGAGGAATTCTGGTTGGTAAAACAGTTGGCTCTTCTAAACTATCATCAAAGTTTGACTGAAAATCTACTGTGTCTTTTTCAATGTCTTCTAACATTGCTTCTGCAAATTTTTGCAATCTTACTTCAGTATAACGCATCGCTGCTGGTGGGTCTCCATCTTGTGTACCAAAATTACCTTGCCCATCAACCATGGTATGCCTCATGGTAAAATCCTGAGCCATTCTAACTAAGGTATCATAAATAGCACTATCTCCATGAGGGTGATATTTACCCATTACTTCTCCTACAATTCTGGCACTTTTTTTATATGGTTTTCCTGAATTGTTACTTAATTCGTTCATGGCATATAATACTCTGCGATGAACTGGTTTAAAACCATCTCTCACATCTGGCAAAGCTCTACCAACAATTACACTCATAGAATAATCTATGTAAGCAGTTTTCATTTGCTCTTCTATATTTACCTGCACTACACGATCGTTATCATTGGTTTGGTCGGGGAATTGTGTTGTATTTTCTTCCATTCTAATTAAAGCAGATTTTCATTTAATTTTTGCGTTGGCGAAGATAACCTTTTATAGGCTTAATACCTTAATTATATGGATGTTTTTTGGGCAAAATCATCGGAGTTTATTCACATTTAATAAACTATTTAACAAGCTAATATTATTTAATTAATAAAGCAAGATTATAATGAAATACAAGTAACTAAAATTTAGAAAAAAGCGAGTAGAAATACACTTCAAAACTTATTTTTTATTCATTATAACTAATGGAAGAGAGTAGTGTAATCTTATACCTGCATTACTAAAATTTACATTATTTAACATGGCATAATGATAATTTGCCGATACACTCCATAATGATTTTTTATTCATAGCAAAAGAATAACCTGTTGTTAAGCCAAAACCAATTCCAGTATGTTTTGGATTTTTCATAAAAGAAATAATTTCTTCTGCTTCGTTGTAAGTTATATCTATTGCAGTAAATAATTTTTGAGATGGTAAGAATCTTTTTGAAAAACCTACACCATAAGCATAATGCATTATTAAGTTTACAGAGTAATTGTTTGTTTTGGGTTTAAATAAAAAATTATAACCCCATAGTAAGTTTGCAGTACCAATTTTAGTATTATAGTTTAGCACTACATCTCCTGCAACGCCTACTGTATAACCTTGTATTGCAACTGGAAAGGATGCACCTGAAGAAGCACCAATGGATAAACTATTTTTACCAGAATTGTCAATCCAAGATTGAGCATTTGAAGCGGAAAAAATCTGCAATAGTAGAATAAGAAAAAGGAACTTGTAACCGTTGATTGAATGCATAAATTAACTCCTCAAAAGTTTTATTAATTGAGCTAATTTATTTTTTAAATTTTTCCTGTCCACAATAAAATCTAAAAAACCATGTTCCAATAAAAATTCACTTCTTTGAAAACCTTCTGGTAAATCTTTTTTAATTGTTTCTTTTATTACTCTTGGACCTGCAAAGCCAATTAAAGCACCGGGTTCTGCAATATTCAAATCTCCTAACATTCCAAAACTTGCAGAAATGCCTCCAAATGTTGGGTCGGTTAATAAGGAAATATAAGGTAGTTGATTATCGCTAAGCATGGATAATTTACCACTGGTTTTGGCTAATTGTAATAAGCTAAAAGCACTTTCCATCATTCTTGCTCCACCACTTTTGCAAATTACTAAATAAGGTAATTTGTGTTCAATACAATAATCAACAGCTCTTGAAAATTTCTCTCCCATTACACTTCCTAAACTTCCACCTATAAATTCAAAATCCATACATGCAATTACTAACCCTTCGCCATTAACAGTACCTGTAGCAACACTCATGCTATCTTTTAAATCAGTTTTTGCATGAATTTCATCTAATCTTTTTTGGTAAGGTTTTAAATCGGTAAATCCTAAAAAATCTTTACTTTTTATTTCATCAAAAAGTCTAGAGTAGGTGCCTGCATCAAAAATATATTCAAAATACTCTTTGCTGCCAATTCTATGATGATAATTACATTTTGGGCAAACAAATTTATTATCGCATAATTCCACAGTTGGTTGAATAAAGCTACAAACAGGGCATTTATTCCATAAACCTTCTGGAGTTTCTTTTTTATCAGATGTATCGGTAGTTATTCCTTTTCTACGTCTTTCGTACCATTTGGTTTTAACTTCTGTATTACTTGATGAAGTTGTTACACCATCGCCAGTTAGGTTTATATCTAAGTCTTCTTCTTTTTCTTTTTTCATTGCTCTAAGAGCTTTAGTTTGGATAATGTGAAGATAAGGAAATTGATGATTTTAAAAACAAATAACCACGAATGGAGCTAATTTATTGAATAATACTTTATTTATCACTCAATTTAAGAACAACATACGTGGTTATTAAATTTTATTTTCAATTGCTTATGCAATAGTTATGCTGCTATCTGTATAAACATCTTGTATTGCATTTAAAATTCCAATACCTTCTTTCATTGGTCTTTGAAACGCTTTTCTTCCACTAATTAGCCCCATTCCTCCTGCACGTTTGTTTACAACAGCTGTTGTTACTGCTTCTGCTAAATCGCTTGCACCACTACTTGCACCACCACTATTTATTAAACCAGCACGGCCCATATAACAATTTGCCACCTGATAACGACAAAGGTCAATTGGATGTTCCGTAGTAAGGTTAGAGTAAACTAATTTATCGGTTTTGCCGTATGGGTTTTCTTTAGAGTTTAAAGCGTTATAACCACCATTGTTTTCTGGTAGTTTTTGTTTAATAATATCTGCCTGAATAGTTACACCTAAGTGGTTTGCTTGCCCAGTTAAATCGGCACTAACGTGATAATCAACTCCATCTTTTTTAAATGAAGAGTTACGTAAGTAGCACCATAAAATGGTTGCCATGCCAAGTTCGTGAGCCATTTCAAAAGCTTTGCTTACTTCTTGTATTTGGCGAGTGCTTTCATCGCTTCCAAAATAAATAGTTGCCCCTACTGCTGTAGCACCAAGGTTTTGGCTTGCTTTTAGAGAAGCAAACATTACCTGATCGAATTTATTTGGATAAGTTAAAAACTCATTATGATTTATTTTAACAATAAAAGGAATTTTATGAGCATATTTTCTGGCTAAAAAGCCTAATCCGCCATAAGTTGTAGCAACAGCATTACAACCACCTTCTATAGCTAATTTTACAATATTTTCTGGATCAAAATAAATAGGATTTTTTGCAAAAGAAGCACCAGCACTATGTTCAATACCTTGGTCAACAGGTAAAATAGATAAATACCCTGTATTTGCTAAACGTCCTGTACTGTACATAGATTGTAAACTTTTTAACACATTTACATTTCTATCGCTTTGCATAAATATTCTATCTACAAAATCAGCACCTGGTAAATGTAGTTGAGACTTGTCGATAGTTTTACTTGTGTGGTTTAGTAGATACTCGGCTTTGTCGCCCAAAATTTGTTGAATGTTTGTTGCCATATTAGTTTTTTTTGTTTTGCAGAAAAATAGAGGTTTGCAAATATAAAGCAAAGCATCATTCAAAGTAATTGGAGGCTATAAAATACCAACTTTATACACTACTTTTATGGAAGTTCAAGTATTAATTTTTTAAGATAGTTACTTGATTGTAATAGCCTGCTTCCGTACCAACTAAACATTTCTCCATCTACTAAAATAATTTTAGATTGAATAGTTGGATGATTTTTTAGAAGCTCTTGTTTATGTTGTTCTTTAAAAGGGTAAGGTTCTGAAGATAAAAAAATATAATCTGGTTGAAGTTTTTCTAATTCTTCTAAAGAAATTTGTGGGTATCTATTTTTTTGTTCAAAAACATTTTTAAACCCGGCCCAGTTTAAAATATCATTGATAAAAGTATCTCCACCAATGGTCATATATGGTTCTTTCCAAATTAAATAACAAACACTCGGCCTTACAGTATTTTTATATGCTAATTTAAGTTGAGAGAAACATTCCTTTATTTGCTGAATTAATTGAGTAGCTTTTGTTGCTGTATTGGTTAGTTCTCCAATAGTACTAATCATTTCATAAGATTCTTCTACATTATTTACATCGGTAACTATTACATTAAAATATTGCTGCAATTCTTCAATTTGCTCTTTTACATTTTCTTCTTTATTGGCTATAATTAAATCAGGTTGAAGTAGTTTTATTTTATTGAAATCAATATTTTTTGTTCCGCCTACTCTTGTTTTGCTTTTAAACCAATGGTTAGGGTGAACACAAAATTTTGTAATACCAACTACTTCTTCTTCCAATCCTAAATAATACAATAACTCAGTTTGAGAGGGAACTAATGATATAATTTTTAAAGAATTTTCAAGTTTAATATGTTGGTTATTTTCTAACATTCACTTAAACTCAACGGTACATTTACAGCTAAACCACCATCTGCAGTTTCTTTGTATTTACTGCTCATGTCTAATGCTGTTTCCCACATTGTTTTAATTACTTTATCTAAACTTACTTTAGCAAATTCCGGAGTGCTTTTTAATGCTAATTGAGAGGCTGTAATGGCTTTAATAGCACCCATTGTATTTCTTTCAATACAAGGCACTTGAACAAGGCCACCAATGGGGTCGCAGGTTAAGCCTAAATGATGTTCCATTGAAATTTCAGCTGCCATTAATGCTTGTTTTTGTGTACCTCCTAAACATTCAGTTAATGCAGCTGCAGCCATTGCAGATGAAACACCAATTTCTGCCTGGCAGCCTCCCATAGCAGCAGAAATAGTGGCACCTTTTTTAAATATACTTCCTACTTCGGCAGAGGTTAATAAAAAACGAATAATTTGTTCATCGGTTCCTCCATTACAAAAAGTAATATAATATTGCAATACAGCTGGTATAACGCCTGCTGCACCATTAGTTGGTGCTGTTACTACTCTTCCAAAACCAGCATTTTCTTCGTTTACTGCCAATGCAAAGCAACTTACCCAATCTAAAATATACTGAAAGCTAATGCCTCCTTGTTGTATAACTTTTTGCCATTCTTCGTAAGAATTGTATGATCTTCCTTCAGTTAGTTTTTTATTTAAATTAAATGCCCTTCTTTTTACTTTTAACCCACCTGGTAATTCACCTTGAGCATGGCAACCTCTATAAATACAATCTCTCATGGTGTGCCAAATTTTTAGAAGCTTTTTTTTGGTTTCTTCTTCTGTTCTCCAAGTGTTTTCATTTTCTAAAACTACATCGTATATATGCATTCCTGTTTTCATACACCAATACTCTAAATCGTTTGATGTATTGATAGGAAAAGGTAAATCTACTAGTGATGAACTAACATTTTCCTGTCCTTCTTTTTCTACAAACCCTCCACCAATAGAGAAATAAGTTTCGCTTAACACTTGGCCTTCTTCTGTAAAAACATTTATAGTCATTCCATTGGGATGATAAGGCAAAGATTCGTTGTACAAGAATTTTATATTCTCTGAAGGATTAAAGTGAATGTTTTGTTTTCCGCCTAGTTTAATAATATTTTCTGTGTTTATTTTTTGAATAGTTGGTGTAATACTATTTACATCAATTGTTTCAGGATTTTCGCCACATAAGCCTAAAATAACAGCAATATCTGTACCATGCCCTTTGCCAGTTTTAGCTAAAGAACCATAAAGTAAAACGGTTACACTGGTTACTTTTTCAATTCCAATTTTAAGATTTATAGTATCTAAACAAAGTAAGGCTGCTTTCCATGGGCCAAGTGTGTGGCTGCTTGAAGGACCAACACCAATTTTAAACATATCAAAAACCGAAATAGATTCGTGTGGCATACTATTATTTGAAACAAATATACACAAGCTTTTGTTTAGTAATTTACCAATTTGAATAATTCGAATATCTGAACAAATTGTATGATAATTGTACACATTTGAAAGTAGTCTTGTTTACTGGTTGTACTAATAATTTAAAGCTAAATGTATATTTTTATTCTTTTAAAAGAAATTACTAGTTGTATAATTAACAAATGAAAATATTTTTAATTGGCATGATGGGCAGTGGTAAAACTTATTTAAGTAAGCTAATTGCGGATAAAATAAAATTTACTTTTTATGATTTAGACCAAATAATTGAAAAAAGGGCTGGTGTTGAAATAAACAACATTTTTGAAGAGCAAGGTGAACTTTATTTTAGAAAAATTGAAACAGAAGAGTTAGGCAAATTTGAAAATAAAAATAATTTGGTTTTAGCAACTGGTGGTGGTACACCATGTTTTAATAATAATATGAATTGGATGAATAAGCATGGAATTACAATTTGGTTAAATGAGCCTTTAGATATTATTTGTGAGAGATTAATGAAAGAGAAAGCAACCAGACCTTTGTTAAAGAATAAAAAGAATATAGAACCTTACTTGAAAGAACTATTAGCCTCACGAATTGATTTTTATAAAAAAGCTACTTACCATTTTACCTACTCTGATTATAATTTCAATAATTTAATTTCAACAATTAATCAATTAAAAGAAAATGAATAATACAATATTAAAACTTGCAGCATTTTTAGGTGCATTAAGCGTTGCATTAGGGGCTTTTGCAGCACATGGTTTAAAAAAATTAATTAGCGAGAAAGCAGTAGAAACTTTTCAAACTGGTGTTACTTACCAATTTTATCATGTATTTGCTTTGCTTGCAGCTGGTATATTATTTAGGTATTACAAAAATAAATTTATACAAAATGCTTCTATATTTTTCCTTTTAGGAATTTTGTTTTTTAGTGGTTCGCTTTATCTTTTAACACTAAAAGAGTATTTGCAATTAGAAAGTTTACAATGGGTTGTTTTTATTACACCTTTAGGAGGTGTTTGTTTTATTGTTGGTTGGATGTTTTTATTATTAGGGATAAAAGAAAAATAAAAAACCTATCAACTTGTAAAGTGATAGGTTTTAAATAAGTAGTTCAACTAAAATATTATGCTTGTAAATACATTACCTCTTTTACCAACTTAACAGTTCTTTCAACACTAGGTAAATACGCTTCTACCAAATTAGGAGCATAGTGCATTGGTGCATCTGCACTTGTAATTCTTCTTATGGGTGCATCTAAATAATCAAATCCTTCTTTTTGAATTCTATAAGTTATTTCTGAGCTTACACTTGCAAATGGCCATTGTTCTTCTACTATAACTAAACGGTTGGTTTTTTTAACACTTTCTAAAATGGTTTGCCAGTCTAATGGACGAATAGTTCTTAAGTCAATTACTTCGGCACTAATACCTTCTTTTTCTAATTCTGTAGCGGCATTTAAAGCTACTTTCATCATTTTATTAAATGATACAATGGTTACATCTTTCCCAATTTTTTTAACATCTGCTTTACCAAGTGGAATATAATATTCTTCATCTGGGATTTCAGATTTATCACCATACATTACTTCGCTTTCTAAAAAACAAACTGGATCTTCCTCATATCTGATAGCTTGTTTTAATAATCCTTTTGCATCATACCCATTGCTAGGCGAAACCACTTTTATACCTGGAATATTTGCTAATAAACTTTCAAAGGCAGAGCTATGTTGTGCACCTAACTGGCCTGCACTTGCATTAGGGCCACGAAAAACGATAGGGCATTTAATTTGCCCACCACTCATAGCCAACATTTTAGATGCTGTATTAAAAATTTGATCAAGGGGTAACACTGCAAAGTTCCATGTCATAAACTCAACAATTGGTCTTAAACCATTTTGTGCAGCCCCTACAGCAATTGCTGCAAAACCAAGTTCGGCAATAGGGGTATCAATTACTCTTTTGGCTCCAAACTCGGCAAGCATACCTTGGCTAACTTTATAAGCACCATTGTATTCGGCAACTTCTTCACCCATTAAGAAAACTCTTTCATCTCTTCTCATTTCTTCACTCATGGCTTCTCTTAATGCTTCTCTAAATGCTATTGAACGCATAATAATTTTATATTAAGGTGTTTGCAAAAGTAATTGATTAGTGCATATAATCCAATGTAGTATTATTGAGTTTGAAATACTTTCTAAATAAAGTTAGAAATGGTTTATTATTTATAAAAACTTCCATTTATCATTACCTTGTCAATTAAATTACTTCCAAAAGCATAAGGCATATAAGCTATTGATGGAATTGGTTTGGTGAAAATTAAGTTGGCAATTTTTCCTTTAGTAATACTGCCAACCTCATTTTGCAGTTCCATTGCTGCAGCACCATTAATGGTAGCTGCATTAATTGCTTCTTCTGGTAGCATTTTCATTTGAATACAGCTCATAGATACTACAAAATTCATATTGCCACTTGGAGATGAACCAGGATTAAAATCACTTGCAAGTGCAATGGTACAACCTGCATCAATTAATTTTCTGGCAGGCTGAAAAGGCATTCTTAAAAAATAAGCTGCTGTTGGTAATAATGTACCTATTGTATTTGATTTAGCTAATAAGTTTATTGCTTCATCATTCATTGTTTCTAAATGGTCTACTGAAAGGGCATTTAATTCTACACCTGCTTGTACGCCACCACTTAGGTTTAATTGGTTTGCATGAATTTTAGGCTTTAAACCATATTGCATACCAGCTTTGCAGATGGTAATAGTTTCTTCTTTACTAAAAAATCCCTCTTCGCAAAACACATCAATATAATCTGCCAAATTTTCTTTAGCAATGGCAGGAAGCATTTCGTTAATAATTAAATCAATATAGCCTTTATGATCTTCTTTAAATTTAAGTGGATAAGTATGTGCCCCTAAAAAAGTTGCCTTTATTGGTATAGGAGATTTTTCTTTCATTTTTTTTATAACACGAAGCATTTTAAGTTCACTTTCTACACTTAGTCCATAACCACTTTTAATTTCTATTGCACCTGTGCCTAATTTTATTAATTCATGCAACCTATTATAAGCAGAGTCAAAAAGTTCTTGCTCGGTAGAGTAAGCAATTCTTTTAGCAGAATTTAAAATTCCACCACCACTTGCAGCAATTTCTGCATAGGTTTTGCCTTTTAATTTATCTACAAATTCATTTTCTCTACTTGCTGCAAATACTAAATGTGTGTGGCTATCGCACCAACAAGGTAAAACCATTTGTCCTTCTGCATCTATTACTTCTTTAATGGTTTGTGTATGATGTAAAAAATCTTCCATTACACCATAAGCAACTATTTTTTTGTTAGAAATAATTAAATATGCATTTTCTAAAACAGGCAGATTTGCTAAATCTTTTCCTTTTAATAAGGCTGGTGTTTCGGTTGCATTAACCAAAAATTTTATATTGGTTATTAAGGTAGCAGACATATTCTTATACACTTTTTATAATGATAAATCAATTTTCAAATTAATTGTAATATTAAGTTACATTTTGAATAAAGGCATCAAAAGAATTTATTCCTATTACTTTTTCAGATATAAATCCTTCTGCATACTCTACACCAATTCTTTTCCCCAACATCATTGCCCTTGCTTTAACAGTTTCTAAAAATACTGGGTTAGAAATATACGTTTGAGGTTCATCAGAATCTGTATTAAAGAATTGTGTAGTATAACAAGCAATGGCTTGCATTTTTGTTGCCTGATGTGCAGATATATCTACTACAAAATCAGGTTGCAAAAATCTATCTTGTATATAATGAAACACATATTTAGGACGCCAGGCTTCTTGTAATTTACCATTGTCGTTTGTAACAATTTTAATTAAACCGCTTAAAAAAGATGCATCACTAACTAATTTGGAGCTTCTTCCATGATCTGGGTGCCTATCTTCTGGTGCATTGCACAATACTATTTCTGGTTTAAATTTTCTTATTGTTTCAATAACTTTTCTTTGATGA
>JAIBAV010000037.1 GCA_019695015.1 Chitinophagaceae bacterium
ATTATAGAATATTAAATGGTTGTATTAAAAAAGGAGATAAAATTAGATTTTGTGCAACAGGAGAAGACTATGAGGCAATGGAAGTAGGAATTTTAAAATTCGGGATGGAAGAAAAAAAGGAAATTAGTTGTGGTGATGTTGGCTATTTAATAACAGGTATAAAAAATGCTAAAGAAGTAAAAGTTGGCGATAC
This sequence comes from Chitinophagaceae bacterium, assembly GCA_019695015.1. Taxonomy (GTDB): domain Bacteria; phylum Bacteroidota; class Bacteroidia; order Chitinophagales; family Chitinophagaceae; genus UBA1930. The sequence continues at coordinate 194 of JAIBAV010000037.1, forward strand.
TATTACTTTGGCAAATAACCCTGCAGATGCAATTAAAGGCTTTGAAGAAGTTAAACCAATGGTTTTTGCTGGAATTTTTCCAGTAATTACCGATGATTTTGAAGAGTTGAGAGATTGTATGGAGAAGCTGCAATTAAATGATGCTTCCTTAACCTTTGAATTAGAAACATCTCAGGCACTTGGTTTTGGATTTAGATGTGGGTTTTTAGGTTTATTACACATGGAAATTATTCAAGAGCGTTTAGAAAGAGAATATAACCAAACTGTAATAACTACTGTTCCTAACGTTAGCTTTTTTGCATATACAACAAGAGGCGAAAAGATAGTGGTGAACAACCCAGCAGAAATGCCTGAAACAACAAAAATTGAAAAAATAGAAGAACCTTTTATTAAGGCACAAATAATTACCCATTCAGATTATATTGGTAATATTATGACACTTTGCTTAGGTAAACGTGGCATACTAATTAATCAATCTTACATTACTACAACAAGGGTTGAACTAATATTTGAAATGCCCTTAACGGAAATAGTATTTGATTTTTATGATAAGTTAAAAAGCCAAACAAGGGGTTATGCCTCATTTGATTATTCTCCAATTGGCTATAGAGATGCAGATATTGTTAGAATGGATATTTTATTAAATGCAGAAAAAGTAGATGCTTTAAGTGCTTTAATTCATCGTAGTCGTTCTCAAGATTTTGGAAGAAAATTATGTGAAAAACTGAAAGAACTTTTACCTCGCCAACAATTTCAAATTGCTATACAGGCCGCAATTGGTGCAAAAATAATTGCACGTGAAAATATTAGTGCCATTAGAAAAGATGTAACTGCAAAATGTTATGGTGGCGATATAAGCAGAAAAAGAAAATTATTAGAAAAACAGAAAGAAGGCAAAAAACGAATGAGACAAATTGGAACTGTAGAAGTACCACAAGAAGCCTTTTTAGCAGTGTTAAAGTTAGATTAAACTCCTTAGTTTTTCTGATTGATTCTAATGCTAGAAATATTCATTTTGTTATTAATCATTGCACTATTATAAAACTGAATTTTCTTTTTTAAGCAACTATCACTTTTAAGTAAAGCAAAGGAATTAGCCTTATTAATTAAATTGTTTTTTAGTAAACTATCATTTGGCCAATTATAAAAAGCAATGCCTTGTTCTCCATTAAACTGGTAAAAATTAGTTGAATCTATATACTGATAAATGTTACCTGTAAATTGAATTGCATTTTTTATGGTAGAATTACTAAATAAATTATTTCCAAAGGAAAAATAGGGTTTATTATAGTTTAAATTAGCTAAAACGCTGGGTAAAATATCTATTTGGTTGGCAATGCTATTATTTATGCCTTTTAAATCATGGTTATTTTGCTGAAAAAATACCAATGGAATTCTAAAATCATCCATCAGTGTTGTTGTTTCATTTTTTAGCAATGGTGCAGTATGGTCGGCTGTTATAACAAACAAAGTATTATTAAACCAAGGTTTGTTTTTTGAAATATTAAAAAACTGTTGTAATGCAAAATCTAAATATTCAATACAATTTAAAAACGGCTCCTGGTGCTTATTAAATTTATGTGAATACTTTTGAGGTATTTGAAAAGGATGGTGTGTATTTAAAGTAAAAATGGAAGCCATAAAAGGCTCTTTAGTTTCAGATATTTTTTGGGAAGTAAACTGCAAAAAAGGTTCGTCCCATATTCCCCATTTTCCATCATAATCTTTTGAATTATTATATTCATTCATACCATAATAATTATCAAAAGCAGCAAGTTTAGCATAGCTGTTAAAGCCCATTGTACCATTAAAACCTCCATGAAAAAAGCTGGTTGTATATCCTTCTGCTTTCAACACTTCTGGTAGAGATGTAATTTTGTTGGATGCATAAGAAGAAAAAATAAAAGGATCTGTTTGCAAAGAAGGAATAGAAGAAAGTATTGCAGGAATGCCTTGAATGGATTCTTTTGCATTGGCAAAGGCATTAGTAAAAACAAGGCTTTGGTTAAATAAGGAGTCTAAAAATGGAGTAGCAGCTTTACTTCCAAAATAATGAATGTGTCTTTTAGAAACACTTTCTAAAATAATAATAACTACATTTTTTTTTGTAAAAGAATGATTGGAAGGTGGAAGATGAATGCCATTATTCAATTCTGATAATACAGAGGTGGGGAAATATATTTTTTCCTCTAAACTTTTTTTATCTACTGTTTTGATGATGGAAAATGGTGTATTTATTACTGCAGCAATATTTTTTGCAGAAACTACTTCTGAGGCATGAATAATATCTAAAGGTTTTGTTTGAAAACCTCCTCTAATTGCAATTATTGTAATTCCAATAGCCATTAAAAATACAATTGCTCTTAAACTGTAATGTTTAATAGTTAAAGTATTTTTTAGGTTACTATTGATGATAATTTTCTTGTAAAAAAAATATAACAAATAAATTAGTAATCCAACTATAAATAGTAAATACCAATACTGAGCTAAAAAAGTAGGGATAAGCCTAAAAAAATCATTACCTTTTTGACCATTAAAAAATAATAATGCATCTGCCTGAGAACGTTTGTGTACAAACGGAAAATATGCAACATCCATTAAATTGGCTATAATGCAAAAGCTATTTATTATAATAAAAATAACTTTTAACACTAATTGATATAGTTTATTGGTTGCTAATTTTACTGGTAAAAAAAATAAAATTATAAATAAACTATTAGTAACTGCAATGGCTGCAACATCAAATCTTAAACCATGCCATAGTATAGTTGCAAATGAATTAAAGGTTGGAATGTCTAATTCTTTTAAATTAAATAAAACAAAAAATATTCTACAAAGCGTATAGCTACAAACGACAAGTAAAATAAGATAGAAAAACTGAAGAAGTAGGGTTGAAGATTTTTGCATTCTCTAATAAATTCAGTAGCAAAATTATAGTTAAGCACTACTTTTTTACCTGTTTTTTTCGCCAATATATTTAATAAATTTACCGTTAAAATCGTATAAACATTTTTGCCAATAACGTCCTTTGCTAACTATTTCACCATTTTCTCTAACTGTTTCAACATCAGATATTTCAATTGTTACACCATTGTTGTCAACCTTAATTAGTGAACCAGAATGAAAGAACTTTAACATTAAATCGTTAATACTAAAATAGTGAATAGCATTAGATACAGCCCATGCTTTGGAGTTAAAGAAAATAATATTTTCATCTGGGCTCAACATAAAATTATCCGGATTACAAATTGAGTTAAATGGATAGATTTTAGAATTTGCATAACTTGGTTTTGTACCATCATTTCCATCCAAACAAGATTTAAATACTTCAATGGTTTTATTGTTTAATATATTGAATATATAGATAGAATACATATCTGCAGCATCTTCTCTTCCATCTTCTTTATTCATTAATACAGATTTTTTAATTAATTTTTTGTATAAAACGTACTGATTTTTTTTAGAGTAATATATAACAGAATTTCCTTTTCCTTGTATTATTTCTTTTTGTACTTTATTATCATACTCAACAAAATAGGCATCATTTTTTTGAATTAATTTAACTAGCTTTTGTGCATTTGCTACCCCAAAAAATAAAAATAATGTAATAAACAATACATTTTTTTTCATACACATTAATTTATACTTTAATTCTCAAATATACCAATTGTAGTTAAGAAGAAAGGGGGTTAGAGCAAATAAAGTTAAGGTAAATAATAAGAAAAAAAGTTAGGAAAGAGGTCCCGACCAGATTCGAACTGGTGTGGAAGCTTTTGCAGAGCTCTGCCTAGCCACTCGGCCACAGGACCTTTTAAGATGGTTGCAAACATAAGGTAAAACTAAATAAATGCAATAAGTAATTTTAGGATAATGTATGGGTGATATAAAAAATGTTAAGTTATTCTACCATGTGTGGTACAATGGTAACTTTAATTTTATTTATTCTGTTTTTAGCTACTTCTAACATGGTAAATTCAAAATCGCCACAAGTAATTACCTGTGTAACATAAGGTATTTCGCCTGCAATTTCTAAAATTAATCCTGCTAAAGAATCACTTTCTCCTTTTATACCATCAAAAGTATCAATAGAAAGATTCATGAATTTGCAAACATCTCTTATCATAGTTTTACCTTCAAAAATGTAATTTCTGTCATCTATTTTCTTTTGTCCTGCATCTTCATCATCAAATTCATCGGCAATTTCTCCTATTACTTCTTCCATAATATCTTCCATAGTAACAATACCACTTGTACCTCCAAACTCATCCACTACTATAGCAAAATGAATTCGTTTGCTCTGAAATTCACTTAAGAGATCTTCAATCATTTTTTGTTCATGAACAAAATAAGGTTGCCTTAAAAGGGAGTGCCAGTTAAAATTATTATCGGCATCTAAGTATTGTAGTATATCTTTTGTATGAATAATTCCAGCTATTTCATCTAAATCGTCTTTAAAAACTGGTAACCTGCTATAATGTAGTTCATTTATTAATTGAAGTAATTCGCTAAAAGAAATATTGTAATCAATACCATGCACATCTAATCTTGTTTTCATAACCTGTTTAACAGTAGTATTGCCAAACTTTAAAATTCCTTTTAAAATATTTTTTTCACTTTCATTACTGTCAGTATGTGTAATATCAATTGCATGGTAAAGTTCTTCGTTGGTATTGTTGTTTAAGTTTTTATTAGATAATTTTTTTTCAACTAAATCGCTATACTTTACTAACCAATTGCTTAAACTATTAAAAACATACGATACAATTTCTACCAGCCATCCCACATCTTTTGCAAAACGCACATTATTTTGTGTTGCCATTACTTTAGGCATAACCTCACTAAATAAAACAAGCATAAAGGTTACTAAGGTTACTTTTATTAAAAACTCAACCCATTCAAAATTTGGATGAAAATGTATTAAGTTATCTAATAAAACATTGCTTATAATAATAATAGAAATATTTGAAAAAGTATTAGCAATTAAAAGAGAACCTAATAATGTTTTAGGATTTTCCAAAAGGGTTACTATTCTTTTATAAACGGGCTGCTGCTTTGTTTTTAAAACACTAATATCTTTATAGTTTAACGAAAAAAAAGCCACTTCGGCACCACTTAAAATAAACGATAATACCAATAAAAAAAGTAACAAAACAAACAAGATGGTTGTACCTTGAGAGTCAATTATGGTTACAAGAGTAGGTTTAAAAAATATCGAAAAATCGTTCAAAATATTTTCTTTAGTGAATAATATTTATACAACTACTTAGGTTGTATGTGTTATTAATTTTACAAGAATACCAACCTTTAAAAAGGTAAGTTTTCATCAGTATTGGGTAAAGATTGGTTATCGTTATAGCCATCATCAATTATATCGTTAGCTGAATGGCTACCCTCATTTCTTTTATCAAGCATTATTAAATTATCTCCAACAATTTCTGTTGCAAATTTTTTGTTACCTTCTTTATCTTCCCAACTTCTGGTTCTCAAACGTCCTTCTAAATATATTAAGCTTCCTTTGTGTAAATATTTACTAGCTAAATCGGCTAACCCACGCCATAAAACAACAGTATGCCATTCTGTTTGGCTCACTAATTTTCCATTTCTGTCTTTATAAGTTTCTGTTGTAGCTAAAGGAAATTTTGCCACTCCAATATTTCCTTCCAAGTAGTCAATGTGTGGGTCTTTACCTAAGTTTCCTATCAACATAACTTTATTAACTCCTCTCATAGCTTTTTTTTATTTTTTATAAAAAAATTAATTTCTTGTTCTAAAATAATTTTTTTTACGATATGAACCACTTTTTTATCCATATTTATTTTTATGCTTAGCTACTAGTAAGGTAGTTGTCTTTGTTTTTTATAAACTCATTTATTATTTTAGGGAAAGCCACCGTTGAAAGTTTGTTTTGAGATATCCAATAATCTCTTTTCAAAGTTGTAGGTTTAGTAGAAATTAATATTTGTATAAATTGAACATGTAAACTTTGGTGAGTGAGTTGTTGTTTAAATTCTTTAGAAATATTTTTGATAGTATAATTTTTAATGTTTAGTTGCTGCAATTGTTTATTTATATTTAATTCATTCCACTTTATTTTTTTCTCAGATTCAACTAAATAAAATTCATGTAAGTTTTGCCATATATCTTTTTCTGTTCTTTCTTTAATCCAAACATCATGGTTATTAATTAGTATAAAGTAGTTAAGCCATCTATGTTTTTTTACAATTCTTTTATTTTTTATTGGCAATAAATTCGCCTCGTTACTAATAAAAGCAATACAATTTTTTTTAAGCTTGCAATTATTACATAAGGGTAAATTAGGCTTACAAACGGTTGCTCCAAAATCCATTATTGCTTGGTTGTAAACTGCAGGTTTACGTTTATCTAATAATTTGTTTGCTAAGTGTGTAAATTCTTTTTTCCCTTCATTACTATCAATAGGAGTGTGTATTCCAAAATAGCGAGCCAATATTCTATACACATTACCATCAATAACTGCATAAGGTAAATTAAATGCAAATGATGCTATAGCTGCTGCTGTGTAAACACCAATTCCTTTCAATTGTAAAATTTCATGGTAATTTGTAGGAAATTTTCCTGCATTTTCATCTCTTAGTTTTCTTGCAGTAAATAATAAATTTTTACATCTGTTATAGTAACCTAAGCCTTCCCATAGTTTATATACTTCCTTATCTTTTGCATTTGCCAATGAAATTATATTTGTATATTTTTCTGTAAACTTTATATAATAATGGATGCCTTGTTCAACCTTTGTTTGTTGTAAAATAACCTCACTAAGCCAAATTTTATAAGGGTCTTTAATGCCCTTCCAAGGCATTTTTCTATCGTTAAATTTTTTATTCCAATTTAATAATTGTTTGGTAAAATATTTTTCTTTACTTGTTTGCATAAAAAGGTATATAGCAAAGCTGTTTATACAAATAAAACTTTAATTATTTAATTATTCAATTAGTTTTTAGGTTTAGTATTTTAGATTTCTTTAAAAAAGGTATAATAATGTGTTCATGTTTTCAAAAAAATACTTGTAAATACCAAATAGTTTTATTTACTTTAGACTTTGATTGCTTACACATGAAAAAATTAACTTATGAGAAAATCAGATTTAATCAATAACATATCTGAAAAAACAGGTATTCCAAAAGTAGATGTGTTAGTAACTGTAGAAACACTATTGAAAGAGATAAAACAAAGCCTTATCTCTGGCGAGAATATTTATATTAGAGGTTTTGGTAGTTTTATCACCAAAAAAAGAGCAGCAAAAATTGGTAGAAATATTAAGAAAAACTCTGCTGTTCATATACCCGAGCATTATATACCAGCATTTAAACCTGCCAAAGAATTTGTTTCTGAAGTTAAAACAAACTATAAGCCATAACTGTTACCTTTGAGGCAAATTTTTTAAGTGAATAAGAAGCAATTAACTTTACTATTAAGTGGTTTAGTTCTATTTTCTACTTTATTTTTCTTTGGTAAAACAGTTTCTCCCAAAAAAATTAAGAGCAATACAGAACAGCATTCTCCAGATGATGGGCATGGCCATACAATAAACTTTTCTGAACTATTAATAAAAGCAAAGGAAAAGATTAACGACGAAAAAAAACAATATGTAGGAATGCTTGAAAACAGCATTGCCAATAGCAGTAAAGAAGAACAAATTAAGACTTATAAACTATTAGCTAATTTTTGGAAAGATACAGCTAGAGTGTTTGAACCTTATGCTTATTATACTGCTGAAGGAGCAAAATTGGAAAATTCAGAAAAAAGCCTCACCTTCGCCGCCCAATTGTTTATTGATAACTTGTTTGATGAAGCAAATGCAAGCATGCAAAACTGGTTAGCTAGCAATGGAAAAGTTCTTTTAGAAAAAGCATTGGCAATAAACCCTAATAACGATAGTAGCAAAATAGGGCTTGGTGCCTGTTATATGTTAGGAAATATTTCAGACAATCCAATGCAAGGAATTATAGAGGTTAAAGCAGTAGCTGATAAAAATCCGGATAATTTGTATGCACAATGGGTATTAGGTTTAGGAGGAAAGAAAAGTGGACAATACGATAAAGCAGCAGAAAGATTTTTATTTATAGTACAAAAACAGCCAACTAATTTAATAGCTATGTTGCATTTAGCTGAATGTTATGAATTAAATAACAATAAAGCAGAAGCAATAAAATGGTATAAAACTGTTCAATCTGTTATACCCAATCCTGAAGCTAAAAAAGAACTTCAACAAAGAATTGAACAATTGCAAAAATAAAAACTGCTGTATAGGTTTAAAAACTAAATACAGGTTTTATAATTTATTTTATTTTTTAACTGGTTAAAATTATTTGAATTTATGCCTTGTGGTAAAAAGAGAAAGCGTCATAAAATTGCTACGCACAAACGTAAAAAACGTTTAAGAAAAAATCGTCATAAGAAGAAGAAATAATATTTCTTCTAAATGAATGATTGGCATTTGCCAAGCTTATAAAAGTCTGTATATTTTAAATTATATACAGGCTTTTAAAAAGCAAACACTTTAAGGTATTAGCCTTCCTTGCTGCAACTTTACCTTTCCTCCCTTTTTCTTTCTGGCTAATTACTAAATAGTGCTGTTGTAATACTTCTTTTAAGTAAGGAGTGATTGTGTATTTAAATAAGTTGCAAATTTTGTGAATAAAGAATTAATAATTAATACTACGCCAATTGGTGTAGAAATTGCATTGCTTGAAGATAAAAAACTGGTTGAGTTGCATAATGAAAAGTCTGATGCAAATTTTGGAGTTGGAGATTTATATTTAGGAAAAGTAAAAAAATTAATACCTGGGCTAAATGCTGCCTTTGTAGATGTTGGTTTTGAAAAAGACGCTTTTTTGCATTATACAGATTTGTCTCCATTTGCACGTTCTATTTTAAAATTTACCCAGCAAGCAATGGCTGCTAATGAAAATAGCTTCGAATTTTCTAATTTTCAGATAGAACCAGAAATTATTAAATCTGGTAAGATTAATGAAGTATTAAATGGCAAGCCAAATGTATTAGTGCAAATTTTAAAAGAGCCAATTGCCGCAAAAGGTCCTAGATTAAGTTGTGAAATAAGCCTGCCTGGGCGTTTTATAGTATTAACACCATTTAATGAAATTGTTGCAGTATCTAAAAAAATTCATTCTGGCGAAGAAAGAAAAAGGTTACAAAAAATTGTTGAAAGTATAAGGCCTAAAAATTTTGGTGTAATTGTTAGAACAGCTGCCGAAGGTAAATCAACTGCTGAGCTACATCAGGATTTACTAGAGTTAACAGAAACCTGGAAGACTATTCAAAATAATATTAAAGGAGCTGTAGCACCTGCCAAAATCTTAAGTGAACAAAATAAAACAACAAGCATATTAAGAGATTTACTAAATGAATCTTTCAATAAAATAGTTGTAAATGATAAAAATATCTTCAACGATATTAAAAGCTACATTCAAAGAATTGCACCAGATAAAACGGATATTGTAAATTATGTAAACAATGGCACACCATTGTTTGATCAGTTTGGAATTACTAAACAAGTAAAAGGTGCATTTGGCAAAACTGTTAATTTAGATAGTGGTGCATATCTAATAATAGAACATACAGAGGCATTGCATGTTATAGATGTAAATAGTGGTTATAAAAGTGTAAGCAATAGCCAGGAAGAAAATGCTTTGCAAACAAATTTAGAAGCAGCCGAAGAAATTGCAAGACAACTAAGGTTAAGAGATATTGGAGGAATAATTGTTGTTGACTTTATTGATTTGAAACTTCCAGATAATAGAAAGAAGCTTCAAGAAGCTATGGAAGAATATCTAAAAGCCGATAGAGCCAAACATGCAGTTTTACCAATTTCTAAATTTGGGCTAATGCAAATTACAAGGCAAAGAATGAGGCCTGAAGTAAATATTAATACTTCAGAAAATTGTCCAACATGCTCAGGAACTGGCAAGGTAAGTAGTACCTTGTTGCTAGAAGATGAAATTGAAAAAAGAATTCATTATTTATCTACTCATTCTCATAACTATTTAAATCTATTTGTTCATCCAATTGTACATTCTCATCTTACAAAAGGAATTTTTACTTCTATTGTAAAAAAATGGAGGAGAAAGCATAAATTAAAACTTACAGTTAAGCCAAATACAAGCTACGGATTAGTAGAATTTAAGTTTTTTGATAAGAATGAAGAAGAAATTAAATTTTAGCGACAAAATGGCTTAATTTATTATTTGTGGAATAAAATTAAGACCAAGTGTCATGTTTTTGTGTATTTTAGCTGTAAAATTTTTAAAATCTATACTTTAAACAAGTAAGTTTTACACAAATACAAAAAAATATTTTGAATTACCGCCCTAAATTGTAATTTAGCACTTAGAATTTAATGGGTTAGTAAGTAAGAGGGTTAGCAGAAATGCCGACCCTTTTACATTTAGTAATGTTGGCACTAGTAAGTTGATTCTAAATTGAAAATGAGAATTAATTCTTCTTCTTTTAGCCTAACTTTTTTCTTCTTTTATTTTTCTTACACAAATTTTTTATTCAATAAAACATAAATTAGTACGATTGTTATCTTTATACTATGGCAAAAATTAAAACATCTTTTTTTTGTAACAACTGTGGTCATGAAAGTACAAAATGGTTAGGTAAGTGCCCAAGTTGTAATGAATGGAATACATTTATAGAAGAAGTGATTGAAAAAAATAAATCAGAAAACTGGAATAGTTATTCTGATGATAAAAAGCAAAATAAAATTGTTGCATTAAATAATGTATCCACCGTAAAAGAAAATAGAATTGTTACAACTGATGCTGAGTTAAACAGAGTATTAGGAGGTGGAATTGTACATGGTAGTATAATACTTGTTGCAGGTGAACCTGGAATTGGGAAGAGTACATTGTTTTTACAACATGGATTAATGATGAAGGATATAACAATATTGTACATTAGTGGGGAAGAAAGTGAGCAACAAATAAAAATGAGAGCAGACAGGCTAAAAATGACTAACAATAATTTTTATTTACTTACCGAAACAAATACACAAATTATTTTTCAAGAGATAAAAAAATTAAAACCACAACTTGTTATTATAGATTCTATACAAACATTACAAAGCAATTTAATAGATGCAGGTGCAGGTAGTGTAAGCCAAATAAAAGAATGTGCTGCAGAGTTTCAACGATTTGCAAAAGAAACCAATACACCCGTTTTTTTAATTGGCCATATAACAAAAGATGGCAACATTGCAGGGCCTAAAATTTTAGAACACATGGTAGATACTGTTTTACAATTTGAAGGAGACAGACATTATGCCTACAGAATTTTAAGAACTATTAAAAATAGATTTGGAAGCACTGCAGAACTTGGTATTTATGAAATGACAGGAGAAGGCATGAGGGCAGTAAATAACCCAAGCGAAATTTTAATTTCTCAACGAGATGATCAATTAAGTGGTATTGCAATTGCTGCAACTATAGAAGGAATGAGACCATTGCTGATAGAAGTGCAAGCATTGGTTACACAAAGTGTTTATGGCACCCCACAACGTACTGTTACAGGCTTTGATTTGCGTAGGTTACAATTGTTACTTGCTGTTTTAGAAAAACGAGGAGGGTTTTTATTTGGCACAAAAGATGTTTTTGTAAACATTGCAGGAGGGTTAAAAATAGAAGACCCATCCATTGACTTAGCAGTTATTTGTGCTTTACTATCCAGTTATGATGATACGCCTATTTCACATAAAATTTGCTTTGCAGGAGAAGTGGGATTGAATGGAGAAATTAGAGCTGTAAACAGAATTGAACAAAGAATTGCCGAAGCAGAAAAACTTGGATTTGAAAAAATATTTGTTAGTAAATTCAACAAAAAATCGGTTAACTTAAAACTATTTAATATAGATATTATTATGGTAAGCCAATTGCACGAAGTTTATCAAAAAATATTTTAGTGTATGTTATTTTATGCAAAAACATATTTAGCTGATTTTTTGCATCTTATTTTCCCTAATTATTGCGAGGGTTGTGGCACTGATAATATTACAGAAGATCATTTTTTATGTATTAAATGTATTGCTGCATTGCCAGTTACTGGTTTTGAAAATGTGTATGAGAATACAATTGAAAAAATGTTTTATGGCAGATTAAATTTACAATATGCAACTGCTGGTTTTTATTTTTCAAAACAAACTTTAATGCAACATTTAATGCACCAATTAAAGTATAAAGGTAATAAAGAAGCAGGCTTATTTTTAGGAAAAATGCTTGGGCTGCAATTGTTACATTCGGATAAATTTAAAACTATAGATGCAATTATTCCAATGCCCATAAGCTCAAAAAAAATAGTTGTAAGAGGCTACAATCAGGCAGAAATTATTTCGCAGGGCATTACAATGGTTTTTAATAAACCAATATTAAAAAATGTTGTAGTAAGAATTATTAATTCAAAAACTCAAACCAAACAAAATAGGGTAGAACGTTGGGAAAATATGAAAGGTGTTTTTGAAATAAAAAATAAAATTGATTTAGAAGGGAAACATATTTTATTAGTAGATGATATTGTAACAACAGGTGCTACTTTAGAAGCATGCGGTAAAGTTATTTTACAAAATGGCAATTGCACATTAAGTATTGCAACTGTAGCTTATACTTTATAGTGTATAAAAATGCAGTATTAAACATCTAATCTACTTTCAATTAAATAACTATTTCTTTCAGGTGCATTTCTTCCAATTAATTCGGCAATAAACCCTGCTAAAAAAAGTTGCATACCAATTATCATTACTGTTAATGCAATAAAAAAAGCAGGACGATTGGTTAATGCAAAGTTGCTTATTAAGAGCTTTGAAATAATTAAATAAATGCTCATTAAAAATCCGCATAAGAAACAAATTGTTCCATAAAGTCCAAAAAAGTGCATTGGTCTTTTACTAAATCTGCTAACAAAGCTTATGGTTGCTAAATCTAAAAAGCCGTTAATAAATCGTTCCCATCCAAATTTTGTTTTACCATATTTTCTAGTTCTATGCTCAACAATTTTTTCGCCAATTTTCCTGAAGCCAGCCCATTTAGCAATTACAGGAATATATCTGTGCATTTCGCCATATACTTCAATGCTTTTTACTACTTTGTTTTTATATGCTTTTAGGCCACAATTAAAATCGTGTAGTTTAATGCCACTACTCCAACGTGTGGCTGCATTAAAAAATTTTGTTGGAATTGTTTTAGTAATAGGGTCAAAGCGTTTTTTCTTCCAACCGCTAACAATATCAAAATTATCTTCAGTAACCATTTTGTATAAAGAAGGAATTTCATCTGGACTGTCTTGCATATCTGCATCCATAGTTATTACAACAGTTCCTTTAGCAGCTCTAAAACCTTCGTTTAAAGCTGCACTTTTACCATAATTTCGTTGAAATTTTATTCCTTTAAAATTGTTGTTGTTAGCGTTTATTTTTTCAATAATATTCCAACTATTATCGGTGCTACCATCATCAATAAAAATTACTTCATAACTAAAATTATTTGTAGTGGTTACACGTTTTATCCATTCACTTAATTCAGGTAGCGATTCTTCTTCGTTGTATAAAGGGATAACAATAGAAATATCCATATAGTATTTTACTGATTTTGAATAGGGGAGTAGTTTGGATTTTTCTTAGCAACTGCTGCACCAATTAAAGAAAATATTACTCCTAAAACTAAAAAGCCTACAATAACACCAGCTAAAGCAAAAGGTAAAAAGAATTTTCTAGTCATTGCCAATGCTTGTTCTATTTGTTCTGCAGTCATTTTATTTCCTTCAACCATTCCTTTTCTTGCTTCATCAATAGCATAATCTATCATTTCTGGCATAATAAATTTAATAGCTAGAAATGTATAAACTGCAATAATACCAGTAATGGCAGCAGTAACTTTAAAGCCATGTGCAAATGTGTTACCAAAAGTAACGTTACCATTATTTTGCTTTGCATAAGTTATACATGCCCAAATTAAACCAGACCCTAAAATTACATACTGCAAAAGTTGCAATCCTTTAATTTGACTTAGGCCTGCAAAGTGTATAATTAAACCTAATACAATTAATACTAAAGAAATGATTAATCCTTTAACAGGTACAGATAGTGGCTTTTGTTCCATTTTTTATTTTAGTTTTTGTGAAAAATGTTTTTTGTAATTACGCCCAATACTTTTCCTTTTAAGGTTTTGTTTGAAAAAGGGGTATTGAATGATTTGCTTTTATTATTTTCTTTATTTAAAGTAGTATTTCCATCTCTTGTAAATATAGTTAAGTTAGCAACTTGATTTTCTTTAATGCTATTTTTTCTTAAACTAAAAATATCAGTTGCATTAGTATAAAATAAATTTACCAGCAGTTCATTAGATAAATTTGGAAGTGCAGTATTAATGGCTGCAAAAGCTGTTTGTAAGCCAATCATACCATTTTTTGCATACTCAAATTCACACACTTTATTATCTGAATGATGTGGAAAATGATGTGTGGCAATACAATCAATATCTCCATTTAAAACTGCTTGCTGTAGTGCAACCACATCTGCCTTAGTACGCAAAGGAGGGTTTACTTTTAAATTTGTATCATACGCTTGCAAGTCTTCATCGCAATAAAACAAATGATATGGTGTAACACTACAAGTAATTGCCAAGCCTTCTGCTTTAGCTCCTTTTATAAGTGCTACACTTTTAGCAGTTGTTATACCTGTAATATGTAGTTTACTTTGGGTGTATTTTAGTAATTCTATATCTCTCTTAATTATTATTTCTTCTGCTAAACTTGGTAAACCTGGTAAACCTAATTTAGTTGAAATAATTCCTTCATTCATTAGCCCATTACCACCAATACTTTTATCTATTGGCATTTGAATAACAGTACCATTAAAAGATTTTACATATTGTAATGCTTTTAGTAAAACACCAGGTATTTGAACAGGATGTAAACCGTCAGTAAATGCAATGGCACCACTTTGGTGCATATCATACATTTCAGCCAAAATTTTGCCTTCTGCATTTTGGGTTAATGTGCCTAATGGCAAAATATTTATTGGTAATTGCTTTGTTTTCTGAACTACATATTCCACTTGCGATTTTGAATGAATAGTTGGTTGGGTATTTGGAATAATACATACAGTTGTAAATCCACCTGCTATAGCTGCATTACTTCCTGTTTCTAATGTTTCTCTAAATTCAAAACCAGGGTCGTTAAAGTTGGAGAAACAATCAACCCAACCTATAGATACTATGCAATTTTTTTCTTGAAAAACAATTTCTGCAGTTTCGGTAATGTTTTCATTAATTGTTTTAATAATTCCATTTTCAATTAAAATATCGTTAATGGTATTATTAAAAATACTTTCCTTATCAACTATTAAAACTTTTTTGAGAAGAATTTTCATAAGTGATTTACAAGAAATTTATGCAATATTAATCTAAATTAAATTAAGTGTTTAGATTTAAGAGTAATGAATTTTAATCACTTTTTCAACCTTTAATTGTAGAAATGAATAGTAAAAAATATAAAATTAATAATTAATTAATAAGCTATGAACCGAATATGGGTTGTGAATTATAAAGAATAAGCTGTATTTATATAAAAACTGCTACTATAAAGTAGCAGAAAATAAAGGTAACTTTATTAAAGTTAGTGGAGTTATTAAACCACCAGAGTTTAAATAGAAATTAAAAAATAATTAATGGCAATAAAAGCAATAGAATAGCTTTAACAGCAATAATTAAACTAAGCCAAATAAAAAATTTAATAAGATAACTAAATAACATTTTATTCTTTAATAAAATTGCTTTCATAGTACTGTTATAATTATTTATAGAACACAAATGTATTTTAAGCGTTAGTATAACTTTTATAAATTAAGGAAATCCAATTACTATATCAGTAAAACAAATTCATGACAAAAAAAACTGCCTCACAAATTGGAGGCAGTAATACAACTTTTTTTATTTAATAAATTATTTGGCTGCAGTTTTGTTTATTGCATTACTCCACTCTAAACTTATTGCACTTCTTTCAATTTTAATATAACTACCAGGGTTTACTTCCAAGTTAATAGTGCCATCATCATTTACTTTATTTATTACACCATGTATGCCTGCAATGGTTACTATTTTATCGCCTTTTTGTAAGTTATCAATAAACTTTTTTTGTTCTTTGGCTTTTTTTGCTTGTGGACGAATCATGAAAAACCAAAATACTAAAATTATGGCTCCCATCATTATTAAAGAAGTCCATTGGCTGCCTGGCTGATTAGGATTAGCCATTAAAAATGTTGCTTGTAAAAAATTCATACTGTTTTGTTTTTTAAGTTGAAAAATTGTTAATTATTATTTACTGTTCCTGTAAAATAGAGTGTATGTTCTGAAAAGTTTTTGGAGTTGGTTATCACTTTAATTTGTTTACTTACAGTGCCAACTTGGTTTAAGCTATTAAAAATTCCCTTTACCCAACCTTCTTGTTGTGGTGCAATTGCTTCTTTTGAATAATCTGGTGAGGTGCAACCACAACCTGCCTGAACATTGGTTATATACAAAGGCTTGTTACCAATATTTTTAAATCTAAATTTCACTTCTATCACTTCTCCTTCTTTTATGGTACCAAAATCTGCTATACTATCTATCCAATGTATGTTTGAATAGTTAGTAGTATCGGCCATAATTTTTTCTAAATCTGATAAGCTTTTAGGCTTTAAAGTTTGCTCTGACCCGCAACCAAAAATAAAAAGTAGTAAACTTATGTACAATACTGTTTTCATTAATTTTATTTCTTCTTTTTAAAATCAACTTTATTTATTTTTCCTTCAGCCAGTAATTCTTTATGAATACTATCTAAAATTCCGTTTACAAATTGCCCACTTTGGTTAGTGCTATAACTTTTTGCCAAATCAATATACTCGTTAATAGTAACTTTAGTTGGAATTGTTTCAAAGTACAAAAGTTCACATATACCCATTTGCATTAAAATCATATCTAAAACTGCAATTCTATCGCTATCCCAATTTTTTAATTTTGGTTTTATTGTCTCTAAAGTATGGCTGTTTTTTTCAATAACAGTTTTTAAAAGCAATTTGCCAAAACTTAAAGTTTCTTCAGGTAACAAGCTTGCTAAATCATTGCCAGGCTTTTGTATAAAGGCATTTACAAGTTGTTGCATCAATTCTGCATCGTCATCCCAGTTAGAAAAAAGTTCATCTATATGTTCATCAAACAATTCATTAGGTAACATTAAACTATTAAATACAAAGTCCACAATTACTTTGTCTTCTTTTTTATCTCTTTGTTGATTAGCTATATAGGTTTTATACTCTTCTGTTTCTATTAGCTGTAAATACAATTTTCTAATAAGCTCTGTATTAACCATACTAGAACATTTATACTGTATAAATGCATCTTTAATATAATTGTTTTCAAGTAAACCCCACAATATAGTATTGCCAGCAATTTTAGTATTTACATTCAAATCTTGATAAGATGGAAGGTGTTTACTAGCTCTGTTTTTTGCATCAATTTCTACATATCTTATAACCTCAGTTAGGTTATAAATTAAGTACACCAATAGTTCGTTTGTTTTATTAATATTTTTTTGTAATTGTGTTATAGGGTCTTTAAAAAAGTTTTTATCGCCACTGCTTTCTAAAACATATAAAAGCTGCATTACTTTAACCCGTATATTTCTTCTACTAATCATTTAATATAAAGAGCATTATTTTAGGGCTGCGAAGATAAGGGGGTTTATTGGCTTAATAGTTAAAGTTTTGATTAAAAAAAATATTGTTATTATTTAATGTTACATAATATTTTTTTTGAATTTTCGTTAGCTGTTAAACAAATAAGTTTTGGGAAATTTAAAATGTTTATTTACCTTCATAAATGTATATTTAATATGAAAAAAATCTACATTCTATTTTTAGGCATTTTTTTAATTGTTGGCACATCTTTTACTGTGCCATTTGGTAGTGGTAATGATGTAGAAATTAAAACTAAAATTGTAAATTTTTATCCCAATCCGGCAACATCTGTTATTTATTTTGAATACACTAAAGCTTTAGATAAAGGTTGTACTATACAATTGTATAATTTTATTGGTCGTAAAGTACATGAAGTGGTGGTAACTGGCAGTAAAACAACCGTTAATTTAGATGGCTATTACAGAGGAATTTATGTTTTTCAATTAAGAGATAAGAGTGGTAAAATAATTGAAAGTGGAAAATTTCAGGTTGTTAAATAGTTTGTGTTATATACCAAACCTCAAATCCCATATAATACTTTCGTAGGTTGTTTCTTCTTTTTCGGTAATTTCAATATTTATTTTTGAAGTACTATCTTGCTTAATCGTTATATTATTTTTCTCTACAGGCTTATAATTGTTTTTTTCGAATTTTATTTTGTAGTTGCCTGTAGGAAGTTGATTTATTTTAAAATTTCCATTTATATCGGTGCTAATTTGATGCTCTGATTTAGTAGTTAAATGAATTGCTGTTACAGTAACTTCTGCTACTGGCTTTTTGGAAACTGCATCTGTTACATTACCTACTACAACAGGTTCTCCTTTACTTTTTATAGTTTTAGCACTAACCATAAATACTAAAAATAAGCTGGTAATAGTAAGTAATATATTTTTCATAAATTAATTTTTGAAATTAAGATTGAAAGTTAATTTTTTTTCTTTATCTATTACTACCTTTTGTGTAAATGGTTAAATGTTTTGCAAATTTTAACATTTTGCAAATGAAAAAAGTATTGTAGATATAGAACTTAAATTTAGATGGTTATTATTTAAAAGGATTCTTTAAAGTAGTTTCAAATTCATTCCAAATTTCTTGTACAATTTCTGCAGCAGGTTTTATTTCATGTATAATGCTGCTTACTTGTCCTATTTCTAATTCACCCTCTTGTAAGTCACCTTCAAACATTCCTTTTTTGGCTCTTGCTCTGCCTAAAATTTCATTCAATTCTTCGGCTGAAGCTCCTCTATTTTCTGCTTCTTTAATGGTTTCAGAAAATTTATTTTTTAATAAACGTACAGGAACTGTTTTTTTTAAATGCAACATAGTATCGCCTTCGTTGGCATTAAGAATTGACTCTTTAAAATTTTGATGACTGGATGCTTCAGGAGTACAAACAAACCTACTGCCTATTTGTACAGCATCTGCACCTAA
>JAIBAV010000069.1 GCA_019695015.1 Chitinophagaceae bacterium
ATATATATAAATAATGCTCCTGGGCTAAAAGATATTTTTAAGAAATTAGGAAAATCCCAAATATCCCAAGTATTAAAACGAAATATGAAGGAAATAAACGGTATTAAAAAAAGCAATCTCGGAATCCAAACACTTATCCCAAAATAATGACTGATACCACTACAAACGCCAGCCAAAATTTTATCATCAGGATCTCTAAAAAGTCTTTTTCTTCTACTGCCAATTACTTGAGTGGAACTGCTTGGAATTGCAACCCATAGAATAATGTAAGGCACAAACATTACTCCAAAAAATATCACAAAAATTACACGGGTTACCACCGGATCAATACCAAAATAATTAGCTATACCACTGCAAACACCCCCTAATACTTTATTGTTTTCATCTCTATACATTTTTTTGGTATCGCTTGTATTACTATAAGAGTTTTGGTGCTCATAGTTTTGATGCTGTTGCTTATCGGCATTAGGCTGCGAAATATCTTCATCAAAATCTTCTGGCCTACCCATGCTATTAATAATAGTATTTACATCCTCTGCTGTAATGCAGGTAGAACCTTTTTTCAATACTTCGCCAAAAAGCTCTGCAATTCTTCCTTCTATATCATTTATTATTTCTTCTTTGCCCTCTTCGTTAGCAAAAAGTTTACCTAAGCTTTCAATGTATCTTTTTAAAATATCGTAGGCATTTTCTTCAATTGGAATTACTCTGCCTTGAAAGTTTATATTAATTACCTTTTTCATACTTTGTAAGGTTTATTTGGTTAAAGTTAGTTTTATGAGTTGTTGTTTTGTTGGGTTAAAGTGGCCACTGCATCTGCAAGTTCTTGCCAGGTTTTGCCTAATTCGTTGTAAAAGTCAAGACCTTTATCTGTCATTACAAAATATTTTCGGGGTGGTCCGCTATTGCTTTCAACCCATCTATAAGTTAAATATCCTGCATTTTTTAATCTGGTTAGCAAAGGGTATAATGTGCCTTCTAAAATTTGAAGGTTAGCTGCTTTCATTTTGTCTGCAATATCACTTGGGTAAACTTCTCCCTGGCGTATTATAGATAAAATACAAAACTCCAATACTCCTTTTCGCATTTGGCTTTGTGTATTTTGAATATCCATTATAGTAATATTAATAGTTAAAAATTTAATACCGGTGTTTTGTAATAGAATAAAGTATTACCAAATAAATGCTGCACGGCGGATAGGAGTAACAGATTTTCTAGATCTTCTTAAATTCCATAAATCTGCAGAACTAAAAACTTTATTATTATTGTTATCAGCAACTGCCACAATTTCATTTTGAGTGGTAGTAAGTTTAACTATTTCGTTGTTAGTTAAAGGTTGTAAAAGATTTGTTTGTTGAGTTTTCATTGTAGTATTTTTTTAATTTTTTAAATTTTTTGTTTTTTTAATGTTTTGGGGGTTTATACCCTTTTTTTACATTGACAACACAAAGATGGGATTTTTTTTAATACTATGCAATGCATAATACTATCCTTATTTAAGTAGTTTGCCAAGGATAATGATAAAAATAGCTCTGAAACTCAATGTTTATAGGCATTCAACCAAAGCCTTACATGGTACTATGCAATACATAGTATTATGATGAGCGGTAAAATAGCATGATGAAAATTGCAAAATTTTACTTGAAAACATAAAAATTTTAAATTTTGGAAGTAGAATTTGTAAGAAAAAAACATAAAAACTATCTAATTAAGAACAATGCTTTAGTTTCGCTGCCATCAAAAAATAAAAATTATTAATTTATGTCTTTAGTTGTGGTTGGTTCTATGGCTTTTGATGCAATAGAAACCCCTTTTGGTAAAAGTGATAAAATAATAGGTGGAGCAGGCACCTATATTGCTTTTTGTTCAACATATTTTACACCTGTAAAACAAATAAGTGTAGTAGGTGGCGATTTTCCAGAAGATGAATTAGATGAATTAAGTAAAAGAAATGTTTGTTTAGAAGGAGTTCAAATTAAAAAAGATGAAAAAACTTTCTTTTGGAGTGGGCGTTACCACATGGATATGAATAGTAGAGATACCCTGGTTACAGAGTTGAATGTATTAGGAGATTTTAAACCCATAGTTCCTGAAAGTTATCAGGATTGTGAGTTTTTAATGTTAGGTAATTTAGCCCCTGCAGTACAGTTAAGTGTTATTGAGCAGCTTAAAAACAAACCTAAACTAATTGCTTTAGATACCATGAACTTTTGGATGGAAGTTGCCATGGATGATTTGAAAAAAGTTTTAGAAAAAATAGATGTATTAATTATTAATGATAGTGAGGCAAGGCAACTTAGTGGTGATTATTCAATAGTTAGAGCTGCAAAAAAAATAATGACCATGGGACCCAAATACCTTGTAATTAAAAAAGGTGAACATGGAGCTTTATTATTTCACGAAAACAATGTATTTGTAGCACCAGCCTTACCATTAGAAGATGTTTTTGATCCAACTGGTGCAGGAGATACTTTTGCTGGAGGATTTATTGGGCATTTAGCTAAAACAAAAGACATTAGTTTTGAAAATATGAAAACAGCTATTATTGTAGGTAGTGCAATGGCAAGTTTTTGTGTTGAAAAATTTGGTACTGAAAGATTAAGAAATTTAAGCAAAGATGCAATTGCAGAAAGAATTAATGAATTTGTTCAATTAGTACATTTTGATGTAAGCCTAGTTTAATTTATTATTTACAAATAACTAAAAATCCGTAGAGTAGCTTTACGGATTTTTTTATTACATTTTTCCAAACATTCTGTCTAAATAATCTTCTTTAAACTCTATATAAGTTGGATTACCTGTGGGTGTAACATTTGGAGTTGTACATTGAAAAAGACTTTCTAATAAATTTTGCATTTCTGTAATAGATAAGGTTGTACCTGCCTTTATTGCTTGTTGCCTACTAATACAACGAACTAGTTTTTCTCTTTTACTGTATTTTATATCGCTACTAAAGTGTTTAAATTGTTCTAGTAAAAGTTCTAAAGAGTGTTTTTCATTTCCTGTACCAACATCTGCTGGGGTGCCTTGAATAATAAAAGTATTGTTACCAAAAGGCTCTATTTGATAACCAATAGTAATAATTTCGGGCATTAAATCTTCTAACAAAATAGCATCTGGGGTTGCTAATTCAAATGTTATAGGAAAAAGATTTTTTTGAGTAGCAATTTGCTTATTGTGAGAATAGGCAGAATATTTTTCGTACAAAACTCTTTCGTGTGCATGTTGCTGATGTACTAATAAAAATCCAGCCTGGTTAGTTGTTAATATATATGTTTTATGTAATTGAATAAATAAACTTTCAACATTTTGTAATTGGTTGTATTGAATTTTTTGCTCCACTTCGGGTTCATTGTTTATTTCAACAATTGGCCGAGTAGTAAAAAAATCTTTCCAATGTTTTAATTCACTTTTTTCGTTTGGTTCTATTTTATGTGCCTGGTGTTTACCAGTAAATGTTTTAAATAGGTTAGAGGCAGTAGCTTGTTGCTTATGCTCGGTTGTAAAGGGTTTATGCACTGCATCTAAATTTTGTATATCGGCATTTAAAGTAAAATCTAAACTGGGTGCAATACTAAATTGTGCCAGTGCATGTTTTATAGCTGCTTGAACAAATGCATACACAATTTTTTCATCTTCAAATTTTATTTCTTGTTTAGTGGGGTGTACATTAATATCAATTTGCGATGGATCTAAATCTATAAACAACACATAACTTGGAAAACTGTCTTTAGCTAACATATTTTCAAAAGCTGTGTTTACAGCATGATTTAAATAAGCACTTTTTATAAACCGGTTGTTTACAAAAAAATACTGATCGCCTCTTGTTTTTTTAGCAGTTTCTGGTTTACCTACAAAGCCATATATATTTAGGTAATCTGTTTGTTCATTTACACTTACTAATTTAGCATTGTAATTATTACCTAAAATTTGTATAATTCTTTGTTTTAAACTACCTGCTTCTAAATAATAAATTTGCTGACCATTGCTAGATAAGGTAAATACTATTTCGGGAAAAGACATTGCAACCCTAATAAACTCATCTATGATATGCTTCATTTCTGAAGCATTGGATTTTAAAAAATTTCTACGAGCAGGCACATTAAAAAATAGGTTTTTCATACTAATGGTAGTACCAATACTGGTAGCACAAGGCTCTTGATTTTTTACAACACTATTTTCAATTTCAATACATGTACCTAATTCATCCTTTTCTCTTTTGGTTTTAAGCTCTACCTGGGCAACAGCAGCAATGCTTGCTAAAGCCTCTCCTCTAAAACCCATTGTTTTAATACTAAAAAGGTCATCAATTTTTTTTATCTTACTAGTGGCATGTCTTTCAAAAGCCATTCTTGCATCTGTTTCACTCATTCCTTTTCCATTATCAATAACCGATACAAGGCTTTTTCCTGCATCTACTATTAATAATTTTATTTCTGTGGCACCTGCATCTACTGCATTTTCTAACAATTCTTTTACGGCACTTGCTGGTCGTTGAATAACTTCTCCTGCTGCAATTTGGTTAGCAATACTATCTGGTAAAAGTTCAATAATATCTGTCACTACAATTTTATTAAATGGGTTCAAAAGTAGTTTTTTATTTATGTTCTTTTATAAACTTTATTTTAAAATACAATAAACATTTTGAATAGTTCTCAAACACTGTTTTCTTTGTTTATTACTAAAAGCTATTAAATGAATACCATACAGGCCATTGTTATTGCAATAATAGAAGGGCTAACCGAGTTTTTGCCTATTTCATCTACAGCTCACATGGGTTTTACTGCACATTTATTAGGTTTAAATAATAACGATGAATATTTGAAAATGTACCAGGTGAGTATTCAGTTTGGAGCAATTTTAGCAGTTGTAGTAGCTTATTGGAGTAAATTTTTTCAGTTTAAAAATATTAAATTTTATAGTAAACTAATTATTGCTGTAATACCAGCTTTGGTTTTAGGAAAATTATTTGATGATAAGATTGAAATGGTTTTAGGCAATCAAATTGCAATAAGTGTTGTTTTAGTTTTAGGAGGTATTGTATTATTATTTGTTGATAATTGGTTTAAGCAACCAAAAATTACAGATGAAGAGCAAATTAGCTATAAAAAAAGTTTAACTATTGGCTTTTTTCAATGCTTGGCTATGATGCCTGGTACTAGCCGTAGTGCAGCTTCTATTATTGGTGGCATGGCATTGGGGTTAAGTAGAAAAGTTGCTGCAGAGTTTTCTTTTTTCTTAGCAGTACCAACCATGTTGGCAGTAACATTGTATTCTGTTTTTATAAAAACCTGGGGAGAAGGTACAGTGCAACAAGCCAAGGGTTATACAATGATTACAGCCAACAGCAATAATTTTACTAATTTTATTATAGGCAATATAGTTGCTTTTATTGTTGCTCTGCTTGCAATTAAATTTTTTATTGCATTATTAAATAAGTTTGGTTTTAAAATGTGGGGTTGGTACAGAATTATAATAGGAATTGTTTTACTTTTCTTTTTTATATAGTTTTTAAAATTAAAATACCCAATAACACTTATCTTAGATACCAAAAATTAATTCTTTCTTTGTTTCATCCTCTAAAAAAAAAATTATGAAAAAAAATATTTTTTATGTGCTATTTATGATAACATTTATTAGTGCATGTAACTTTTTCGGATCCTCTTATGGTAAAAGAATTGAAATTAGTGATAAAGTTGAAGTATATATTAAAGGAG
>JAIBAV010000008.1 GCA_019695015.1 Chitinophagaceae bacterium
GTAAACCAGGAATGACAAGGGAAGAATTAATTGGTACCAATGCAGGTATTGTGAAAGGAGTTTGTGAAAATATTTTAAAACATAGCCCTAATGCCATTATAATTATTATTAGCAACCCAATGGATACCATGACTTATTTAGCATTAAAATCTACCGGGTTACCTAAAAATAGAATTATTGGTATGGGTGGTATTTTAGATAGTAGCCGTTTTAAATATCAATTAAGCCAACACTTAGGAGCAAACCCTAACGACTTAAATGCTGTGGTGGTAGGAGGACATGGAGATACAACTATGATTCCACTTATTAGTAAAGCAACATGGAATAGTGCTCCAGTAACAGATTTTTTGTCTGATGAACAACAACAAAAAGTTGTAAATGATACAATGGTAGGCGGTGCCACTTTAACTAAACTAATTGGTACAAGTGCATGGTATGCACCAGGTGCTGCAGGTGCAGCTTTAGTAGAAGCAATTGTTCGTGATGAGAAAAAACTATTTACTTGTTGCGTAGCTTTAGATGGTGAATACAACCAAAATGATATTTGCTTAGGAGTACCAGTTATTATTGGTAAAAATGGATGGGAAAAAATTATTGATTTTAAACTAAGTAGCTCTGAGCAAGATGCATTTAATAAAAGTGCAGATGCTGTAAGAAATATGAATAATGTTTTAGCTACTCTCTAACAATCATTTTGTTATAAAGTTGTAATATAGGAGCAATTCTTTTTGACTAACGCAGAAAGGATTGCTTTTTTGCTAAATACTTGAACAAAAATTAAAACTTTTAAACCCTGTTTTAGGTAATAATTAACTAGTTTAATTATAGTTATAAATAATTGCAGTATAAATTGCCGCCAAATCCGTAATTTTGCACACTTCAAATGAAAAGAGTACTCTTATTTTTATTATTTACAATTGTATTGGGTGCATGCTCTAATAAATTTTCAAAAATTCAAAAGAGCAAAGATTACCAATACAAATTAAAAATGGCAGAACAGTATTATGCAAAAAAGAAATATAGGTTTGCACAAATATTGTTTGAAGAAGTTTTTCCTTATGTAAAAGGAACTGCAGAGTTTGAAGACACTTATTATAAGTTTGCTTACTGTTATTATTATGATAAGGATTATTTAAATGCCGAAAATTTATTTAAAAATTTTGTAGAAACTTTTCCTAATAGCAACAAGGCAGAAGAGTGTGAGTATATGAGGGCATTTTGTTATTATAAACAATCACCAAAAGTAGATTTAGATCAAACAAACACCAATAAAGCAATTGGTTTAATGCAAGCATTTATTAATAAACATCCCGGTTCTGCTAGAGTTAAAGATGCTTCTAACATCATTGATTTGTGTAGAGAAAAACTTGAATTAAAAAGATATAAAAGTGCCGAGTTATATTATAATCTTGGTTTTTACAAAGCAGCTGCAATTTGTTTTTCAAATGTTTCAGAAAATTTTCCAGATTCTAAAAAAGCCGATGAATATAAATTACTTGTAATAAAATCTTACTATAAATATGCCGAAATGAGCATACCTGCCAAACAGGAAGAAAGATTTGAAATGGTAATTAAAGAATGTAAAGACTTCACAGATAGATTTCAAGATAGTAAATATTTTGCAGAAGCCGAGAAGTATAAAAATTTATCCACTAACTTTATTAAAAATATAAAAAATGAGCAAGTTAAGAAGGCAGCTTAGTGCCAATACTGTAAGTGTAATTGAAACAAAAAATTTAGCAGATATTAAAGCTGTTACTGGAAATTTATATGAATCTATTTCTATTATTGGAAAAAGAGCAAATCAAATAAATGTTTCTTTAAAAGAAGAACTTAAAAATAAGTTAGAAGAGTTTGCAAGCCATACCGATAATTTAGAAGAAGTACATGAAAATAAAGAACAAATAGAAATATCCAGAGCTTACGAAAAAATGCCTAATGCTGCAATTTTAGCAACACAAGAGTTTTTAGAAAACAAAATTTATTATAGAAACAACGACGAAGATTTATTTAGATAATTGATAAGTTATATATTTATATTAACGACAGTAGTAATACTGTCGTTTTTTTGTTATTTTGCAGCAATCCATAATCATGTTACAAGATAAAAAAATACTTATTGGCATTACTGGCAGCATTGCAGCTTACAAAACAATTTTGTTAGTTAGAATGTTGGTAAAAGCAGGGGCTGATGTTAAAATTGTGATTACTCCCTCAGCAAAAGATTTTGTTTCGCCATTGGTGCTATCTACCTTATCTAAAAATAAAACAATCTCAGAACTAAGTACTAACGATTCTTGGGAAAATCATGTAATGCTTGGACGATGGGCTGATGTATTTTTAATTGCCCCTTTAAGTTGCAATACTTTAGCTAAAATGGCAAATGGTATTTGCGATAATGTTTTAATGGCAATTTATTTATCTGCTACATGCCCTGTAGTTGTTGCACCAGCAATGGATGAAGATATGTGGAAACATGCTGCTACTAAACGAAATATGGCAACATTAAAAAAAGACTCTGTACAATTTATAGATGTAAATAATGGAGAATTGGCAAGTGGCTTAATAGGAGAAGGAAGAATGGCTGAGCCTGAAGAAATTTTTACTTTTTTAATTGAAAATTTTTTTAGAACAACCGAGTTTGTAGGAAAAAAAATATTAATTACTGCAGGAGGTACCATAGAAGCTATTGACCCAGTTAGATTTATATCTAACCATTCAACAGGTAAAATGGGCTTTGCCATTGCAGAAGCTTTTTATTTACAAGGTGCAGAAGTAATTATAGTTGCAGGTAATGTGCAAGTAACCACAAAATATAAAGGTATAAAAGTAGTTTCAGTTACAAGTGCAGATGAAATGTATAAGGCTACCTTGCAATATTTTAAACTTTCAAATATTGCTGTTTTAAGTGCTGCTGTTGCAGATTATAAACCCATAACAACAGCAAAAGAAAAAATAAAAAAGAAAGAACAAATCCTATCTCTTAACCTCATAAAAAACAAAGATATACTTGCTACTTTAGGAAACACCAAAAAGAGAAACCAGTTTGTTGTTGGCTTTGCTTTAGAAACCAATAACGAAAATGAAAATGCATTAAATAAGTTAAAATCAAAAAAAGTAGATGTTATTATATTAAATTCGTTAAAACAAAAAGGTGCAGGTTTTAAAACAAACACAAACCAAATTAGCATTTATAACAAAAATGGGTCTGTAATTAATTTTGATTTAAAGACAAAAGCAGCTGTAGCTAATGACATTGTAAAGTATATAAAAAATTCAATTTAATGAATTACAAATTAATCATAATTTTCCTACTATCTTTTTCTTGTTTTTCCCAATTGAATGCACAGGAGTTACAAGCAAAAGTTACTGTAATAGCAAATAGAATACCAACTACTGTAGATAAAAAAATATTTACTACGTTGCAAACACAGCTCAATAACTTTATGAACAACCGTAAATGGAGTAATGATGTTTATAAAGCAAATGAAAAAATTGTTTGTAATTTTTTGTTGAATTTAGAGAGCATGGAAGATGTAAATATCTACAAAGCATCTCTAACAATTCAATCAGCCAGACCAGTGTATAACTCTGCCTATCAAGCTGCTTTAATAAATTATATGGATGCTGATGTAACTTTTAAATATGTAGAATACCAGCCAATAGAGTTTAATGAAAATAGGGTACAAGGTACCGATGCATTGGCAGCTAATTTAACTGCAGTTTTTGCTTATTATGCTTATATGATATTAGGCTTAGATTACGATTCCTTTTCTCCAAAAGGTGGGCAAGCATTTTTTATGAAAGCTCAAAATATTGTAAACAATGCTCCAGAGGCTAAAGGAATATCTGGTTGGAGAGTTTTTGATGGCTTAAGAAACAGGTATTTTTTAGTTGAAAATTTAATTAATAGCAGGTATAATATTCTGCATGATGTTATTTACAGTTATTATAGAAATGGATTAGATAAAATGTATGAAGCTGAAAAAGAATCTAGAAGTAAAATATTGCAAACCTTACATCAACTAGTTAGTTTTAATAAAGAAAATGCTAATACTATGTTTTTGCAATTTTTTATGCAGAATAAATCGGCAGAATTAATAGGTATTTTTAAAAATGGCACTCCCGAAGAAAAACACCAAGCAATTGAAGCACTTAGTTTAATTGATATAACCAACACAGCAAAATATAAAGAACAACTAAGGTAACAAAATGAAGCAAATATTTTTTTCTATCTTATTAATGCTGTTTGTTGTTGGTTGTAATTACAATAGCAGAATAGAAGAAAATGAAATGAAAATAATTGTTTGGGAAATATCTTGTGTTGATGAGTTAATTAATCATACACATTTAAAAGATCAAGACACTTCCAAAAAATATACTGCACAGAGAGATTCTTTATATCAAAAAATATTTGCAATGCATAATACAACTGCAGATAAATTTTATAAAACTTTTAGTTATTATGAAGAGAATCCAATCCAATTTAAACTACTTTTAGATTCTGCATTGGCTTATGGAATAAGGCAGAGAAGTAATGTAATACAGACAGTTAAAGAAACCATACCTACACAACCTATACAAACTACAGGTACTACAACTAAAGATAGTTTAAGAAAATTAACATTAAAAAGAAATAAGGCGTTAGAATAATTATCAAACGCCTTACTGCATATATTATATATTATATCTTAGCTCTTAATTATTTTGAAAAGGGTAGTTTTACAACTTTTGCTTTTACAGGATTATTTCTAATATCTATAAATATTTCAGAATCAATTGCAGCATTAGCAATGTTTACATAACCTAAGCCAATAGCTTTGCCTAAGCTTGGTGCCTGTGTACCACTTGTAACATTACCTATTGTATTTCCAGATGCATCTTTAATAATATAATTGTGTCGAGGAATACCTCTCTCTAACATTTCAAAGCCAACTAATTTCTTTTTTATACCATCGGCCTTTTGTTTTTCTATAATTGCTTTTGCAGTAAACTCTTTGCTAAATTTTGTTATCCAGCCAAGGCCAGCTTCTAATGGAGAAGTGGTATCGTCTATATCGTTTCCATATAAGCAGTAGCCCATTTCTAACCTTAAAGTATCTCTTGTAGCTAATCCAATTGGTTTTATACCAAGGCTTAAAATGGTATCCCAAATTTTATCTGCTGCCCCATTTGTATCTTCAAAATAAATTTCTACTCCACCAGCACCTGTATAACCTGTAGCACTAATTAAAACATTATCTACACCAGCAAAATTATCTTTTACAAATGTGTAATACTTTAAATTTAAAATATCAGATTTAACTAATGGTTGTAATAATTGTACAGCAGTTGGGCCTTGTATTGCCAATAAACATGTTTTAGCACTTATGTTGTGCATCTCAACATTATTAGTATTAAATTTACTTATCCAATTCCAATCTTTTTCAATATTACTAGCATTTACAACCAATAAGTAAACTTTATTTTCTTCAATGCAGTATATAATTAAATCATCAACAATACCTCCTTGTTCGTTAGTAAGGCAACTATACTGTGCTTTTCCTGCTGTAAGTTTAGAAGCATCATTAGTTGTTGTACGTTGAATTAAATCTAAAGCATGTTCGCCTTTTAAAATAAATTCACCCATATGGCTTACATCAAAAACTCCTGCTGCAGTTCGTACAGCTTCATGTTCTTCGTTAATACTTGTATAAGAAATAGGCATATTATAGCCTGCAAATTCAACCATTTTTGCACCTAATGCTATATGTTTTTGTGTAAATGGAGTTGTCTTCATTGTAAAAATATTTAAAGTATTCAAAAAAATTTTGGCAAATGTACTATAACAAATACTGAAAATTAGAAATTATAATTTCATTAATAGAGTTGGAAAATAAATTCAAGAATATTAATTACTTTATTGGTTTAACAATTGCACCTAATTCTTTATCTATCATTCCTGTTCTGCCATATTCAACCACTCTGCCTATTTCTTTGTTTTTGTGCAGAATAATAAAAGTTGGAATATGAGTAATATTGAATTTAGTATGTAAATTATTTATTGTGGTTTTGGCTCTATCCACACCAATTAAATAAATATTATCTTCAGAAAAATTACTATTATCTGTTAATTTATAAAATAAAGGCAATAAGTTTCTACTGTCTTCGCACCACATTCCTGCAAAAACTAATACTTTAAATTTGTCTTTGTTCTTATTAAAAGCATCAACTGCTGTGGCATCAGGATTGGCATATTGGTAATTATCTGTAAACCACTTAAAAGCAGTGTCTTGTAATAAAATATTTCTATTAATTGTGCCCTTTAATATTTTATGGTTATCTAAATGGCCTTCATCTCTACTAGTTTCATAATTTACAGTTGAAAGTTCTTTTAAAAAAGAAGCTTTACAGGAAATCATTAGAACACAAATAAATAAGATGTAAAATATATTCTTCATAATTTTTGTTTATGCTTAAAATGTTTTAAGTATCTGAAGTTATTTTAAATTAATTTGAATTAATGAAAGCATTCATTAATTATTTTTAACTAATAAACTCGTTTTAATTTCGGTTAAAAATGATTTAAGTTGAATAAGAGATTGAATAAGTTGCTGATTAGTGGTAAGTTTACCTTTATTTTCTTTTAAATATTTTTTGGCACCATCTAAAGAGAATTTTCTGTTCCTTAGTAAATAATAAATAACCTGAATATTTTTTATATCTTCCACTCTAAATAATCTATCGCCTTTTCTATTTTTTCGAGGTTGTAAAATATCAAACTCTGTTTCCCAAACTCTTATTAAAGAAGCATTTACATTAAAAAATGCAGCAACTTCTCTTATTGGATAATACAATTTCTTTTTTAATATTTCATCGCTTGGTACATTAACTAAATCAATTTCAGCATCCATTTCTTTAAAACTTTTCCTTCCTCTTTTATTTTTAGTAGTAAGATTTTTTTCTATTTGTATTTCCGGAGAAGTTTGCTTTTTTATTATTGAATTATCAGAAGTTACAGTAGTGTTTTTGCTTTTTAATTTAACACCAATTTTATCATTTGCAAAAACTACTTGTTTTGCTGAAATTAAGTTAGCTTCTATTTCATTTACAGTAGCAGGTGTAGGTTCAAAAGCTGCAAATAAATCTAATTGCTTTAAAGTTTTATTTTTTGCCATTATGTAAAAATACTAAATGCTGTGGTTATTAATTAAGTATGCAATTTAATGGTGTATAAAATGTAAACAACAAATATGAATGTATTATTTTATATTGCATGCATGAATAGTATAAAAACAATTTGCGTTTGTGGTGCTGGTACAATGGGTAGTGGAATTGCACAGGTTACTGCTCAAGCTGGCTTTAAAACAATTCAATTTGATGTAAATGAAAACATGTTAGATAAAAGCAAAATTGCTATTGAGAAAAGCCTGAGTTTTTTAGTTAATAAAGAAAAAATAACCGAAGAAAACAAACAGGCAATCCTCCAGAATTTATCTTTCACTTCAGATATTAAGGAATGTAAAGCAGATTTAATTATTGAAGCAATCATTGAAAAACCAGAAGCAAAGATTAACTTATTTAATCAGTTATCAATTGTAAATAACACATTTACAATTTATGCCACAAATACTTCTTCTATTAGTATTAATGAAATTGCAAATGCATGTTCTTTTAAAGAAAATGTTGTAGGTATGCATTTTTTTAACCCAGCCACCATAATGAAATTAGTTGAGGTTGTTAAAGCAAACACTACAAGCCATGCTACAGTTAGTAGTATTGTTGCAGTTTGTAAACAAATGAACAAAGTACCTGTAGTTTGTAAAGATGCCCCAGGTTTTATTGTAAATAGGGTTGCCAGACATTATTATTTAGAAGCAATGAAAATAGTAGAACAAAATATGGCTACAATTGAAAATATAGATTGTTTATTAGAATCAACTGGTTTTAAAATGGGCCCTTTTAAATTGATGGATTTAATAGGCATGGATATTAACTACAGTGTAAGTAATATTGTTTGGGAAGCATTAAACAAACCAGAACGTTTAAAACCTTCTACTTTACAGCAACAAAAAGTTTTAGCTGGAGAATTGGGTAGAAAAACAGGTAAGGGATTTTACAAATACTAAAAAGCAAAATCTTCTGAGAGTAGTTTTTATACAAACTATACGATAAATGACTTTTCTAACTTTTCAATTTTATAACTATTTTTATTAGAACTTAATAAAGATTAAAGTGGTATAGTACTTACAATTATTTATTTTTATCTATGTTAGAAAAATGGTTTAACTGGCGAACAATTTTATTACTTACTGCAATTATTATTGTTGGCAGCAGTATTTTTTATTCCAACTATTTAGCTAAAAAAATTGCTGTAGATGAAAGAAGCAAAATGGAGCAGTGGGCAGAGGCTGTTAGATCTAATAGCAACCCTGCTTTTACAGAAACTAATTTATCAAGTAAAATACTTACTGAAAACAGTGTAGAAATTCCAATTCTTTTACTTACAGAAAAAGACAGCTTACTTGATTTCAGGAATATTGATTCAACAAAAATTTTACAGGATAAGAATTATTTAAAAGAAAAAATTAACCAATTCAAAAAATTAAACCAACCAATTGAATGGATTAACCCATTAGATAGCACTCAAAAAAATAAAGTATTCTATGGAGAAAGCAAACTCTTGAAAGAGGTTCGCTACTTTCCAATGATACAATTATTGGTTGCAGGTTTGTTTGTTTTAATAATAGTAGCCACACAATATGTTTCGTATAAAAGCACACAAAACCAGGTTTGGGCAGGCTTGGCTAAAGAAACTGCACATCAGTTAGGTACTCCAATTTCAAGTTTACAAGGTTGGGTAGAAATGTTGAAAGAAATAAATGGCAATGAAAAAATAGTAAATGAAATAGATAAAGACATTAATAGATTATTACTAATATCAGACAGGTTTAGTAAAATTGGTAGTAAGCCCAATATGGAAGAAAAAAATATTATTGAGCAAATTGAAAACATGATAGATTATATTAAGAAAAGGGCTGGTGCTAAAGTGTTTTTTAAGTTTGATTCTAATAATGAAACAGATTTACCTGTAATGATTTCGCCACCATTATTTGATTGGGTAATTGAAAATTTATTAAAAAATGCACTAGATGCTATGGATGGTAAAGGCAATATATCTGTAAAAATTATTGATACAGCAAGTAATATTATTATTGATGTTTCGGATAATGGAAAAGGAATTAGTAAAAAAAATATTGGAAAAGTTTTTAAACCAGGATTTACTACCAAAAAAAGAGGATGGGGCTTAGGCCTAACTTTAACCAAAAGAATTATTGAACATTATCATAAAGGACAAATATTTGTACAACATAGTGAGCCTAATATTGGTACTACCTTTAGAATAATGCTTCCTAAAAGTAACGTTTAACAAAGCAATTTTACATTTCTATTACTTTTATATGTAACTACAACTCCTATTTTTGTAAAAATTATTTTAAACATGTACAAACTTTTACTTCTAATTATATTTATACCATCTATTACACTAAATGCACAAAGCAAAAAGAAGAAGCATAAAAATAAACTTGCTGCTGAACAAAAAATAAATGCTGTACTAATTAAAAATCTTCAACAACATGTGCAATATTTAGCTAGCGATTCTTTAGAAGGAAGAAGAACAGGTACAAAGGGTGAAATTGCTGCAATGAATTATATTGTTAAACAATATACACAAGAAGGTATTGAACCCAAAGGCACTACTGGCTATATTCAAGAATTTGAAATTAATGAAGGAAAAAAAGTAGATGAAAATTCTTATTTAAAAATTAACAATGTCAACTTGGCTCTACATAAAGATTATTTTCCACTTGCAACAAGTAATAATGGAAAATTTACAACATCTACTGCAGCAATTGCCTTAAAAGAAATTAGCGAACCTTGGTTTATAGATGTTAAAGAAGAATTAGAAGCCAATAAAAACAATCCACATTTTGATATTAACGTTTATATAAAAGAAGAAGCAACCAATGCCACTAAAAAAGGAGCATTAGCATTGTTCTTTTACAATTCCTCTAATATCACAGATAATATAATGTTCAATAAAAACGATCCATCTGCTATTGAACAAATTCCAATTATATATATTAAGAAAGAAGCTATTGAAAAATATTTTAAAGATGTAAGTGCAACATTCAAATTAGAATATAAAATTGCTATTGCACCAAGCATAAGAAAGGCCAGAAATGTAGTAGCTTATATTAACAACCATGCAGCCAATACAATTATTCTTGGAGCACATTATGACCACTTAGGATATGGCGAAGATAAAAATGCTTTAGATGCTTTACATGAAGTGCACAATGGTGCAGATGATAATGCTAGTGGCACTGCAGCTTTAATAGAGTTAGCTAAAATGCTTAAGCATTCCAATGCAAAAAATAATAATTATTTATTCATTCATTTTAGTGGAGAGGAGTTAGGATTGTTTGGTAGTAAATACTGGATTGAAAACCCTTCTATAAATATTACTCCAAACTATATGATTAATATGGATATGGTTGGTAGGTATGATACAGCCCATAAACTTACCATAGGAGGGTATGGAACATCTCCAGTTTGGGATAATATTTTTACCACTATAAGTAATAAAAATTTAATTCTAAAATTTGATAGCTCTGGAAGTGGCCCTAGCGACCATGCCAGTTTTTACAGAGCAAATATTCCAGTATTATTCTTTTTTACAGGAAGCCATTCCGATTATCACAAAACAACAGATGATTGGGAAAAAATTAATTTTACTGCACAAAAAGATATTATACACCTAATTTATAATATTGTTGATGCAACAAACAACAAAGGCAAATTAGCATTTACTAAAACAAGAGAACCTAAAGTGGGCAAAGCAAAATTCTCTGTTAGCTTAGGCGTAATACCAGATTATGGCTATACTGGAACTGGTTTAAGAATAGAAGGAGTAAGCCCAGGAAAATTAGCTGAAAAAATTGGTTTACAAGCCGGAGATGTTTTACTACAATTAGGTGAATACAAATTTGTAGATGTAAACAGCTATATGGAGGCATTAAGCAAATTTAAAAAAGGAGACGCAACCAAACTTACAATTAAACGAGGCGATAAAGAAATGAGTTTTGATATAGTGTTTTAAAAAATAACTTAAATCTGCTTATAATGAATATAGGTTTTGAGGCTAAAAGAGCCTATACCAATAATACAGGTTTAGGACATTATAGTCGTACTTTAATTACTTCTTTAGCAACTTATTTTGCTAACCATCAATATTATTTATTTACACCAAAGCTCAGTAATTTTTTTAATACTTCATCTTTCCAGAATATACAAACCATTGTACCCACTAGCTTTCCTGCAACATTATTTACAGCTATATGGCGTAGCAGTTGGGTAAAAAAAGATTTAAAAAAATTAAATATTCAATTGTATCATGGCTTGAGTCACGAAATTCCTTTAGGTATTCAACATACTAATATTGCATCTGTAGTTACCATGCATGATTTAATTTTTGAAAGGTATCAAGAGCAATATAATTCAATGGATGTAAAAATTTACCGAAATAAATTTAAAAATGCTTGTAAAAATTCAAATAAAATTATTGCCATAAGCAAGCAAACTAAAGCCGATTTAATAGATTTTTATAAAATAGAAGAAGAAAAAATTGCTATTTGTTATCAAAGCTGTAACCCCATTTTTGCACAACAAGAAACTAAAGAAACGCTAGAAACCATTAAGCAATTTTATCAGCTACCCAACAAATATTTTTTGTATGTAGGTTCCATTATAGAAAGAAAGAATTTGTTGCTCATTTGTAAAGCATTAAAAATGCTACAACCTGCCATAAAAATTCCATTAGTAGTAATAGGAGAAGGGGGAGCATACAAAAAAATTATAAAACAATTTATTTTTTCGAATGGCTTAGAAAATGATGTAATCTTTTTGTCAGAAAAATATACTAATGATTCTTTTAAAACTGCAAAAGATTTTCCTGCTATATACCAACAAGCAATTGCGTTAATTTACCCATCTATTTTTGAAGGATTTGGAATACCTGTTTTAGAAGCATTATGGAGTAAAACTCCTGTAATTACAAGTAATGTATCTTGCATGCCAGAAACTGGTGGTGATGCTGCCATGTATGTAAACCCTTACAGCGAAATGGAAATGGCTAATGCAATGGAAGAAATTTATAAAAACGATAGTTTAAGAGAAAGTATGATAGTAAAAGGTATTTCTCATGCTCAAAACTTTACCCAAGAAAAATGTGCATCCGAAGTTTTTAAAGTATATAAGCAAATAATAAATTAATAGTGAATTTTAACTCTGATATAGAAGCATGCTTACACATTTTACATAATGGAGGCATTATTTTATACCCAACAGATACCATTTGGGGTATTGGTTGTGATGCTACTAATGAAGATGCAGTGGAAAAAATTATACAATTAAAACAAAGAGTAGCAAATAAAAATTTTATTGTATTAGTAAGCGATGAAAAAGAACTAATGCAATACGTAGCAGCCTTAGATTTAGAAATATTTAATTATTTAGAAACACAAAAAAAACCAACAACTGTTATTTATCATCAAGCAATTGGTTTAGCAAATAGTGTAATTGCCGAAGATGGCTCTGTGGCTATAAGAATTTGTAAAGATGAATTTTGTAAAACACTTATTAAAAGATTTAGAAAACCAATAGTAAGTACATCTGCCAATATTAGCAACCAACCTTCCCCAAAATTATTTTTAGATATAAGCAACGAAATAAAAAATGGAGTTGATTATGTGGTTGCTCATAAACAAAATGATCAAACACCCTCAACTCCATCTTCAATTATTGAATGGAAAAATGGCGAAATAATTAACGTACGTTAATCATTAAAGTAATTAAATATTATTTCTATTTTGTTTCCTTTTATCTCTTAATTTCTTTGCTCCTAAACCAGCTCCTGCAGCTAACAATAAAGTTAAACCACCATCTACAGGTATATCATCTTCAGGATCAGGAAAATTATCCTGTGCCATTACTGGTATTGCTATTAGCATAACTATTGCTAAAATTCCTGTTAGTCTTAATAGCTTTGTTTTCATATCTCTTTTAGTTTTAAGTGCTTCGTAGTAAAAGTAAACAACGAATTATAATTAATTAAATTTTATTTTTCTTTTTATGTCATGTTGAATAAAGCGAAACAAAAACCAATGTCATGTTGAGCAAAGCGAAACATCTACTTGTGCTTCATTACTGCTGCTCAGGAGATTCTTCGCTTCGCTCAGAATGACATTAATGAGGAGCTCAGAATGACATTAATGAGGAGCTCAGAATGACATGAAATGATGAATCTGTTTGTGTTCTTCCTATTGTCATGTTGAGCAAAGCAATACCAAAAGCACTGTCATGTTGAGCAAAGCGAAACATCTACTTATGTTTTATTAAGATTCTTCGCTTCGCTCAGAATGACATGAATGAGACTCAGAATTACATTTTTATTTTTTAGTTCTTTATCAATTTTTCTATGCTTCTATTGCCTTTGCTATCTGTTACTTCTACTAAATATGTGCCGGCTGTTAGCCTGCCTATATTCATTTGGCTTGTACCTGCATTGGCTTTGTATTGCATTACTACCTTGCCTGCCATATCGGTTACACTTATGCTGTAAGCTTTATTATCGGCTGTTTGTGGTAATAATATGCTTACTTGCTGGCTGGCTGGGTTTGGATACATTTTAATGCTTTGTGTTAACAATGGCTGTACTCTTTGGCTAAACACTAAACTAAATCTTTCTGAACCTTTAGTTGCTGCATTGTTTACATCTACACTAAATACATATTCCGGATTTGCTTTTACATCTTGTGTTACTTTGGCTAAATGATCTACCAAATAAATATCGGCTCCTGCAAAGTCTTCGTATTGGCTAAAGCGTAAACTATAGTTGCCACTTTGGGTTGCTCCTACATTCAACCATACTTCATCATTGCTTAAGCTACTTAAACTTCTGGTTTGTACGGCTGTGTGGGTGCTGCCTTTTAAACTGGTGATATATGTATCATAGTTCATACTTGGTATATCTTTTTTACCAATACTTGTATTACTTATTGTAGCATCGTTGGCATAACGTATTACCACTTCATCTATCTGGCTGTCTTTGTTTAAGCTTATTCTTACTCTGTCTTTAGTATTAGCTTTAAAATATCCTGCTGTGCCTTCTGTATCTTTTTGGCTTTCGGTATAGTTTAATGTAATATCGCCTGCTACTAAGGATTGTACAAATACTGCCTGGCCACTGGCAATGGTATTGCCTTTGGCATCATCATAGCCTGAACCTCCTGTAAAACTAACTCCATCCCAATAGCTATAAACACCTGCTGCACTTGCTGGTATATACACTGCATAGTTGGTGTTAATGCTGCTACTGTTGGCTGTTTGTAAACCACTAAAGCTTAGGGCACTTGGGTATGGGTTACCTACTAATACATAGTTGTTAATTCCTACATTAGGATAAGTAATACTAAAGCTTCCCATATTTTTATCTGAATTGCTGATTGCTCCTGTTGATTTAAGCGTAACAGCACTTGGTACCATGTTTACACCATTTAATAAATCGCAACCTAAACTTCTGTCACCTCTTACATTTACCCTAAAGCCTTTTCCTGACATTAGGTTATCTGAGTATGTACTTGCTACTGCTGTCCAACGGCTGCCCGGAGTGCCTGCTGCATTGTAAGTATAAATACTAGAAGTATTGGTTTCTGTTGCATCAAAGCCATTGCTGTGGGCTGTAGGAGTAGGGCAAATAGCTCCTCCTGTACCTGCTCCTGTAATGTGTATTTGTTGCTGCCAACTATTGGCTAAACTTTGTGTTACAGGGCTACTTAATAAACTCCATTTTCTGGTTGCTTTTGCAGGTATAAAGCGTTCTACTGTAATATTACCACTAATAATACCTGTTGTAATAGGAGCTATACGGGCTGTTCTGGTTGCATCTGATTTTAATACTACCATACCTCCTGTAGTTAAAGTTCCATCTTGAACATCCAGAGTATTAGTTATATTTAATTTACCACCGGCTACTTGCAACACTAATCCTATTGTATTATTTAAGGTAACATTATTTAAGGTAATTGCAGTATCTCCAATATTAAAATTTTGAAGATTATTACCATTAAACAATAATGTTCCGGTAAAGCCATTTAAATTCCATCTAACATCGTTACCTATAAATAAATGTCCTTTAACTGTAAAAGTACCTGAGCCAGAAGCTGAAGGACGCCAAACACCCGACTCACTTATTAGAGAAAGATTTGAATAAGTTTTACCTGAGATTGAAGGAGTAATCCCTAAGGTGGAACTACCTCTATATGTAAAGTATGAACCATCCTCTAAAGTGGCACTGTTTAATGCACTGGAAATACCGGAAGTTGTATTTTGAATAAAAGAAGCATTATCATTTACCTGCCAAGTTGCTCCACTACCAATAGTTAATGTTCCTTGATTTAAAACTGTTCCTCCAATTGTAATTATAAAATCTTTTGTTCCTGCATCGCCATCATTGACAATAGTAAATGTTTTTGATGCTAAGATATTTACAATACCATCTACTCGTAGTTTACTTACACTTACAGAAGCATCTACATTTAATTCATGAATACCTTGAACTACGATAGAAGCTGCATTATTATCTGGTGCTAAAGTAGCTACCATCCAGGTTGCGCTATCGTGGCTGCTTTCCCAAGATGAAATACTACTCCAATTTCCAAGCGATGTATTGGATCTAAAATGGTCGGTAATAATTGATGCATCTGCAACAATAATAGATGCAGTGGTTGCCTGTGTTAAAGAGCCAGACGAAGCAGTTAATGTATAAGTACCTGGTGCATCAAATTTTAAATCGTTAAAAGTAGCAATTCCGCTAATAGGTGTTTTTACTAAAGTACCAGTTAAATTACCTGGGCCAGAAGCTTTAGAAATAGTAATATCTGTTGTATAAGTATTATCAACACTTATTCCATCAATTGCCACTGCCTTTACATTAAAACTAGCTAAAGAAATATTAGGAATACCGGTAGTTGGTGCATTTTGATATATAAGCTGAGTAGCAGGACCACCACCTCCACCCGGTGTAGAAGTTACAGTTAAGTTATCTATAGTTATTTTTGGTCTTGACCCAGTTGCACCTCCTGTACCATTATGATAATAAAACCTAAATTTCACAGTACTAGCATTATTTAGAGCAGCAGGCAAACTAACTGAAATAGCTGCAGATTTTGCAACATTATTAAATACTGTAAAGGGTAAATCAGTTCCTGTTAATTCAGTCCAGGTTGTACCATCTGTAGAATAATAAACTCTTAGTGTAGCACTTCTACCACCAGTTCCATTGTTAATTTTATCGGCATCAAACGAAAGTGTTCCAGCATTTCTACCAGAAAAATCTAAATTCAAATCACAAGCAACTGCAGATGTATTATCTGAACTACCTGTAGATAAAAAAACGAGTTTTGTAGAAGGGTTAACATCATAACCAATTGCTGGACTAGTAGTAACTACTGCTAAAGTGCCATTGGAAGCTACTGTTCTTTTAGTTGAAGCAGGTATAGAGCCAATTGCCTCTGAGGGTAAGCCATTCCAATTAGTTGCATAACCACTCCAATTATTAAAGTCTTGTGTATAATCTCCAGATGACAGTGAGTAGTAGGTTTGGCCATTAGTTTTTGTAGCAAAAGCTAAAACAATAAGGCAAAAAAATAAGTAAAATTTTTTCATAATGTTCCTTTTAGTTTTTGAAATAATAGTTATTGTTCAAAAGTATAACTATAAAGTAAGGGGGGTGCAAATTTAACTATTAATATATTATTAAGTTTTAATTATTATTGTTTTTTATTAACACTGAATTAAATAATAAATACTTAGTAAGAATTAAGAGAAAATTTTTATTAGTAAAATTATTTTTTAGTTATAGCATCTTGTTCACCAAATTAATAATTAATTATCCAGTTAAATTCTAAACTTTCTTTTCTAGATGTTGGTCTTTGTTTGTTATTTGTTAACTCACTAACTCGTTTATTTACATAAACAGAAAGTTCTTGAATACTTACTTCGCCATTTTTATTTCCAAAATAATTTGTATCAGCCATTTTATTAAAAATACC
The DNA here is from genome assembly GCA_019695015.1 of Chitinophagaceae bacterium. GTDB lineage: Bacteria > Bacteroidota > Bacteroidia > Chitinophagales > Chitinophagaceae > UBA1930. The sequence continues at coordinate 17,154 of JAIBAV010000008.1, forward strand.
TTCTCTTATACTATAAGTAAAAACACCATTGTTCCAAGTGGGGCTTTCATAAGCAAACTCCATACCTCCTGCAGCAGATATAATAATTGTGCCATTGCTTCCACCTAAATCGCTAAATGCAGATTGCATTAATTCAAAGCTATTAGTTGAGGATTTCTTTTTGGTTTTTAAAATAATAGAACTTCTACTTGCAATACCTTTTACAACAGATGAATTGTTTTTATTCTTATTCATTCTTTGAACAGCCAATACTTCATCTTTATCAAATGCACCACTATGGCAAGCATCAATAAACATCACTTTTTCTTGTGCTGGCACATCATCTAAAAGAGCTTCTAACAATTCATACTTCAGCCCTCTCTTATCTGGTTTGTTGAAGTTTACATCATAAGTGGCATAATAAAAATCTAACGAATCATTTAGCAATCCATGACCTGTTACAGCTACAATAACTCTATCATTGGGTCTTGTTTTTCTAAGCTTTTTATTCAATGCTAAAATATTTTCTTTTGTAACTGTTTCATTTATTAAAGTATCTATTACAATATATTTAAAATTATTTTTAAAGTCAGATGCTAAGTCTCTTATATCTTTTACAGAGTAGGTTAAGTTTCTAGTACTGTCTTTGTATTTTGCAACGCCTATGCCAACAAAGTAGGTGTAGGAGTTATGAAGAGTATCTTTAAAAGTTGATAATACATTAAATGATTCTTTTAAACTACTAACGCCATTGCTATTGGTACAATATACTTTCACCTTATTATTACCACGAGCTAATGGGATAGTTACATTTTGCAAATAACTATTGGTTTTTAAATGTGCAATATTATTACCATTTACACCCAAAATTGGAGTGTTATTAACTAGTACAAATACTGACTGTATTTTGTACAAACTATCTGAACATAAAACTTTTAACTGCAATTTGTTGCTAGCTGTAGATGTTTGTAAACTATATCTATCTTCAAATTTTATAGTAGGCATGTGTATTTGTTTGCCTAAAGGTTTATCAGTTAAGCGTTGAGATTTAAGTCTTTTTTTATATGCAGAGTAATAAGATTTTATTAAATTAGAATCTGCTCTACCTAAGCCCTTTAAAATAATATCTGGCCTGTTTAATTGGGCATCAAATTGATCGTACGGATACACGTTATCATTATAATAAGTATTAATAGTGTTTAGTGAACTTTTACTTGCCATATAATAATTATTGCTATCAATAAAAATGGGATCTTTTTTATATGGTACACGTATGGTAAGTTTTTTATTGCCAGTTCCAGTTTCATAAACATGAATTGTTCCATCTAAACCTGCAGTTACAAATTCTTTTCCATCTTTTCTCACACTCATTGAATAGGAACCAAATTTGTGATCTTGTTTGCTATAAATAAATTCGTCTTTTTTAATATCATACAAGCAAATTCCTAAAAGAGAATTTTGTATTAATAATTTATCCTCATTAGGCAACAATTTAATATTTAAAGCTTCAGATTCAGAACCATTAATTTGCCAGGTTTTTATATTCAACAGGCTATCGTAATCAAAAACTCTTAACCTACCAAGCCCTGTTGTAACAAAAATATTTTTAGAAGAAAATTCCATACACCTTGCAGTTGTTACATAAATAGAGTCTTCAATTGCACCAGTTTTTGTATTAAGTGCAACAATGTAGCTTGAGTTTACTTTTAAATACAGCTTTGTATTATACTTATTATAATATGGTTGCATGGTAAAATTGATATCGTTTGCTGCATTTAGTTTAACGGAAAAATATTCTTTCCCTTTAGTTACATCAAAAGCATAAACCATACCTTCTGTAGTAGTATAAAACAAAGTGTCTTGTGAGGAAGTGAAAGTAAATCCTTCGATTTTATATGGGTCATCTACCGACTTAAGAACTAATAAACTATCCGTTTCTTTATTATACCAAATTAAATTTGTGCTTTTATAAATTAGTACAACTACACTATCATTTTTTATTACAAACTCATTTCCACTTGGGAAAGTAATATCGTTATTTTGATTACCAAAAGTATTATTTCCTGTTGCTAAATCTATTGTACCAAAGTTTCCTATATAAGTTCCATATTGCAGTTTATTACCTGATGAACTGTATTGAATTTTGTTGATTTGATTATTGTAAAAATCAATATCTCTGGATGAAATGGCATAATTGTTTTCAAAATCGTAATTCTTGAAATAAAACAATTTAATATTAAAGCCTCTATTGGTAACCATTAAATCTTGCCCATCATTTGTAAATAAAGGTTGAGTAATAGTAAATGGTTCAACATCCACTTTATACCTTCTACTATACGAATCTAGTAGGTTGAATATTCTAATACTATCTTTTGCTACAGTATATACAACAAATTTTCCATCAGGAGAAAAAGAGTGTACATTAAAGTAGGAAGCATAGCTTGTATTTATAACACCGGGTGATACATAAGCTTTTCTATCATTAATAGATTCTCCTAAATACAAATCATAAGTTTCACATTCGCCATTGCTTTTTATTGAACTTAAATACCTGTTATTTGGGCTAAAAGCTAAATTTTTAACTTCTCCTAATTTTGTTCTTTCCCAATAGGTAGTATCAGCCAACAAATTCCAACATTTTACTTTTCCATCTGTACCACAACTAATAATTTTATTGTTGTTGTTATTGTAAAAAACAAAATCATTAATCATACCATTATGTAGTTTTATTTTTTTTACAACCATTGTGGTATCTACAAATGGATTTACAATACTCAAAATACTGTCTTCGGCAACATACAAAAGTTTACTATCTGTAGAAAATTTTGCAGCATTTACAAAACCATCCGTAGTATAAGAAATAAGTGGGGTATAGTTAAAGGCATTCCAAACAACCATGGTGTTATCATCTGCTGCACTTACAAGGTATCTTCCATCGGGGCTATAATGTAAACTTGTAATTGTTCCTCTGTGATAATAAATTGTTTTTACTTCTTTGCCAGTTTGTTTATTCCAAATGATTATATTATTATCTGCACTACCTGTTGCAAAATAGTTACTATTGGGTGATAAAGCAGTAATAAATATTTTTGTATGACCATTTTGAATACCAATAGAAATGTTTATTGGTTCCTTCCATTTTTCTTCAGTGGTTTCTGTCCATTTACTTCCTTCAAAATTTTTATTCTCTGTAAAATGTTTTTTTGCATTGGAAAGATATTGGTTAGCAAGGATAGTATTGGCTTGTTTTCTATAATAGCTAGCCATCAAATACTCGTACCAACCATAATTAGAGCTATCTTTATTTTCAGTAACTATTGAATTTATTAAATTAGCTAGTGGTAAAACAATTTCATACCTCTCATCATTAATAGCCAACAATACTTTACCTATCCATTTTGTTATTAAAGAATTTTCTTTGATTTGTGGATATAAATTAATGGCTTGAGTTTTTAAATAGGATTTGTTTTTAGATACAGAATAAAAATAATTTTCAATAAATTCTGGATGGAGAGGTGATTTTGTCATTATCCAACTAGAAAATCTGTTTGTAAAATCTGGGCTATTGCCCATATTATTTGCAGGGTATAAACTTGTATAAGCTATAAACATTTTTACATGTTCTATCTTACTTTCTATTAATGATTTTATTAAATTAAATCCCGAAAAAATTCCACCTTCAAAAGGGCTACCTAAACTCTTGTTTGTTAAAGTATCTTTTGCAACTTTAACTGCAATTTCTTGCGATTCAGTTAACATAGCATCCAAAATTTCATCTTCTATTTCTTTTGTTCCATAATAATAAAAAAAACGATAATTATAATATTCATCTGAAGCACTTGCTAAATTATAATTATCTAACAGTAAACTTTTTAAATGTAAAGCATCCCAACTAGAAGGGACTTCGGCATAACAAACTAAAAAATCTTTGGGTAAAATTTTATTAGTAAAACTCTTTGCAACATGTATTTTAGAAAAATTATTCTCTACTTTAGTAAAGTTTACACTTACAAATGTTTTTACTGATTTGTGCTCTAAAGTATCTCCTTCAATAAGTCTAGAATTTATTCTACAAGTTTGAGAGTCGTTTATAATACCATCTAATTTACCTGCAGCTACTGTAATCTCTAAAGAATCTTTACCTAAAGGTTCTATTTTACTTATAGGGAAATAAACTTCTTCTGTTTTTGTTTCATTAACTGGTGGATAGTTGAAAGCCCAATTTTTATTGATAATTTCTTTATGTAAAAAAGTAAGCCTCAAAAAAATTAATCTAAATTCAGAGTTGTGATTATATTTTCTTGCATTGTTTAAGGCTTTCTGTAATGTTTGCTGAGAAGATAAAGGGTTGCCTACAACTCTGTAAGTACGGCCCATATTAGATAACATTGTGGTTGCATCAATGGAGCTATCAAACCAAGAATTTTTTAAAAGCCATTCTTCGGCCTTTTTGTAGTAAAATATTGCACTATCTGGATTTTCTCTAAAATATTTATCACCCTGTCTATAATTGTTCATGAAATAGGAAGTGTCTGTTTTTTTTTGAGCAATTAGTGCCGAAGAAATAGTAAAAAACAGTAGAGTAAATACAAACTTTAAAGACATTTTTTTTATTTTAAAGGTAAATGAAATTAATATTATAGAAATACCCAACAGCACTTATTTACATTCTTTACCATTAGGTTATTTTTAAATATCTCTCTTAAAATGATAAAAGAATATGATTAAATAAAACTTGAAAAATTTACTACTTATATTTGCCACATGGTACAAATAAGTAAACGAGGAGAGGCAATGCCTGCTTCGCCAATTAGAAAACTAGTTCCTTATGCTGAGGCAGCAAAAAAGAAAGGAAGAACAGTTTATCATTTAAACATAGGGCAACCCGATATTGAAACTCCAAAACAAGTAAGAGATGCTATACACCAATCAGATTTTAAGATATTAGAATATACACATAGTGCAGGTTTAGAAAGCTATAGAATTAAATTATCTCAATATTATAAAAGTGTAGGAATTGATGTAAACCACAACGAAATAATTATTACAACTGGTGGAAGTGAAGCAATATTATTTGGCTTTATGGCATGTTTAGACCCAGGCGATGAAGTAATTATTCCAGAACCTTTTTATGCAAACTATAATGGCTTTGCCATTGCTGCAGGTATAAATGTGGTGCCAATAACATCTTATATTACCAATGGTTTTGCATTACCACCAATAGAAGAGTTTGAGAAAAAAATAACTGCCAAAACAAAGGCTATTGTAATTTGTAATCCTAATAATCCAACTGGTTACAATTACAGCGAAAATGAAATGCAAGAACTAAAAGAAATTATCTTAAAACACAACTTGTATTTATTTGCCGATGAAGCCTATAGAGAATTTACCTACGAAGAAAAACAACATAGTGCCATGCACTTAAAAGGTGTAGAAAATAATGTTGTTTTAATGGATACCATTAGTAAAAGGTATAGTGCTTGTGGTGCAAGAATTGGTGCATTTGTTACAAAAAACAAGCAATTAATAGATGCTACTATGAAGTTTGCACAAATGCGTTTGTGTAGCCCTTATCTTGAGCAATTAGCAGGAGAAGCAGCAATTGATTTACCTCCTGATTATTTTAATATTACCAAAGCAGAATATAAAACAAGAAGAGATTTAATTGTAAAAAGATTGAATGCAATTGAAGGTGTTGTATGCCCTAACCCTGGTGGTGCATTTTATGCAATGGCTAAATTACCTATTGATGATAGTGATAAGTTTTGCCAATGGCTGTTAGAAAGTTTTGAATACAATAACCAAACTGTTATGCTTGCCCCAGCTACAGGCTTTTATGGCACACAAGGCTTAGGTAAAGATGAAGTTAGATTAGCTTATGTTTTAAATGTAGGTGCTATTAATAAAGCTATGGATTGTTTAGAACAAGCATTAAAAGTATATCCTGGTAAAACAATATAAGTTGTTATCTTAATTCAGCTAAAGAACAAGCATATTGTAGTAGCTTAAATTTATTGCTCCAAAAAGCCATATCGGTTACTAATTCTTTTCTTAATGGTTTAGCCCAGTTAATAGGTTTACCATATTTATTTTCTGTTTGTTGTAAATGATTTATGGCTACCAATGCAAATGCATGAATACAAGCCATTCTTCTAATAGTTACTAATTTATTACTTGCAGATACATTACATTGTAAAATTAGCTGATGTAATTTGGCACATTCTCTTATAAATATTTCTTTTGCTTGATTCACTGTTTCTGTTTTTCTTACAATGGTATAAACACCATCTTCTCTATCTTTAAATGCGTCAAATAAATCGTTCACAATTTGCCCCACAAAACCACTTTGAAAAATAAAAGCATCATCTTCTGGCAACCACTCTTCATTCATAACACTTGCCCATAATAATGAACTGTTACCACATTTATTTTCAGAAATGTATAACACATCCTCCAAGCTAATATTAGGATTTAACTGTTTAGAAGAAACAACCTGCCATTCTGTAGCAGTTTTTAGAGCTTCTTTATATTTTTCTGTTGGTGTCCAAATTTTATGAAGTTCATCTTCTAGAGCAAAAATTAATTTCACTTTTGGTGTGTGTAATTCATTGGGTAAAGTTCTGTTTAACACTTTAAAATATTTTTCTTTCTCCCAATTTTCTTCATCAATTAAATCATCATGTAAGGTAGCCATTGCAGAAATAATAGCCATTCTTTTGGTTTCTTCATCTGTTAACTTTCTGCCTTTTATACACAAATAATTTTCGCAGTTTACAATATGATTAAATAAAGGATAATAAAAGCCAACTTTTTTTTGCTCCTTTTTAGATAAAGGATAATCTAAAGCTGCACAATGCTTTTCTACCATAGGCTTTAAAAAAGCCTTAATAAAATTTAATTGCTTATAGGCACTTAAACCATAATCGGTAGCATAAAAACAGAGTTGAAAATAATTCACCTTTGCAATATAATTGATTTAACTACATACGCATAACATTGCATAAAACTATATTTGCCAAATGATAAAAGTTTTTCTAAAAAGAAAGATAGCAAACAGAATTGCTAACGGTCATCCTTGGATTTTTGCAAATGAAATTGATAGGGTAGAAGGAGACATTGTTCAAGGTGCTATTGTTGAAGTGTATTATGCAGATAATAAATACTGTGGTAGTGGATATATTAACCCTAAATCTCAAATTATGGTAAGGTTACTTACTAGAAAAAAGGAACAAATAGATGAGGCTTTTTTTTACAATAAAATTTTGCAAAGCTGGAACTATAGAAAGCAAATTGGTTATACAGAAAACTGCAGATTAATTTTTGGCGAAGCAGATGAATTGCCAGCACTTATCATTGATAAGTTTAATGATTATTTTGTTATTCAAACACTATCTTATGGAATGGAAGTTTGGAAACCTGCAATTACAAAAGCTCTTCAACAAATTTTTAATCCTAAAGGTATTTATGAAAGAAACGATGTACCAGTAAGAGAATTAGAAGGTTTAACACAACAAAAAGGCTTTTTATCCGAACCTTTTAATACCAATATTATTATAAATGAAAATGGTTTAAAATTTAATGTAGATATTGAAAATGGTCAAAAAACAGGCTATTTTTTAGATCAACAAGATAATAGAAGAGCCATACAGCATATTGTAAAAAATGCCGATGTATTAGGGGCTTTTACTTATACAGGAACATTTGAAATTCATGCAGCCCATTATGGTGCAAAATCTGTTTTAGGAATTGATATTAGCGAAAATGCTGTTGCACAAGCCAATAAAAATGCTGCTTTAAACAAATTAGAGCATATTGTACATTTTAAAGCCATGAATGCATTTGATGTATTAAAAGTATGGGCTAAAGAAGGCAAACAGTATGATGTTGTAATGCTAGACCCTCCAGCATTTACAAAAAGCAGAGCTACTTTACAAAAAGCTATTACTGGTTATAAAGAAATTAATTTAAGAGGTATGAAACTTGTAAAAAATGGTGGTTTTTTAGTAACTAGTAGCTGCACCAATCTAGTACAACCCGAATTATTTTTACATACCATTCAATTAGCTGCAAAAGATGCAGGAAAAAAATTAAAACAATTGGTTTTTAATGCTCAAGCCTCCGATCACCCAATTGTTTGGGGTTTAGAAAATACCAATTATTTAAAATTTTTAATAGTTCAGGTTTGTGATATTTAAGAAATGTAATTTATGCAGTTATTTGTATAATAGTTAATTCCATTACATTTGCAACCATTTATGATGCAACCAATTCATCTATTTTACCCTCAACTAAATAATCCTTCAAAAATTATTATAGTAAGTCATCAAAAACCAGATGGTGATGCAATGGGTAGCTCTTTAGGTTTGTATCATTTCTTAATTCAACTTGGGCATACTGTAAATGTAATTTCACCCACCAATTGGGCTAACTTTTTAAACTGGATGCCAGGTGTAGAACATGTGATTGATTTTGAAAAAAATCAAGAAAAATGTAACCAGTTAATCCAATCTGCTAACATTATTTTTTGTTTAGATTTTAATGTACTGTATCGCACTAAACATGTAGCTCCATTGATTGAAGCTGTTAATTGTATTAAAATTTTAATAGACCATCATCAAGAGCCACAAGTCGATGCTTTTACTTATGGCATTAGCAATACAGCCAAAAGCAGCACCTGCGAAATGGTATATGATTTTATAGTAGATAGCGGCAATGCTTCTACCTTAAATATAAATATTGCTACTTGTTTATATACAGGCACTATGACAGATACTGGTTCCTTCAGGTTTCCTTCTACCACTGCATCGGTACATAAAATGGTTGCACATTTTAAAGAAATTGGATTAGAGCATGCTATCATTCACGATAATATTTACGATAACTTTTTAGAAAACAGATTGCGATTCATTGGTTTTGTTTTATGCAACAGATTAGAAGTATTATATGAGTATAACACTGCCTTAATGTATGTGTATAAGCAAGATTTATATAAATATGATATTAAAACAGGAGATACAGAAGGCTTAGTGAATTATTTATTAACCATTGAAGGAATTAAATTTGGAGCAATTGTTATAGATAGAGAAGAAGAAAGAAAATGGAGTTTTAGAAGTAAAGGAAATTTTGATGTGAACACTTTTGCAAGATTGCATTTTGAAGGTGGTGGACACAAAAATGCTTCGGGTGGTAGAACAGATGATAATGTTGAGGATACCGTAAAACGATTTAAACAAACAATAAAACAATACGAACAAGAATTACAATGAAAAAAATTTTAGCATTTACAGTAGCTGCAACCATGTTGTTTACAGCTTGTAACAAGTTTGAGAAAGCCCCATCTGGCATGCCTTATAAAGTTGAAAAGGGACCAAGAAAACAAAAATTGGCTCATGGTCAGCTTTTAAAAATGCATTTTGAATACACTTTAAAAGATAGTGTAATAAGCAGTACAATGGGTCATATTCCTGTTTATTTTTCTTTAGATACTACTCGTAGCAATAAATACAGCTTTTCCGAAGTAATGACAGATTGCTATGTTGGAGATAAATTATTTTGTACACTTAGTATTGATAGTATGGTAAAATTTGGTTATGTAGAGTATAACCCAATTTTTAAGAAAGGTGATTTCTTAAATTGTACAGTAGAGTTTATTAAAGTGTTTAAAGATGAAGCAGAACAAGAAGCCGATTTTAAATTAGAATTAGATGCAGAAAAAAAACGGGAAGAAAAAACAATAAAAGACTATGCAACTAAACATAACTTAAAAGCAGTTTATACCCAAAATGGAGTAGGTGTAGTTGTTGAAACTATGGGTGACACAGCATTTAAAGCAGATTCTGGTAAACAAGTATCAGTATATTATTCAGGCAAATTAATGGATTCTGGTAAAGAGTTTGATAGTAATGTAAAAAATGGTGTAAAAGCTAATCCTTTTATTTTTACCCTAGATGCTAAAATGGTTATTCCAGGATGGGATGAAGCCATTAAATATTTTGCTAAAGGTGGTAAAGGAAAATTATTAATACCAGCTCTTATGGGCTATGGTGCACAAGGCTCTGCTCCAGTTATTCCTCCTTATGCCAACCTTGTTTTTGATGTAGAAATTACAGATGTTACTGATGCCCCAAAATTGCAACCTACAACACCACCTATAACAGTACAACCTGTAACAAAATAAAAATATAATTATTGCCTATTAAAGTAATTGCTATTGTATAACTACAGTAGCAATTATTTTTTCTCCAAACTTCTCATTTATTCTTTCAATTATTAATGGTTTTTGGTACATTAATTCGTTCTTTAAAGAGCCTATTTGCGTTTTAATAAAAAGTGTTTGATTTACAATTTCAATCTTATCGGTGTATTTTGCAATTGTTTTGCCCATTACTTCTTCCCATACTTCTTCAATTTGCACTGCTCTAAGCCCATTACGCAAATTACTTTGCTTAATAAATTTTTTCATTGCATCGCCTAAACTATATTGGGCCATAGGTTAAAATTATAACATAAAAATACATAAACAATTCAATAACTTTTTGCAAGTTTATTATTCTATAGTGTATAAAGCTTGCAAGGTTTGTTTAGTTTGTTGTAGTAAAATAACATTTTTATTGTGTAGCATTTTGTTTTTAAGTTCTTCTGTAAAATGCCTTATTGTTAATAACTGAAGCTCTTTTTCTACTTTCACTTCAAATAAACTTGCTGCGTTAATTGCAAGTTGTTCAATTTTATCTTCTTTATTATCTAAACATATTTGAACACTTATTGCACCTGTTTGAATTAAGTTTGGCTGAATTTTTAATGTAGAAAATATTTTATATAAAGCAGCCATTGGCTCTTCGCCAACAAAACTAAAATCCTGTGTATGCAAGTGCATTAAAACCTGATTATTTTTTATCACAATAATAGGAGGTAAGTTTTTATTATTTTGTTTAGAAATAATTGTTCCTTTTAAACTACTATCTAAAAAAGATTTAACATACAATGGAATATTTTTATTTTGTAGTGGTTTTATTGTTTTAGGATGAATAACCTGGGCTCCATAATATGCCATTTCAATTACTTCATTAAAACTTAGTTCATTAATTAACTGTGCATCTTCAAATTCCTTAGGGTCAGCATTCATCACACCTTCTACATCTTTCCAAATAGTTAAACTATCTGCATGTAATAAATTGGCAAAAATAGCTGCAGTATAATCGCTACCTTCTCTACCAAGTGTGGTACTCTGGTTTTCGTCTGTACTTCCAATAAACCCTTGAATAATTGTAAGGCTTGGATGCAATACAATCTCTTTTAAGTTGGCAGTTGTTTTCTCCCAATTTACTGCAGCATCTCTAAAATTATCATCTGTTTTTAAAATATCTCTAACATCTAAAAAGGTATTACCAATGCCTATTTCAGTAAAATAGCAACTAATCACACAAGTACTCATCATTTCACCAATACAAACAATTTGATCATAATAGTAATCGTATTGCTGCGTAGGTTTATCATGTAGTAACCATTCCACTTCAGTAAAATAATCGTTTAATTGATTTATGCAATTGTTATAATTAGTAATCATTAAATACTTAGCAGTATTAATGTGGTGTTGTTTTACAATTTCAAATAAATCTAAAGCTTGTATATTGTTACCATTATAAAAGGCCTCAGCAACTTTTTCAAGTGCATTAGTAGTTTTACCCATTGCAGAAATAACCATTACAATTTGCTCTGTACTATATTGCTGTAATATTTCTGGAATGTTTTGTATCCTTTCTATAGAATTTGCACTAGCTCCTCCAAATTTAAAAACCTTCATACGATTAAATAATTAAATGCCTCAAAGATACTTGTTGAGTGTAAGCTTAATTTAAAAGTTAACTAAATATTTATAGCAAAATTTTTAAAGAGTATTGTTGTGTCTTTTTATTTATTAGATAACTTTCTTACTCTTTTATAGGTTTAATAGTACCACTACCTGAAATTTTCTGATCAATATTAGGGCTTCCTATATATTCCACATTACCACTACCCGATATTTTAACATCTAAATTCTCTGAGGCAAAAACAGATGCATCTCCACTACCTGCAATTTTAATAGTAGCATTCTCTGCTTTTAAATTTTTGCCTTTAAAATTACCACTACCCGATATTTTCACAATTACTTCTTTCGTTTCACCTTCTAAATTTATCTCACCAACACCAGCAAGTTTAACTTCTACTTTAGGAGTGTTAACTGCAAGTTGCACATTACCCTTACCAGCAATTTTAATATCTAATTTTTCGCCACCCTCAAATTTAGTTAAGCCTTTTACATTGCTTTTACCAGCAATACTAATAGATTTTAATAATGCCGTATTCACTTCAACAATAATTGGGTTTTCCGATACAAGCTTATACTTTCTTTTTGTTTTAATTACAAGGCTTTCATCTTCTAATTCAGTTATTATATATTCTAATAAATTGGCATCAGCTTTTATATTAACACCTGGTTCGTTAGATTGTGCAATTTGTATATCTAAATTACCTTCCACTTTAATTTTATTGGCAGATAAATTGCGTTTTTCAGTTGTATAAATACCGTTCCCTTTTATTTTTCTATACCCAAAAATAAAACAAGAGGAAAAACAAATGGAAATAATACAAAAAGCAAAAAAATATTTTAGCATATCAATTTTTTTTATAAAAATAAATAAACATTATGAATTTCAATTACCATTTATAACGGTTATTTACCTATCTTAAAACACCATCTTTTTAGCTTTCCTTCAAAATCAAATGGAGTAGTAGCTTTAGTTATGTCTTTAATATAAGATGCTTTAATATTTTCAGTATCCATCACAAATTTGGTATAATTAGTGCTAAAATAAATTACACCATTTTCTGATAATGCAAAGAGTATATCATTTAATAATTCAGCATGGTCTCTTTGTGTGTCTAAAAAATCTTTCATTCTTTTACTGTTACTAAATGTGGGTGGGTCAATAATTACCAAATCAAAACTATTGGGCTGCAAGGTTTTTAAATATTGCTTTACATCGGCATGTATAAAGTTATATTTGTTTTTATCTTTAAAATGATTAATGGTGAAATTATCTTCGGCCCATTGCAAATAAGTTTTACTTAAATCAACAGTAGTTACACTTGCAGCATTACCTGCTGCAGCATACACACTAAAGGAGCCAGTGTAAGCAAATAAATTTAATACCCTTTTACCTGCACATTGTTCCTTAACCATGCTTCTGGTAATTCTATGATCTAAAAACAAACCAGTATCTAAATAATCAGAAAGATTTACTAAAAATTTTAATCCATTTTCTAAAACAGTGAAAAATGTTTTTTCTTCTCCCGTTTTTTCATATTGATCTAATCGGTTACTTTTTCTTTTTCGTTGTTTTACAAAAACATTTTCATCAGGCACATTTAGCAATTTACAAATTAGTACAATACATTGTTCTAACCATTCTTCATGCTCTTCATCAGTCATACCATGCCTTCTTACATATTCAGCTAAATAAATTTTATCTTCGTACAATTCAATGCAAAAAGGAAACTCAGGCAAATCATGGTCGTACACTCTATAACAACATACTTCTTGCCTTTTAGCCTGCTTGCTTTTATGCTTATATACCTTTAGTAAACGGTTCTCAAACATTTTTAATTTATCTTCCATTACAATAATTAAAATTTTAAAATCAACATTTCAACATTTTGCAGCATTTGTTGCGTCGCACACTTGTACAGTTTGTACACTTGGCAACAATACAAAAATCGGTTATATAATCTTATTTAAACTCTTTGCTAAAATTTCTAATTTAATACTAAATCATTTACATTTGATATTTACAAAAAATGATTATGGCTGTAACACAAACAAATTTTACAATCCCCGACTTTTCAATTTCTCCTAAAATAGACCAAATAGGAGTAGAAGAAAGAGCAAAACGCTTTACTGCAAGAAGTATAAAAACAACTTCTAAATTAAGTGGTTTAAAGCTTGTTTTAAATATGATTGACTTAACAACTTTAGAAGGGAAGGACACAAATGGTAAAGTAAAACAACTTTGTTATAAGGCTCAACATTTACATAATAATTATCCAGATTTACCAACCGTTGCTGCAGTATGTGTATATCCAAGTATGGTAAAAGTTGCCAAAAATGCTTTAGGAAACTCTGGAGTAAAAGTAGCTGCTGTGGCTACTGCCTTCCCAAGTGGACAGGCACCAAAGGAAGTTAAAATTACAGACACCAAATTTGCTGTAGATAATGGTGCCGATGAGATTGACATGGTAATTAGCCGTGGTAAATTTTTACAAGGTGAATACAATTTTGTTTTTGATGAAATTGCAACCATTAAAGAAGCCTGTGGAAATGCAAGACTAAAAGTAATTTTAGAAACTGGTGAATTAGTAACCTACGACAATGTGAGAAAAGCAAGCGATATAGCCATGTATGCAGGTGCAGATTTTATTAAAACCTCTACCGGAAAAATACAACCTGCAGCTACAATGCCTGTTACACTTGTAATGTTAGAAGCTATCAGAGATTTTTATTATAAAACAGGAAAAATGATTGCCATGAAACCCGCTGGTGGCATAAGTAAATCCAAAGCTGCATTGCATTATTTAGTAATGTTACAAGAAACATTAGGCAGTGCATGGATGAGTAATCATTGGTTTAGATTTGGAGCAAGCAGCTTAGCCAACGATGTACTAATGCAATTAGAAAAAGAAAGAACAGGAGTTTACCAAAGTGCCAACTACTTTAGTATAGATTGATACTATTATTACTATTAAAAATAATTACACCAATAACCATTAGAACCTTTTAAATATAAAAGAATGGCAAAAGAAAAAAGCAATACTGCAAAACTAGATTTTAAATTAGAATATGCAGCAGCACCAGAAAGTAAGAGCAGTGCAAAAATTAATTCAAAATACGGTTTGTTTATTAATGGTAAATTTGAAAAACCAGAAAGCAAAAAATATTTTGACACCATAAACCCTGCTACTGAAGAAAAAATTGCAACCATAGCCGAAGCCAATCAAACTGATGTAAATAAAGCAGTAAAAGCAGCTCGTACAGCATACAATAATGTATGGAGCAAAATGCCTGCAAAAGAAAGAGCAAAATATATATATCGTATTGCAAGAATGATTCAAGAACGTGCTAGAGAATTAGCGATAATTGAAACAATGGATGGAGGTAAGCCCATAAGAGAAAGTAGAGATATTGATATACCACTTGCAGCTAACCATTTTTTTTATTATGCAGGTTGGGCAGATAAATTGCAGTATGCATTCCCTAATAAAAAAATAGCTCCATTAGGTGTAGCTGGCCAAATTATACCTTGGAATTTTCCATTACTAATGGCTGCATGGAAAATTGCCCCTGCTTTAGCCACAGGAAATACAGTTGTTTTAAAACCAGCAGAAACTACTCCATTAACAGCATTAAAATTAGCCGAAATTATTCAAGAAAGTGATTTGCCACCAGGTGTTGTAAATATTATAACAGGTGCAGGAGCTACAGGTGCTGCAATTGTAAATCACCCAGATATTAATAAAATTGCATTTACCGGTTCTACCGATGTTGGTAAAATTATTCAACGTGCTATTGCTGGCACAAATAAAAAAGCAACTTTAGAATTAGGAGGTAAAGCTGCCAACATAATTTTTGATGATGCCCCTTTAGACCAAGCTGTTGAAGGCGTAATAAATGGTATATTTTTTAACCAGGGGCATGTTTGTTGTGCTGGTTCCAGGCTATTTGTACAAGAATCTGTTTACAACAAAGTATTACAAAAATTAAGAGATAGAATTGAAACTTTAATTGTAGGAGACCCATTAGATAAAAATACTGATATAG
Organism: Chitinophagaceae bacterium; assembly: GCA_019695015.1. GTDB lineage: Bacteria > Bacteroidota > Bacteroidia > Chitinophagales > Chitinophagaceae > UBA1930. The sequence goes on from JAIBAV010000008.1 coordinate 32,986, forward strand.
GTGCCATTAACTCTAAACAACAAATGGATACTATTTTAAAGTATTTAAAAATTGGCGAAAAAGAAGGAGCAGTAATGCACCAAAGCCAATGCAGTATTCCTAAAAAAGGATATTTTATTAGACCAACTTTATTTACCAATGTTGCACAAAGTAGTAGAATTGTGCAAGAAGAAATTTTTGGGCCAGTACTTACTATTCAAACTTTTAGAACAGATGATGAAGTAATTGAAAAAGCCAACAACACACCTTATGGCTTAAGTGCAGGAGTTTGGACAGATAAAGGCTCTAAAATTTTTAATCTAACCACTAAAATGAGAGCAGGAGTTGTATGGGCAAATACTTTTAATAAATTCGATCCAACATCTCCATTTGGTGGGTATAAAGAAAGTGGTTTTGGAAGAGAAGGTGGCTTACATGGCTTGGGTGCTTATTTAAAATAATTTTTATCATATCATTAAATAATAATTCAAAATGAACCGTTTGCAAGTTCTTAAAACATATAAAATCTATATAGGTGGACAGTTTCCTAGAACAGAAAGTGGAAGATATTATACACCACTTAATAAAACAGGAAAACCATTAGCCAACATTTGTTTAAGCAGCAGAAAAGATTTTAGAGAAGCTGTAATTGCTGCAAGAAATGCTTTTGGAGGATGGAGTAGTAGAGCTGCTTTTAATAGAGGACAAATTCTATATCGTATTGCAGAAATGCTGGAAGGAAGAAAAGAGCAATTTATTAATGAGTTAAAACAACAAGGCTCATCACATAATCAGGCAGAGAGTGAAGTTAATACTGCAATAGATAGGTTAATTTATTTTGCAGGTTGGTGCGATAAATTTCAACAGTTTAGCAGTTCTGTTAATCCAGTTGCTAGTTCTCATTTCAACTTTTCTACACCAGAACCAACGGGAGTTGTAAGTATTATTGCTCCACAAAGTTCTTCATTATTAGGCTTAGTTTCTGTTATTGCTCCAATAATTGCAGGTGGTAATACTTGTATTGTTTTAGCTAGCGAACAAAAGCCTTTATGTGGTATAACTTTTGCAGAAGTAATTAATAGTAGTGATGTCCCTTCTGGAGTTGTAAATATTTTAACAGGCAAGCCTTCTGAATTAGTAAAATATTTTGCCGACCATATGGATGTGAATGCAATGGTTTATTGTGAAAATGATAAAGACACACAAAAGCTAATTCAAGATAAAGCTGCTTTAAACTTAAAAAGAGTTCTATTATACAACGATATTAATTGGAACAATAGCGAAGCTGAAAATCCATATTTAATTTTAGATGCTCAGGAAATTAAAACAACCTGGCATCCTATTGAAAATATTGGTGGAGCAAAAGCAGGTTATTAAAAAATAAAATTAACATGAAAGTATTTTGGCTTTTTATATTATTGTTTTGTTGTGGTCAGTTTTTATATGCCTCAGATACTATTATTGTTCATAAAGATAGTAGGTTAGATATATTAACTCAAAAGCAAATAATTATTAATAAACGAAGTTCTATGCTTACCAGCACAGGGCAATACAAAGGATTTAGGTTACAAATTATAAGCACTAGAGAGAGAGAAAAAGCATTTAATATTAAAGCAGAATTACTTACAAAATATCCAGAAGAAAAATCTTACGTGTTATTTCAATCTCCTTACTTTAGAGTTAGAATAGGAAATTTTGTAAAAAGAGAAGATGCAGAAAAATTTAGAAAAATTTTAAATAAAACATATAAAAATGGGGTATTTATTGTAGAAGATGTAATAGATTATATACCACCACCAGATGAAGAGTTTTAATAAAAAAACCTATGCAGCTTAAAGAAAAAATTACATTACTAGCTAAACAATATAGCAATGAGTTTATAGAACTTCGTCATCATATTCATGCAAATCCAGAGCTCAGTTATGAAGAGTTTGAAACCTGCCAATTCATTCAACAAAAATTAACTTCATTTGGTATAGTTAGTAGCACACTTGCTACAACTGGTGTAGTTGCTTTAATAGAAGGGAATAACCCTAGCAAAAGAGTAATTGCACTTAGAGCAGATATGGATGCTTTACCAATTATGGAAGAAAATGTTGTGCCTTACAAGTCAAAAAAAAATGGCATTATGCATGCATGTGGGCATGATGTTCATACAACTTGTTTATTAGGGGCAGCTAAAATTTTACAAGAAACTAAAACAGAGTGGGAGGGTACTATTAAATTAATTTTTCAACCAGGAGAAGAAAAAAATCCTGGTGGAGCAAGTATCATGATAAAAGAAGGGGTTTTAAACAATCCCAAACCAGATGGAATAATTGGCATGCATGTTCATCCAGGTTTACCAATTGGTAAATTTAGTTTTAGGAAAGGAAGAGTAATGGCAAGTGCAGATGAAATTTACATCACAATTAATGGTAATGGAGGTCATGCAGCAGCACCACATTTAACAACAGATACCGTTTTAATTGCTTCTACAATTATCGTTTCACTTCAACAAATCATTTCAAGAAATAATAATCCTACTATTCCATCAGTTTTATCTTTTTGTGCAATAAATGGTGGTACAGCTACAAATATTATTCCTAGCGAAGTGAAATTAATGGGTACTTTAAGAGCTATGGATGAAACTTGGCGTTACAAAGCTCATCAACTAATAACCAAGCATGCAACAGCTATTGCTGAAAGTATGGGTGCTACAATAAATATTAAAATTGATATTGGCTACCCAACTGTAGATAATGATGAAGCCCTTACTACCACAGCATGGCAACTTGCTGATGATTTTTGGGGCAAAGAACATGTAGAAGAAACTGAATTAAGAATGGGAGCCGAAGATTTTGGATATTACTCACAACAAATTCCTGGATGTTTTTTTAGGTTAGGAGTAAGAAATGAATTAAAAGGCATTATTCATAATGTGCATACACCAAAATTTAATATTGATGAACAAGCCATTGAAAACGGTATTGCAATGATGGCTTGGTTAGGAGCAACTACAGCTGTTAAATAAACATCCTACACACAAAACAGCCTAACTAATACTCCTAAAAAAAATTTTAAAAATTAAATTTGGTAGCTAAATTTGCAACCAATTAATTTTCAATTAACTAAGACTATGGGGGGGGGCTATCAGGCAGTAATTGTTTGTAAGCAATACCTATATATACATTAGAACAATAAAAATTTTACAGATGAAAGTAATGAAGTTTGGAGGAACTAGTGTTGGTAAGCCAGAAAGAATGCATCAAGTGGCTACACTAATTAGTCAAAACAATCAACCAAAAATTATAGTTTTAAGTGCACTTAGTGGTACAACCAACTCATTAATTGAAATTTGTAATTTATTAGAACAAGGAAATAGGGAAACAGCTAAACAAAAAATTGATGAACTAGAAATTCATTACAAAAATTTTATTATAGATTTATTAAGTAAAGAAGAATATCAAGCAAAAGCTTATGAATTTATAAGTGAGCATTTTGATTTTTTAAATATCATATTAAAAATATCTTTTAGCGAAGCATTAAGCAAAGATATTTTAGCACAAGGAGAGTTGCTAAGTACTAAATTGTTCTCAACCTATTTAAGTGAAGTTGGCATACATCATACCCTTTTACCAGCTTTAGAATTTATGACGATTGATAACAATGAAGAACCACAAATAGGAAGTATAAAAGTTAAACTCACTCAACTTTTACAACAACATTCAAACTGTACCATATTTGTTACACAAGGATATATTTGTAGAAATGCAAAAGGAGAAATAGATAATTTAAAAAGAGGGGGCAGCGATTATACAGCTTCATTAATTGCAGCTGCAATTAACGCATCTGTTTGCGAAATTTGGACAGATATTGATGGCTTACATAACAATGATCCAAGAATAGTAGATAAAACTTATGCAATAGAACAACTTAGTTTTGATGAAGCTGCAGAACTAGCCTATTTTGGAGCTAAAATTTTACACCCTGCATGTATTTGGCCTGCACAACATTTTAATATTCCAGTTAAACTATTAAATACTATGCAGCCATCTGCATTTGGTACCTTAATAAATGATAATAAACCTACAAAAGGTGTTAAAGCTGTTGCAGCAAAAGATGGCATTATTGCAATTAAGGTTAAAAGTAGCAGAATGTTGCTGGCATATGGGTTTTTAAAAAGAATTTTTGAAGTATTTGAAAAGTATAAAACTTCAATAGACATGGTTACAACGTCTGAAGTTGCTGTGAGTGTAACTATTGATAATAATACACATCTTAAAAAAATTATTTTAGAATTATCAGAATTTAGTTCAGTTGAATTAGTTTTTGAGCAAACAATAATATCTATTGTTGGCAATGAAATAAATGCTCAGAATGAAATTATGCCTAAAATATTTTCAGCCATTTCCCAAATACCTGTTACCATGGTAAGTTATGGAGGAAGTGGACACAATATATCTTTACTAGTACCAAGAAATTTAAAAAATCAAACTCTTAAAGCATTAAATACTGGTTTATTTGATTTATAACTAATTAGTGATATTAATTATCAAATGACAACTTAACATAATGTTAATTATAGGAAATACTCTACCTTAAATTAAATCTTAAAAATAAATGGTAAAAAATTAAAATTAACTGCTTTTTAGCATCACAATAATTTATGTTTGCAGCAACTAATAATTACATGAGAAGATTTACTTTTAACTTGATTTACACATCGTTAGCCATTTTGATTTTTTCTTGCAATAAAAATGAAAGTACTGTTAATCCAATACCAACTTCAGTAAGTATTTCATTAGATAAAACTTCAGTAACTGCCGATGGTATTGATGAAATAAAAGTTACCGTTAAAGACCAAGATGGAAATGATATTTCTGCTTCGTCGGTTATTTTTGTTGATGGTTTTGCAATTAAAGGCTCTGCAGTTTTTTTTGAAGCTAATCAACAAGGCACTCATAAAGTTTATGCAAACAAGTACAACGTAATTAGCGATACACTAACAGTTACTACAAATGCACCAACAGCAGCAAAATATTCTACTAAAGTATTGGCAGAATTTTATACTGCAACCTGGTGTGGTTGGTGCCCTAGAATGGATTATAAACTAAATAACTTTATGGCAGCAAATAATAATTTAATTGCTGTTCAAATTCATAGTAACGACAATTTGGCTAATAGAACTGTTGATTCTATCATGAGAAATGATTATGGAGTTTCATCGGTACCAAATGTATTAATTAATCGTACTTCATTTATGCAAGAAAATGGCGATGTAAATAACTTAAATGATAGTACTGAATTTAAAAAATTTTATCAAAAAAGAGCTGTAGTTGGGTTAGCAATAAATTCAACAGTAAATGGCAATAATTTAGATATTACAGCAAAAACAGGATTTGATGTAACCATTAAAGACAGTTTAAAACTAGTAATTTTAGTTGTAGAAAATAATAAAATAGCTCCACAAGCAAATTATTATAATAACAATTTAAGTTACCCTGGAAATCCATTCTTTTCTGCAGGAGATACAATAAATACTTTTGTGCATAATGGTGTTTATTCTTTGTCTCCTACAAGTATTAAAGGAATTACTGTTCCTGTAGCCAATCAAACAAAAGACAATGAGTACATTGCAAATTATACGGTAGATATTAATGGATTAAACTCGGCTAATTTAAAAGTAATTGCATTTGTATATTTTGCCAATGACCAAGCAAGAAAAGGAATATTAAATGTGCAATGGGCTAATGCTGGGCAAAATAAAAATTACGATTAACCTTTACTAAGGTTTAGATTCATTCAATTTGGGCCTTAACCTTGCTTTACTTTTATTAAAAATCATTATTCCGTTTTCAGTCCCTTTTCTTAATTCTTTTTGCCTTTCTTCCGGCATATTAATTGTTTCTTTACATGCTTCAGAACAGCATCCTGCATATTTATTTGCACAGTTTTTACATTGTATAAATAGTAAATGACAACCATTATTTTTACAATTCGTATGCTCATCGCATGTAGCTCCACATTGATGACATTTTGCAATAACATCACTAGTAATTCTTTCTCCTAGCCTGTTATCAAATACAAAATTCTTACCAATAAACTTACTGGGTTCTCCCTCTTCTTTAATTTGCTTAGCATAATTTATAATTCCACCTTCTAAATGAAAAACATTTTGAAATCCTTTGTGCAGCATGTAAGCACTAGCTTTTTCACATCTTATTCCACCAGTACAATACATAACAATATTTTTATTTTCGTTTCCTTTCATCATTTCTACTGCCATAGGCAATTGTTCTCTAAAAGTATCGCTTGGAATTTCAATTGCATTTTCAAAATGTCCAACTTCATATTCGTAATGATTACGCATATCAATTACTATAGTGTTTTTATCTTCCAACAATTTATTCATTCCAAAAGCATTTACATACTTGCCTTTATTTTTCATATCAAAAGCATCATCGTTTATACCATCTGCAACAATTTTATCTCTCACTTTTATTTTTAACACCCAAAAGCTTTTACCATCATCATCAACTGCAATATTTAGTCTTAAATTATGGAGTGAATCAATGCTATATAAAAATGTTTTTAACTCATTAAAATAATTAGTTGGAACACTAATTTGTGCATTGATACCTTCTTTAGCAATATATATTCTTCCAAAAACTTTTAATGTTGATAAATTTTTGTACAAAAAATCTCTAAATTCTTGTGGATTAATAATGTGGAAATAACAATAGAAGCTAATAGTTGTACGTGGTTCAACTTCTCTCATCAGCTTTTCTTTCAACTCTTTATTGCTTATACGATTGTGCAATAATGCCATAAATAAAATTTTAGACATCCATTTTCATTACAACTTAATTGGTAAAAAACGAATGTTTCAGTTAAACAATGAACCCATTTGCAGGATGGGCAAAATTTTGAAGTACAAAGGTAAATAATTATACCCGTAATTATAAATAACTGCTCATTTCTGTTTGATATTCTAATGCAATTTCTTTAGCATCAGTTGCAAATTGTTGGTTGGTTCCAGCATAAATTATTGCCCTGCTTACATTAACTAATATACCAACATTTTTATTAAAGCCGTTTGTACTTACATCTTTTAAACTGCCACCTTGAAAACCAATACCTGGAATTAAAAGAAAATTTTCAGGAACTATTTTTCGGATTTGTTGAAGTTCGTTTGCTTGTGTTGCTCCTACTACAAACATTAAATTATTAGGAGTGCCCCATTGAGATACTTTCTCTAATACTTTTTCGTATAAAAACTGCTCCCCTATTTTTAATAATTCAAAATCATTAGCTCCTTTATTAGAAGTAAGCCCTAAAACAATAGTAAATTTATTTTCATACTCTAGAAATGGTTTAATACTGTCTTCGCCCATGTAAGGTGTTACAGTAACAGCATCAAATGGAAGCGTTTCAAAAAAAGCTTTTGCATACCTAGCCGATGTATTACCTATATCGCCTCTTTTAGCATCTGCAATTTTAAAATGCGTATTTGGAATATAATGCAAGGTTTCTTCCATTATTTCCCAACCTTTAGTACCTAATGCTTCGTAAAATGCTGTATTAATTTTATAGCTTACACAATAATCTTTTGTGGCATCTATAATAGCTTTATTAAAGGTTACAATTGCATTGGGTAACTGTTGTAAGTGGTCAGGTATTAAAGTAATATCAGTATCTAACCCTACACATAAATAAGATTTTTTTTGCTGAATTTGCTGTTCTAAATAGCTTTTGTTCATACAGCAAAACTAAAGTAGATTTAGGAGTTGTTCAATAATTAATTGTTTTTTTTGTAGAGAGAGGAAATTATATTATTGGCAGTTTCTTTATTATTTACAGGAATTCTGATTTCATCATAAGTATTACCACGTCTGGTTTTCCAGCCAAAGGTAATTTCTACAACCAAGGGGTTGGTGTTATCTAAAAGCTTTGCACTTTTAAACCATCTGGTTTCATCGTTAAAAATATTTAATTTACCATTAATTAAAATACTACTGTTAGTAATGCATATTTCTTTATTTTCTGTAGAGTTTACATCTGGAGAAATACTTTTCATTGTTAAAAAGTATTTTCCAAAACCATAAACCCCTCCTATCAATCCACTTACTAGCAAGGCATCTAAGGTATCAGCCATTCTGGTATTTTTAAGTAATATTGTACCAAGTAACAGTATCCAAAACACTTCAATAATAATACTAGTAATCCTCTCTTTCTTTTCATTTTTATAAAACTTTATCCAATCTTCATTACTTAATTGCCAATTTGCAATTACAGAATTATTATTGTTTATGCTATATGATAAAGATGAACTACAATCTATAGCTATATCTATATTTTCATTAACAATGGTATCATGTTGTTTAGCAATGTTTGTTATTTTATTTTGCTTATTAATTTGCTGAATGAAATTTGCATTTGCTTTTTTCTGTTTAGCATTTGAAGCAAATTGCTTAATTGCAGAATAAAAAAACAAAATAGATGAAATAAGTAATGCAACTCCAAGAAAGCCTATCATTTCTGGTAATGCTGTAAGCATTCCTATAGCAATAGGTAATAGCATTAATCCTAAAAATAAATAGATTATAGTGATAAATAAAGAAGCTTTCTCTCTAATTTTTTCATCCATTATAAATCATTTTATTGTTACTACTTACTTGTTTATTGGCATGTGTCTTTGTAAAACTAATCTTATTTTTTGAATCATTCAAAGCCCATCTAATTTAAAAAATAAAAAATATAAGTACCCATATTTTTCTTGCATTTCTACAAAAAAATAGAGGCTACTTTTAAAGGCAGCCTCCAAGTAAATTTTAATTATTGTAAAACTTATTTAGTTGTTACACTATCATTCAAATCTGTATCTACTAATATTCTACCACAATTTTCGCAAACCATTACTTTTTTGTGTAAACGTATTTCACTTTGCTTTTGAGGAGGAATTGAGTTAAAACAGCCACCACAAGCATCACGTTCAACAGGTACTACAGCTAATCCATTTCTATAGCTTTTTCTAATTCTATCGTAGCTATATAATAAACGTTCTTCAACATCTTTTCTTGCAGAATCGCTTTTTTTTCTAAACTGTGTTTCTTCTTTTTCAGTATCGGCAATAATTTTTTCTAGCTCTTCCTTTTTGTGGTTCAAAACACCTTCTTTGGTTGCAATATTTTTCTTGGCAATTTCTAATGCTTTGGCTTTATCAGCAATCTCTTCGTTAGCATCTTTAATGTGTTTTTCAGCAAGTTTCATTTCTAATTGCTGCATTTCCATTTCTTTGTTTATTGCTTCGTACTCTCTGTTATTTTTAACATTGCTACTTTGCTTATCATACTTTTTAATTAAATCCTCTGCTTCTTTAATTGCTACTTTTTTGCTTTCAATAAATTCAATAACTCCATTCACTTCTTCTTCAATTCTGTTTTTACGAGCATGTAAGCCTTGAATTTCGTCTTCTAAATCGCTTACTTCTAATGGTAATTCGCCTTTTAAAATTTGAAACTCATCTAATTTACTATCAATTTTTTGAAGCTTTACTAAGCTTACTAATTTTTCTTCAACAGAGAATTCTTTAACTGCTGCCATATACTTATTTAAAGTTTACATTTTTATGATAGTGTGTTCTGCAATTACTTAAAGCATTTATTGCATTACTCACTTGTACTATTTATTAACAAAGTAGCTAAAACATTTTTGTATTAAACTATAAAGTATTCTACAGGGTTTGTTTTAACCTTAGTTTTAAGGACGGCAAAGTTAGGGAATTTTTTGTGTAAATAATTTTGTAATAATTCTATAGTAAATTGTTCACTTTCAAAATGTCCAATATCTGCCAAAATCATGGAAGAATTTGTATCAAAAAATTCATGATATTTTATATCAGATGTTATAAAAATATCTGCACTTGCTTGCATAGCAAAAGTTGTTAAAAAGTTGCCAGCACCACCACAAATTGCTACTTTTTTAATATTTTTTTTATTTAATTTACTATGCCTAATTATTTGTAAATCAAATACTTTAGATAAATTTTGTAGAAACATTTTAGCACTAATTGGTTTTGCTAATTCACCAATTAAACCACTCCCTATTTTGTTATATTGGTTTTGTAAACTAATAATATCAAAAGCAGGCTCTTCGTAAGGGTGTACATTTTTCAATGTATTTATTATTTTACTTTTAAGCCAAATAGGATAAATAATTTCTACTTTTATTTCTACTTCTTCATGCCTTAATCCTTTATTTCCTACAAATGGTTTAGACAGTTGATTAGCATTGAAAGTACCAATACCTTTTGTGTTAAAACTACACTCACTATAATTGCCTATTTCGCCAGCCCCTACTGCAAACAAAGCTTCTTTCACTTTTTCGGCATAATTTATTGGCACAAAAGTGTACAGTTTTTGCAGCATATTATTTTTGGGTAATAAAATAGAAGTATTTTTTAAATTTAATTTATCGGCAATTGATTTGTTTACGCCATCTATTAAGTTATCTAAATTGGTATGAATTGCATAAATGGCAATATCATTTTTAATAGCTTTAATAATTGTTTGTTCAACATAATTACTACCATTAAGCTTTTTTAGACCACTAAAAATTATTGGATGATGTGCAACTATTAAATTGCATTTTTTGGATATTGCTTCTTTTATAACATCTTCTGTAGAATCAAGGCAACAAATAATTCCTGTACAATTCCAATTTTTATTTCCTATTAATAATCCAACATTATCATAACTCTCTTGTAATGCTGGTGGAGCATAATTCTCTAAAACATTAATAATATCTTGTATAGTCATTTGCTACAAAGCTATAAGAAGTAATTTAAAAATATAAAGTATTGGCTTATTTATTCAATAATACCACCACCCTATTAATAATATAACAAAAAAGGTACAATTACATTGTACCTTTAATAGTAAGTGTATGTGAGAAAGATTAATACCTGTAATGCTCTGCTTTAAAAGGGCCATTTTTAGGAATACCTAAATAAGCAGCTTGTTCATCAGATAATACATCAAGTTCAACACCAATTTTTGCAAGGTGCAAACGTGCTACTTTTTCATCAAGATGCTTTGGTAAAACATAAACTTTGTTTTCATATTTATCAGTATTTGTCCAAAGTTCTATCTGAGCTAAAGTTTGGTTGGTAAATGAATTACTCATTACAAAACTTGGGTGTCCTGTTGCACAACCTAAATTTACTAAACGACCTTCGGCTAAAACTATTACATCTTTACCATCAATAGTGTAAAGATCTACTTGAGGTTTAATGGTATTCTTTGTATGACCAAAATTGTCATTTAACCAAGCCATATCAATTTCAATATCAAAGTGCCCAATGTTACAAACAATAGCTTTGTCTTTCATTAATCTAAAATGTTTTTCAGTAATTAAATCACGACAACCAGAAGCAGTAACTATAATATCAGCTTCTGCTACAGCTTTAATCATTGGTTTTACTTCAAAGCCATCCATGGCAGCTTGTAAAGCACAAATTGGGTCTATTTCAGTAACAATTACACGACAACCAGCACCCTTTAATGAAGCAGCAGAACCTTTACCTACATCTCCATAAGAACCAACAACAGCAACCTTTCCAGCCATCATAACATCTGTAGCTCTACGAATAGAGTCAACTAAAGATTCTTTACAGCCATATTTGTTATCAAATTTAGATTTAGTAACACTGTCGTTTACATTAATTGCAGGAATTGGTAATGTGCCTTTTACCATTCTTTCATATAAACGATGTACACCTGTTGTAGTTTCTTCACTCAAACCTTTTATGCCTGAAACAAATTCAGGGTATTTATCAAATACCATATTTGTTAAATCGCCTCCATCATCTAATATCATATTTAATGGTCTATCTGCACCACCAAAAAATAATGTTTGTTCTATACACCAATCAGCTTCTTCTTGAGTTTGACCTTTCCAAGCATACACTCCAATGCCAGCAGCAGCAATAGCAGCAGCAGCATGATCTTGTGTAGAAAAAATGTTACAAGAACTCCATTTAACTTCTGCACCTAAAGCAACTAATGTTTCAATTAAAACTGCAGTTTGAATGGTCATGTGTAAACAACCTGCAATTCTTGCACCTTTTAATGGTTGAGATGCTCCGTACTCAGCACGAATACTCATTAAACCTGGCATTTCTGCTTCGGCTAAACGAATTTCTTTTCTCCCCCACTCTGCAAGACTAATATCTGCCACTTTGTATGGCAATGTAAAATCAATTGTTTTTGTAAGCGTTGACATATTTTATTTTTATTAGAACGCAAAAGTATTTAATAAAGAATAATTTTTTGCAAACTATTAATAATTTAGAATATTTTATTAATTTTATAGTAATATTTAGAACAAATAATAAGTAACTTATGGCTAAAACAGTAAAAAAAGAACAAACCACTAATGAAAGCATTGTATTAGATAATAAAGACTTTGCCATTTTAAAACTACTTCAACAAAATGCAAAAGCAACCGTAAAGGACATTGCCAAGCAAATTCATTTAAGCAA
>JAIBAV010000039.1 GCA_019695015.1 Chitinophagaceae bacterium
TTTATAAGGAAATTGAATGGAAGGAGAAGTTCTATTTTCTTTAAATGAAAAAGAAGATATAATTATTACAGTAACAATTAAAGCAATTTGATAGAATTTATTTTTCATGTTCTGTACTTTATTAGTTGCGTATCTAATTTAACACATAACAATAGACTTATTTGGGATACCAAGGTTTAAAGAAGAAAATCAGAAATATTTACACAGGATCCACATCTGGAATAATAATAACACCACTTAAGTTTTTAGTATTATGAATAATAGCTGCTTGTTGTTTAATAATAGTTTTACATTGATGCATTAAATCGGCATTTTTGGGAAGTTTAATTAGAATTTCCCATAGGTATAAATTTCTAATTCTATTTACAACTGGTTGTGCAGGCCCACTAATATAATCATTAAATAAATGTTGTAAACAATGCATCATTATTTGTGCTGCATGCTCGGCGTAACTACTTTCTTTGTGTTTAAAGGTAATTACAATTATTCTGCTATATGGTGGGTAATGGTATAATTTTCTTCCTTCTAATTCAAATTTATATAATCTATCGTAATTATGTTGTTGAACAAATTCAATTACAGGATGATGAATATTATTTGCTTGAATATAAACAGTTCCAACTCCATCTTTTCTACCTGCACGGCCACTAACTTGCTCCATTAATTGAAAGGCTCTTTCGTTTACTCTAAAATCTGCAAAGCTTAACAATCCATCAGCATCCATAATTCCAATTAAATTAACATGTTCAAAATCCAACCCTTTTACCACCATTTGTGTTCCTACTAAAATATCTATTCGCTGTTGTTCAAAAAGTTTAATTAAGTTATCATGAGCATTTTTGCCTTTAATGCTGTCTATATCCATTCTGGCAATTTTTGCATCGGTAAAATGTTCTGCTAAAATTTCTTCAATTTTTTCGGTACCAAAATTTTTATTGGTAAAATGATGACTACCACACACCACACAGGAGTTTAATACAGGGTAAGAAGTACCACAATAATGGCAACTTAATTTGTTTTTAGCTTTATGAAAAGTTAATGTAACATCGCAATGCTTGCATTGAGGAATCCAACCACAAGCATTGCAAATCATATACGGGCTGTAGCCTCTTCTATTTTGAAAAAGAATTATCTGCTTTTTATTTTTTAATGAAATAGCCATTGCATTTAATAACTCTGGCGATAAAGCAATTTTCAGTTGTTCATTTTTAGAGTTTTGATTGATTTGTTCGTTGGCAATTACCTTTTTTAAGTCAATTAATTGAATGGTTGGCATATCTACATTTGCAAATCGTTCATTTAATTGTACCAAACCATATTTTCCATTTTGTGCATTAAAATAAGTTTCTATGGATGGTGTTGCACTACCTAATACAACTTTAGCTGTATTATTTTCTGTTTCGTTTTTAAATAAAGAAGCATAATATATTGCAGCATCTCTTGCATGATAACGAGGTGCTGGGTCTTGTTGTTTATAGCTAGAATCATGTTCTTCATCAACAATTATTAATCCTAAATTATTAAATGGTAAAAACAGAGCACTTCTTGCTCCAAGTACAATTCTAATATCGTTTGTTTTTACTCTATTCCAAAGTTCAACCCTTTCATTAGAGTTAAACTTAGAATGATAAATTGCAATGTAACCACCAAAGTGTTTTTGAATTCTTCTAATAATTTGGGTGGTCAAAGCAATTTCTGGCAGCATAAACAAAACCTGTTTATCTTGTTGTAAATATTGCTCAATTAGTTTTATATAAATTTGTGTTTTACCACTTGCAGTAACACCATGTAATAAGCAAACATTATGATGTTGTAGTTGTTGCTGAATATTGGAAAATGCTTTTTGCTGAGCATCAGATAAAGTAAAATCAATAACCACTTGCTTCGGTAAAGTATTTATTCTATTAACATTTCTCTTTTCTGTTATTAAAATTTTTTTATCTACTAATGCTTTTAATTGAGCAGCAGATGCATTTGTTTTTTGTAAGAGTTTAGATTGTGTAACTTCTCCTTCTGTTTTTATAAAATGCAAATAGCCTAATAAAAGTTCTAATTGTTTGGGTGCTTTACTCCATTCATTCAATAATTTTTCTAATGCACTCTCTTGTTGAAAAACAGGGTGTAACAAAATAAATGTATCTGTTTTAGGCTTATATTTTTCTTTCAACTCTTCCCAAATAAAACATACTTTTTTATCTATCAAGTTTCTGATAATTGGATAAACATGACTTGCTTCAATAATTTTTTGTACTTCACTTATTTTAAGTTCTTTTTTTAGCTCTAAGGCTTCTGTTATCAAATATTCTTCATCACTTAAAAAGGTGTAGTTATTTAAATCAATACCATTCTCCTCATTCCAAACTAAAACACTTTCTCCTGTTAACTTTAAATTAGCAGGTAATGCAGCTTGCATAACGTCTCCTTCTGTACACATATAATAATTGGCAATCCAACGCCAAAGCAATAATTGCTTTTCGTACAACAATGGCTCTTCGTCTAATATATTTAAAATATGCTTTGGTTTAAAACTTGTAGGAACAATGTTGGTAATAGATTTTATAATGCCAGCATATTTTTTATTTCTTAATTGTACCTCTACCCTAACGCCTACTTTTACAGAATTAATAAATTGATCAGGTATTTCCCAGGTATATGTTTCTGGTAAGGATAAAGGAATAATAACAGAAGCAAATAGTTTTTTTGTTTCCGAATTGTCATTATTAATATTTTGAAAATCGTTGTTCAAATTTTTTAGACTTTAATATTGTTATATCTCTTTAATCCTTCTTCCATTTTTTTATACACTACCTCTTTTAGCTCATGCAAATTTTTCATAGTTAACCCATCTACTGAAACTTCTTCTAAATAAATTGTTCTGTTAATACCAGGTGTTAATTCAAATAAGCTTTTATAATGTAATCTTTTTAGCGAATCTACAAATAACATAGGCTTTATGGGAGTTTGGGTTTCAATTGCAATTCTAAAAGCACCATCATAAAAATTTTTTAGAGGATGCTCTGTCATATTAAAAGTTCCTTCAGGAAAAATAAAAACTGAAATACCATGTTGAATAGCTGCCTTTAATGCTCTTACACTTTTAGATCTTTTCTCTGCACTACTTCTATCCACCAAAATAACAGCAGATCTGTAAATCCAACCAAATATGGGTACTTTAACCATTTCATATTTCCCTAAAGCCCTAAATGGCTGATGAATAGAAGTTACAATGGGTGGAATATCCATATAAGAAATATGGTTAGCAACAAAAATATATTGCTTATTTACTTCATGCTCCGTTTCATAAATCTCTTGATGTTTTACACCTACAAAAAAATACCATACCCTTGCCCATACATTACAAATTTTATAAATTACATTACCCCCTTTAATTCCAAATGAAGAGGAAATAAGAATAAATGGAAATGCAATAAACATAATTGCAATAAACATTAGCAAAGCATATACACAATATATAAATTGAATTAGTTTTATTAACCCTTTCATATTAGCAAATAAAGATAATAGAAAGTAATAAAGAATAATTTATTCAAATTTTCATCTTTCAAAAACGCATTGTTTATACTGTAAATGCCAATAGACTTATATTTGTTATTCAAATGAATTTAGTATGAATAAAGTAGTAGCAAATGCACAAGCTGCCATTGCAGATATACCAAGTGGCAGTACAATAATGTTAGGAGGATTTGGCTTAAACGGCATTCCAGAAAATTGCATAGCAGCATTAGTTGAAAAAGGAATAAATAATTTAACTTGTATTTCTAATAATGCCGGTGTTGATGATTTTGGTTTAGGATTATTACTAAAAACCAAACAAATTAAAAAAATGATTAGTAGCTATGTTGGAGAAAATGCAGAATTTGAAAGACAGCTATTACAAGGAGAGTTAGAAGTGGATTTAACACCACAAGGAACTTTAGCTACTAAAATTCAAATGGCTGGTATGGGTATTCCTGCATTTTACACTCCTGCAGGCTATGGTACTGAAATAGCACAAGGAAAAGAAGCAAGAGAATTTAATGGCAAAATGTATTTAATGGAACATGCACTTTATGCCGATTTTGCAATAGTTAAAGCATGGAAAGGTGATAAATTAGGTAATTTAGTTTTTAGAAAAACAACAAGAAATTTTTCAACCTCTATGGCTAAAGCAGGTAAAATTACCATTGCCGAAGTAGAAGAATTAGTAGAGCCAGGTATGTTAGATCCAGACTCAATTCATGTTGCTGGTGTATATGTACACAGAATTTTTGAAGGCAGTAATTACGAAAAAAGAATTGAACGAAAAACTGTTCGTTTAAAATAAGATATGTTTGTAAGTGCAGATTTTTTGGCAATAAATTATGGTGTTCATGATGAAATTGCTAATTTTTTTACAGAACGTGAACCACCAACCAATAATCTTTATTGGAAGGATAAATTAATGTATTTACGTCATGAGCCAGGCTATTTATTTATTCCAATTATAGTAGATACATTAAATAGGCTTGGTATAAAAAAACAAATTTTATTAGGCAATGAATATATTCATTTATTAGAAGAAGTTGGGCATATTGCAGCATTAGAAGAAACCAATTCTATTACCAAACAAAAAGCTATAGAGTTATGTATTAATCTAACGCAAGCAAAAGCAAAAAATAAATATTTTTATGATGCTTTAGAAAAGTATATGACTGGGGATAATAACAGTTTTATAAATGAATTATTATTACCTTACAAAGCCTTGCACCGAGGAGATATATTTCTTTTTTCGGTAGCCATTTTAGATTTTGATAATGAAGTAGCACATAAAATTATACAGTATTGGTTTGTTATAATAGGCTCTTTTTTATTACTTGATGATGCTAGTGATATTGAAGCAGACAAACAAAACAATCATGAAAATGCTTTTTTAGAATGTGGCTTAGATGCCAAAGGCATTACAGAAATAAAATTATTTTTAGGCAGCTTACTAACAACCATTAAAACTTTTAATAAACCTTTAGCTAGAGCAATAGATAATCAGTTTGTAAAAATGGCCGAACTACCACATATAAAACAATATTTAAAAAATTAAATTATGGCATTAGATAAATTTGGAATTGCAAAAAGAATTGCACAAGAATTAAAAGATGGTATGTATGTTAATCTTGGAATTGGTATTCCAACTTTAGTTGCAAATTATATACCCGATGATATTACAGTTATTCTACAAAGCGAAAATGGTATTTTAGGCATGGGGCCTTATCCAACAGAAGATGATTTAGATGCAGATCTTATAAATGCTGGGAAAGAAACAGTTACTTTAATTAAAGGTGCTGCTTTATTTGATAGTGCAGAAAGTTTTGGTATGATACGAGCCGGGAAAATAGACCTTACCGTTTTAGGAGCAATGGAAGTAAGTGAAAAAGGAGACATTGCTAACTGGAAGATACCAGGCAAAATGGTTAAAGGCATGGGTGGTGCAATGGATTTAGTTGCTAGTGCCCAAAATATAATTGTTGCAATGATGCATACTAACCCTAAAGGAGAAAGTAAATTATTGCCATCATGCACATTACCCTTAACTGGTTTAGGTTGTGTTAAAAAAGTTGTTACAGATTTAGCTGTTTTAAATATTACACAAGATGGTTTTGAATTAATAGAAACTGCACCAGGAGTAACTATTGATGAGGTTAAAGCTAAAACTGCAGGTAAACTAATTGTAAAAATGTAGATTAAACAATTTTATGCTTTCTAAAATAAATCCAACTACTACACAAGCCTGGTTATTGCTTACAAAACATTTTGAAGCAGAAATGAACCATGCAAGCATGAGGAAACTTTTTGCAGAAAATGAAAATAGATTTCAGGAATTTTCAATTATTGATGGGGATATTTTATTTGATTATTCTAAGAATATAATTAATAACAAAACCATTCAGCTTTTATTACAATTAGCCAATGAATGTAAACTGCAAGAAGCTATTAACGAAATGTTTTCAGGTGCTAAAATTAACGAAACCGAAAACCGTGCAGTTTTACATACTGCATTAAGAAATTTTTCTGATACGCCAATTTACAATGATGGTGAAGATGTTATGCCATCCATCAGAAAGGTTTTAAAGCAAATGGAAACTTTTTGTAACAAAGTGCATAAAAAGGAATGGTTGGGTTATACAGGAAAACCTATTAAATATATTGTAAACATTGGAATTGGTGGCAGCGATTTAGGCCCTGTTATGGTAACTGAAGCTTTAAAACCATACTGGATTAATTCTATTGAAACTTATTTTGTAAGCAATGTTGATGGTACACATATTGCAGAAACTTTAAGAAAAATTAATGCAGAAGAAACTCTATTTTTAATTGCATCAAAAACATTTACTACTCAGGAAACCATGACTAATGCTCATACTGCTCGTTCATGGTTTATTGAATTTGCAAAAAACGAAAAGTATGTTGCAAAACATTTTATTGCACTTAGTACTAATGAACAAGAGGTGAAAAAATTTGGTATTGATACTGCCAATATGTTTGAATTTTGGGATTGGGTTGGAGGAAGATATAGCCTTTGGAGTGCAATAGGTTTATCCATTGCATTAACCATTGGTTACAAAAATTTTGAACAGCTTTTACAAGGTGCATTTGATATTGATAACCATTTTAAAACCGAAAATCATTCAAAAAATATTCCAGTAATAATGGCATTAATTGGTATATGGTACACTAATTTTTTTAACGCTAAAAGCGAAGCCATTTTACCTTACGACCAATATATGCACAGGTTTGCTGCCTATTTTCAGCAAGGAAATATGGAAAGTAATGGAAAAAATACTGATAGAAATGGAAATGAAATTAACTATGCAACAGGCCCAGTAATATGGGGCGAACCTGGCACCAATGGTCAACATGCATTTTACCAATTAATTCATCAGGGCACACAAATGATACCATGCGATTTTATTGCACCTGTTAAGAGCCATAACCCTTTAAGCGATCATCATACAAAGCTTTTAAGTAACTTTTTTGCACAAACAGAAGCTTTAATGAATGGTAAAACTCTAAATGAAGCAAAAGAAGAACTAATAAAAGCAGGAAAAAATGAAGAGGAAATAAAAAAATTACTTGCTTTTAAAGTTTTTAATGGGAATAAGCCAACCAATTCTTTTTTAATTAAAAAAATTACTCCATTCACTTTAGGTCAGCTCATTGCTTTATATGAACATAAAATTTTTGTACAAGGAGTTATTTGGAACATATTTAGTTTTGACCAATGGGGTGTAGAATTAGGCAAGCAATTAGCCAATAAAATTTTACCAGAATTAAATAATAAAGAAATAGTTACATGCCATGATAGTAGCACCAATGGTTTAATAAATTGGTACAAAAATAATTGTAGTTAATACTCTATTAGTGTAAGGCTTTTATGGCTAATTCATTTTTCAAATTCAAGCAGTTTACCATTAATCAAGATGCTTGTGCTATGAAGGTAACAACAGATGCTTGTTTATTTGGAGCATGGTGTGCAAATTTATTAAACTCAGTAAAGCCAAATAATATTTTAGATATTGGTTCAGGCACAGGGTTATTAAGCTTAATGCTGGCTCAGAAATCTGCTGCTGCAATAGATTCAGTTGAAATAAATATTAACGCATTTAATCAAGCAAAACAAAATATTGAATCTTCTAGTTTTAAAAGTAAAATTAGTGTACATCATTCTTCCATTCAACAATACAGCACTACAAAAAAATATGATTTTATAATTTGCAATCCTCCTTTTTTTGAGCAAGATTTATTAAGTAATAATATAGCTAAAAATATAGCAATGCACCATACAACATTACAGCTTACCACTTTAGTGCAATGTATTAATAACTTAATTACAGAAAATGGTTTTTTTGCTGTGTTATTGCCTTTTCATAGAACAAATTATTTTGAAGAATTAACCCCAAATTTTAAATTATTAAATAAAACAATTGTACAACATTCAGCCAAACATCCACCATTTAGAACTATGTTCCTTTTTTCTAAAGCACAAGCAAACAATTTGTACGAAGAATGTATTTGTATTAAAGAAATTAGTTTAACACAATACACTCCTGCTTTTATTACCTTACTTAAACCTTATTATTTATATTTATAATTCACAAAAAAAATATATTTGCGACCTATTTATTTTTAATTATGAAATATTCTCAGTTAATAGGCATATTAGCAGCTATAGCAATAATTGGTGTTTGTTATATGCCTTGGGTATATGTTCCTAGTATTAATGTAACTTTATCTGGAATAAATGGTAAGGTGAATGAGCAGTTAACTTTTGGCCGCCAAGTAATTCCTCATACAGCATTAAGTTTATTGTTAATTTTATTCTTTTTAATTCCAAAAATTTGGGCTAAAAGAACCAATTTATTTATAGGTTTTATAAGTTTAAGTTGGGCAATAAAAAATTATATCATTTTTTCGATGTGTAGGCAAACAATATGCCCTGATAAAAAAGCTGGTTTATACCTATTAATAATTTTAGCTTTTATTGTTCAAATTTCTACACTATTGCCAAAACTTACAGTAAAACAAAAAGATTAAAGTAAGAAGAAATCTACCTTGTGCACATTGTGTAAATAATTGTATTCATATTTTTTTGCTTCTAACACAATAAAATAATTAATTATTAGTTTATTAGTTAGCAAATATGCTTTAATCCAATATCAATGCTATGAAGAAGATTTACCCAGGTCTTTTAGCTGTAGTTTTATTTTATACCTTAACTGCAAATGCACAAGTAAACTATACTTACAATGCTTATCAAAGTACTTATGTGCATTTAGAAGATGGTATTACACCAGCTTTAGATAATCCAACACCTGTAGGTTATTACGAAGATGATGAAGGTTTTGCTAATCAAATACCTATTGGCTTTACTTTTAATTTTAATAATACAAACTATACACATTTAAATATAAATGTAAATGGGTTTGTAACATTTGGGTCAAACTTTACTATGAATGTTGGTAGCCGTTACAGCACAAACAATTTAATGAATGGCCCAATGCAAGAAAATATCAGGCCAATTATTGCCCCTCTTTGGGATGATTTAAGACTAAAAAACAATAAATGTTTAAGCTATGCTGTAAAAGGAAATGCACCTAACAGAATTTTTATTGTACAATGGGATAGTGCATCTTGGAATTATAATTTATTAGATCCTGCAATATCCTTTCAAATGATTTTACATGAAGGAACTAATAAGGTTCAATTTATTTATAAAGCATTAGAAGGAAAACTATCAGATGCTAGTGCTTCTGTAGGTATTGCAACTTGTAGTTCTTGCACAGGAAGTTTTTTATCGGTAACATCAATTGATAAAAATGCACAAATAAGTGGATTAGAAGAAAACAAATACATAAATTCTTTACCTACAACAGGCACTTTAATAGAGTTTGAACCAGGTAAAAACGAATTACCATCTAATGTAATGGTAAATGCTTATAATACACATGAAATAACTTTATCTTGGAATACTTCTGCAATAGCAGAATATGATTATGCAATTACTACTTCTCCTTTACAGCCTTTAACTTTTTCTACAACTAATACGCCTTCTGCAACACTTCAAAACTTAGAGAAAGGAAAGCAATATTATTTACATGTAAGAACAAGCACTGCAGCAGGTAAAAGTGGATGGGTTTCAATACCTGCTAAAACTGCATCTTATACTACCCTACCTTATGTAGAAAAGTTTGAGGGTATTTCTATTCCTAATAATCCTGAAGCAATTCATATTGCCAATCCATTAGGTGGCAATTCTTGGCAAACAATTGCTGTTCCAGGTGTGCCTGCTTTTAATTATGCCATCAGTTATAAAGGAGATAATATTAATAATGCCGACGCATGGTTTATGTTGCCTGCTATGCAATTAACAGGCGGATTAACTTATCGTTTACAATTCAAATATAGAGCTAGCGATTCCTTAGGTGGAGATCAAAAATTAGAAGTAAAAATTGGAAAAATGATGAATAATGGAATGATAGGTTGGCAAACTATTTATAAAAATGTAAAAATTAATCAACTAAAATTTCAGGATATTTCTAAACTTTTTGCAGCACCTACCAGCGATGAGTATTTTATAGCTTTTAGATGTTTTTCTGAAAAGAGTAACACTGCCATTTGGATTGATGATATTGACGTAAGTAAAGTAAAGCCTTTACCAATAAAAATGATAGCTTTTAGTGGCTTTAGAGAAGGTTTTGTAAATAAAATTTCTTGGCAAACCTCAGCAGAGTTTAACAATAGCAGCTTTGAATTACAAAGAAGTTCCGATGGTAAAAATTTTACCAGCATAAACAAAATAGAAACCAAAGCAAATAACGGAACAAGTTCAACAACATTAAACTATAGCTTAATAGATAATACACCAAACACAGTTGATTATTATAGGTTGAAAGTTACTGATAAAGAAAGTAATGATTTTTATGTGCAAGATATTATTAAAATAAGTAGCGAATTACCCTTTTTAATTAGTGCACAAAAAACTTATCCTAACCCTGCCACAAATGTTTTAAATACTGTTGTTTACTCAAAATATAAAACAGTGGGTATAATAAAAATTATGGATAATTATGGCCATATTGTAAAAGCTTATAGTATTAATATTGAAGCAGGAGATAACATTATTCAAACAGATATTAGCCAATTTAATAGGGGAATGTATTTTGTGAAAGTTGAAAATAAAATTGGCAAAGCAGGCAATGCAAAATCTTTTATAAAACAATAAAATCTTTAGGAGCCACTTGAAAGTATCGCTAAATGCATCTACCTGATGAAAAAGGCAAGAAGCAAAAAGCTCAACTCTTTTCAATAAATGTTTTGATAGCTCATTTATTGCTGTTGTTTTCTTGTGGCTTCTAAAACTAATTAACTATAACCAATATGAAAAACCTAATTATCTGCTTAGTATGCTTTTTATACATACCTTTTGCTAATGCTCAAATTAATTATTCCTTTACAACTTCTGGTGCTAGTTTTGATATGGTAACTAATGGAACAACACCAATGTTTACTGGTAATGGAACTGACCCTTTGGCTGATGAAGGATTTGTAAATTATATTCCAATTGGTTTTTCATTTAGCTATAATAATTATAGCAATACTTATAACGAAGTAGCTATTTCATCAAACGGTTTTATTAGCCTTACTGAATTAAGTGATAGCTATGTAATTAACAATTTAAATAATGGTGCAAGTGGCGAAAGACCAATAATAGCACCACTTTGGGATGATTTAGATTTATCACTCACCTCTAATTTAACTTATACCACAACAGGCTCTGCACCTAACAGAGTATTTACTGTTCAATGGCTAAACGTTAACTGGGGTTTTGGTTCAACTTCTGCAGCCATTTCTTTTCAACTAAAATTATACGAAACAAGTAATTGGATTGAATTTATTTACCGCCCAGAAGCTGGTTTTGCTACTTCCCCATCTGCATCTATTGGATTAACTGCTTTAGGAACCGGAACTAATAATTTTGTTTCTATTGGTGGTTTTTCTTTAACACCATCTGTTAGTGTAAGCAGCGAATCAAACAACATTACCGCAAAGCCAAACAATGTAATTAAATACACATTTAAGCCTGGTGTATTACCAGTTAAAATGGAATATTTCACTGTTACTAAAGATAAAGAAAAGCATATTTTAAAATGGCAAACTGTGCAAGAAACAAATCATAAACAATTTAATATTCAACGTTCTAATAATGGTGTAAACTTTAGTAACATAGCATCACAACCAAGCTTTGAAAGTAATGGAAATAGTAAAACCTATTTATATGCAGATACTAAACCATTAATAGGTAACAATTATTACAGACTTCAACAAATAGACGTAGATGGAAAAACAAATTACTCTTCTATTGTGTATATAAAAAATGTAAACAATAACTGGGCTTCATTAAATATTTATCCTAACCCAGTTGTAAATAACTTACAAGTAAATATTAACACACATAAAGCAGAAAAGGTAAATATTAGCGTTACAGATATTTCTAACACAGTTTTATTACACTCCGTTTATTATACACAGCCATCAGAAAACTTATACATTTTGAATGTTCAAAATTTGGCTAAAGGAACCTATTTTATTAAAGTTTACAATTCATCCACAGAACAATTCATTGTTCAAAAATTTATAAAAAATTAATCGTTTAAATTTTTAAAATATGCTAACTCTTTGTCAAAATCAAGGTTGGCATATTTTTTTGTTAATGCTTTTGTTTTAGCAAAGTAAGTAGCAAGAAATTGTGTATGCTGATTAGAATGTGCATTAAATGGCTTATGCTGAAATGCCAAATTAATTTCTTTAATTATTTCCATTAATTCTATGGTTTCTTTCTGCATACAGGATTGTACAAATTTGCTCCATACATAATCAGTAGCAGCATAATTAGGATGTACTAAATCTTCTGCATAAAACCTATAATCTCTTAAATCATCAATTACTAATTCATACGCAGGAAAGTAATATAGCTTTGGCAAATTATCAATTAAGTAATGTACAGCAGAGATAAGTGCTGCCTTGCTTCTATTATTTTCAATTGCTCCTTCTCTTAAATGCCTTACTGGGCTAATAGTAAATATTACCTGAATATTTGGATTTATACTTCCTAACTTATTTAACATAGTAACAAGTACTGTAATAACTTGTGCAACATCTGGCAATTTTCTTTCAAACCAATCGGCAGGGGCTTTATGATTATTTGCTGCAACTGTACCAACAGTTGCATTATTTGCTTTGTTGGTTAAAGTATAAATCCATGCACTACCTAAAGTAATTAGCAAATAATCTGCCTGCTTTAAATATTGGTGTGCAGTAGCTGTAGATTGGTTTATTTTCTCTAATGTTTCTTCTACAGTTATACCAGAGAATCTGCTATGGTGTTGCCAACTATGCCATGCCTCGTTATATTCAAACAAATCATTGGCAACATATTGTTTATTCTCAATAATATTAATTAATGCCTCTGAAACACTTACAGGGTTAAATAAAATGCCATTTGGATTTTCTAATACGGAGAATTTATATTTTTTCAACTTTTCCCCTATATTTTCAGTAAAACAAGAGCCAATTAAAAAAATTTTATGGTTATGGTTAATTGCTTTAGGCAGCGATTTAATATTAAATTCATATCTAAATTTCATATAGCAAATATATTATGTAGTGTTGCCTATTAGCAATAAATTAAACTTAATTTCGTTTTATTACCATCCAAAAAATAAAAAAATTTGCTGGAGTTATTTAATAAATATCTTAGCAAAATAATAATATTACAACTTAATATAAATATTTATGAAAAAGCAAATAATTGGTATAGTATTAATAGTTGCAATGGTAAGTTTTAGTGGCTGTAAAAAAGCTATTGAAAAAATTAAAGAACAGGAAATTGTAAATGCCATTACTAATGGTAAATGGGTAGTTTCTAAATTTGTAGAAGGCACTACTACCACCACTACTGACTTTGCAGGATGGGAAACAATTTATTATGAAAATGGCACATTTACAAGTTCTAAAACTGGTGAAACAAATCAAACAGGTACTTGGGCAGGAAATGCTTCTAATTGGACATTTACAATTACTTTTAATGCAACACCACCAACACCACTAAATAAATTAGGAGGTGTTTGGACAGTAACGAGAGCAGTTTCTACAGATAAAGGCAGTTATGCAAAAACCGAAGCTGGTGTAAATTATGAACTAGAAATGACAAAAATGCCTTAAAGGCTATATTAAGTTTTAAAAAATAGATGATAAAGTTTTGTAGTATTATACCAAATAAATAACTTAAAACAATTTAAACCATATATCCATCTTTCATGTGCAATACTCTATTGCTTAAAGATGCTAATTCTTCGTTATGGGTAACAATTAAAAAGGTTTGATGAAGATTTGTGCATAGTTGTGTAAATAAATGATGCAACTCTTTTGCATTTTTACTATCTAAGTTTCCTGTTGGCTCATCTGCAAAAACTATTGATGGTTTATTAATTAATGCTCTTGCTACTGCTACACGTTGCTGTTCTCCTCCACTAAGTTGATTGGGTTTATGGTTTAACCTATTGCTTAAACCTAAAATATCTAATAATTGTGCAGCCTCTTTTTTAACCTCGGTTGTTTTTCTTTTTGCAATCCATGCCGGAATATAAACATTTTCAATAGCAGAAAACTCGGGTAATAAATGATGAAACTGAAAAATAAAACCAATATGCATATTTCTAAATGCAGCTAATTTTTTACCACTTAATAAATCAACCCTAATATCATTCAACCATATTTCGCCACTATCTGCTTTATCTAATGTTCCTAAAATATGCAGCAAAGTGCTTTTACCAGCACCACTACTACCAACTATACTAACAATTTGGTTGCTTTCTATTGCAATATCAATACCTTTTAAAATGGGTAATTCGTTATATTTTTTGGTTATATTTTTTGCAGATAATAAAAAATTTGACATAAATTATTTCAATAATGGTATAGAAATGTATAACAACTTTGTTTAAAAATAATGAATATTAAAAACTAAAAAGCAATCTAAATAAAGATTGCTTTTTTCAAAAAAATATTTTAAAATAATTATGGTAAAGAAATAACCATTGCACTAGCCCCTCCTCCACCATTACAAATACCTGCAGCTCCTATTTTACCATTATTTTGTTTCAGTACATTTATTAATGTTACAATAATTCTGGCTCCACTACAACCTAAAGGGTGCCCAATACTTACAGCACCACCATGTACATTTACTTTGTTGAAAGGTATATTCATTTTATTGCAGTTTACAATACCAACAACACTAAAAGCTTCGTTCAATTCAAAAAAATCTATTTCGTTTAAGGTTAACCCTGCTTTAGTTACAGCTTTTGGTACAGCCAGGCTTGGTGTAGTGGTAAACCACTCAGGTGCTTGTTCAGCATCGGCATAACTGTTAATAATTGCTAAAGGTTTAATGCCTAATTCATCTGCTTTTTCTTTACTCATTAAAACTAATGCTGCAGCTCCATCATTCATGGTGCTAGCATTTGCAGCAGTTACTGTACCATCTTTATTGAATGCTGGTCTAAGGCCTGCAATTTTATCAAACTTAACATTAAAAGGTTCTTCATCTTTATCAATAACAATATTTCCTTTTTTACTTTCTATTACAACAGGTACTACTTCATTAGCAAATCTTCCTTCCTTCCATGCATTTTGGCTACGGGTATAACTTTCAATTGCAAAAGCATCTTGTTCTTCTCTTGTTATATTACATTCTTTAGCTGTTGCATCAGCAAAATTGCCCATTGCACCATTAAAATATACATCTGTTAAGCCGTCTTTAGCTAACCCATCAATCATTGAAACATTTCCATATTTATTTCCCCAACGTAAATTAGGAGAATAAAAAGGCACATTACTCATACTTTCCATACCACCTGCAACAACTATATCTGCATCTCCCAATAAAATACTTTGGGCAGCTTGTGCAATTGCCTTCATTCCGCTTGCACAAACTTTATTTACAGTTGTAGCAACCACATTATCTGGTAATCCTGCAAACTTTGCTGCCTGGCGTGCTGGTGCCTGGCCTAAATTTGCCTGAATTACACAACCCATTATTACTTCCTGAATTTGCTCTGGCTCTAAGCCTGCTTTCTCTACAGCAGCACTAATTGCAACTGCTCCTAATTGTGTAGCAGATAAATCTTTTAAAATACCGCCAAAACTACCTAATGGTGTACGTACTGCACTAACAATATAAACTGTTCTAGTATTCATTTATAATAAATTTAAGTGGCAAATTTACACAAAACCTAACAAATGTTAGTATGATTTTTTAAAGGTTATAAAAAAAGAAAATATTTTAATTAACCTTTTTTGATTTATTGTATAAAGGCAAAAATATTATACAAATAAAGCCTACAATTAATACAATAATACATTGTGCAAACCATTGTAAAGTACCATTGGCATAACCTATTGCATTGGGTATTGGTGGATTTTGTAGAGTTAAAACTATTGCCAATAAAGCTGCATAAGCACCAATACCACCAGGTGTAATAATCATACCTATGCTAGCAAATGCCAAGCAAGATAAAGCTGCATCAACACCTAAGCCAGTAGTACCTTGGGTTGCATAAAAGCCAAGCCAAGTGCCTGCTAAATACATTAACCAAATTAGTGCTGAGTAAAAAAAGAATTGCTTTTTTTGTTTTAATTTAAAGGTAGAAGTTACCCCTTCCATAATGCCTTTAATAATTTTTAAAATACTTGATTTTATCTTTTTTAATTTATTGGTTGATTTAAGCCAGATGAATAATACAATAGCAATTATTAATATGGTTACTAATATTATTATTTTAGTACTACTGATTGCTTCGTTTGGTTTACCAGCCATAATAATTTTTAGCTCGTTGTAGGCATTATTAACTACATTAAACTGAAAAATAAGAGCTAATAAAAAAACTAAGCCTAAGGTTAATGCATCTATAGCTCGTTCTGCAACCATAGTACCAACAATTTTTTCAGCAGGAACTTTTTCGTACTTTGCTAAAATGGTACATTTTAAAACTTCGCCTAAACGGGGTATAGCCATGTTTGCCATATAGCCTATCATTACAGCAAAAAAGGAATTTAAAAAAGAAACTTTATAACCCATCGGCTCTATTAAAACTCGCCAACGCAAAGCTCTTACTGCATGACTAGCAGTGATGATAAAAAACACAGGAAGAAATAATAAATAATTGGCAGATTTAATTGTTTGTTTAAACTGCATCCATTGTTCAGGATTCTTTCTGATATTATGAAAACTTAACCACAATAAAAGCAAGCCTAACGATAAGAAAAATACATATTTTATTATGGTGCCTATTTTCTTCATATACTACAAAATTGCAATTATTGATTGATAGTTGCAGTAAATTTATACTTTAATAATTTTATTTTTTACACCGTATATAGTAATGAAGAAAATTATAATGAGTATGCTACTACAATTTATACCCTAGCTTTCCAAGGAATTTCTTGAACATTTAATTGTTGTGCTGTATAACGTGCAAGCATAAATAAATAATCGCTAAGCCTATTAATGTACTTAATTACAATTGGGCTAATAAACATTTCTTCTTGTTGCATTGCCACACAAATACGTTCTGCCCTTCTACACACACATCTAGCAATATGTGTAGTTGAAACAACAACATGCCCACCAGGTAAAATAAAACTTTTCATAACAGGTAATTCTTTATTCATATTATCAATCTCCTGTTCTAACAATAAAATATCTTCTTCTTTTAAATCGGGTAATTTCATTATTGGATCTTTATCGGGGTCTGTTGCAAGCGAAGAACCAATTGTAAAAAGTCTATCTTGAATTTCTTTTAAAATTATTTTAATATGCTCCTCTGATGAATAATCAGCAACTAATCCAATATAAGAATTTAATTCATCAATTGTACCGTAGCTTTCAATTCTAATATGGCTTTTAGGAACTTTTGTTCCACCTATTAAAGAAGTCTTGCCAGCATCGCCAGTTTTAGTATAAATTTTCATTGCCATAAATCATAATTTTTAGAAGTTGCTTATTACATTACTGCTACTTCTTTCAATATATCTGTTTCTACTAATCCATCTCTTAATTTAACTACACGTTTTGCATAATTGGCAATATCTTCCTCGTGTGTAACCAATACTACAGTATTACCTGCTTGCTGAATTTTACCAAAAATTTCCATTACTTCTACCGATGTTTTAGTATCTAAATTACCTGTTGGCTCATCTGCTAATAAAAGTGCTGGGTTGTTTACCAAGGCTCTGGCAATAGCAACACGTTGTATTTGTCCACCACTTAATTCATTGCTTTTATGGTGGCTTCTATCTTCTAAACCTACCATTTTTAAGGCTTCCATTGCACGTTCATTTCTTTCTTTTTTTCCTACACCTGCATATACTAATGGAAGAGCAACATTTTCTGCAGCTGATAATCTTGGTAATAAATTAAACTGTTGAAAAACAAAACCTATCTCGTTATTTCTTATTTCGGCTAATTCATCATCGGTCATTTTACTTACATCGTTTCCGTTTAAAATGTATTTGCCACTGGTGGCAGTATCTAAACAACCTAAAATATTCATTAATGTACTTTTACCACTACCACTTGGTCCCATTAAGGCTACATATTCATTTTTAAGAATTTCTAAAGAAACACCCTTAAGCACTGTAATTGCCTGGCTACCCATATAATAATTCTTAAAAATATCTTCTAGCCTAATAATTGAATTATTCAAAACAAAATAAATTTCTAATGTTATATAAATTATACTTTTTCTTTTTCTTCTCTTGATTTGAATTCAAAAACAATTTTATTATTTTCTTTATCAAATCCAGCAATTAATATATCGCCAGCTTGCACTTTGGTATTTAATATTTCATCTGCTAATGGGTCTTCTAAATATTTCTGAATTGCCCTGTGTAAAGGCCTTGCACCATATTGTACATCATACCCTTTTTCTGCTATAAAGTCTTTAGCTTCATTTGTTAGTTCTAATGTAAAGCCTAAATTGCCCAAGCGTTTAGTAACCCCTTTCATTAAAATATCAATAATACTAAATATGTTTTCTTTAGATAGGGAATTGAAAATTATTACATCATCAATTCTATTTAAAAACTCTGGAGAAAAGGTTTTCTTTAAGGCTTTTTCTATTACTGCTTTATTGTTTTCTTCTTGATTTTGTATTCTTGAAGCAGTAGCAAAACCAACACCATCTCCAAATTCTTTTAACTGTCTAACACCAATATTGGAGGTCATGATGATTAGTGTATTTTTAAAATCAATTTTTCTACCAGCACCATCTGTTAAAACACCATCATCTAAAACCTGTAGTAAGATATTATAAATATCTGGATGTGCTTTTTCAATTTCATCTAATAGAATAACACTATAAGGTTTTCTTCTCACTTTTTCTGTTAATTGTCCACCTTCTTCGTACCCAACATAGCCTGGAGGAGCACCAATTAAACGACTTACAGTAAATTTCTCCATATATTCACTCATATCTACCCTTATTAAGGCATCTTCACTGTCAAACATATACCTTGCAAGACTTCTGGCTAATTCTGTTTTGCCTACACCTGTTGGTCCTAAAAATATAAATGAGCCAATTGGTTTTTTAGGGTCTTTTAACCCTACCCTATTTCTTTGAATGGCTTTTACAACTTTCAATATTGCTTCGTCTTGCCCAATTACCATACCCTTCATATCCTCACTCATTTTTTTCAACTTCTCCGTTTCTGCTTCTACCATTCGTTTTACAGGAATGCCTGTCATCATACTGATTACTTCTGCAATATGTTCTTCGGTAATTGGAAAACGTTTGTGTTTACTTTCTTCTTCCCAAACATTTTTTGCTTTTTCTAAATCTTCTCCTAACCTTTTTTCTGTATCTCTTAAAGATGCCGCCTCTTCAAAACTTTGGCTTTTTACAGCTTTATTTTTTTCGTTCTTAATCTCTTCAATCTTTTTTTCTAGCTCTATTATTTCTTTTGGAACATTAATATTTTTAAGATGTACTCTTGCTCCAACTTCATCTAAAACATCTATTGCTTTATCGGGTAATAATCTATCTGTCATATATCTATCGCTCAATTTCACACAAGCTTCAATAGATAAATCATCGTACTCTACGCTATGATAATCTTCATATTTACTTTTAATATTATGTAGTATTTGAATTGTTTCTTCTACACTTGGTGGTTCCACAATTATTTTTTGAAAACGACGATCTAATGCACCGTCTTTTTCAATATACATTCTATACTCATCTAGTGTGCTTGCACCAATACATTGTAGTTCGCCTCTTGCTAAAGCAGGTTTAAAAATATTACTTGCATCTAAACTCCCACTTGCACCACCAGCACCAATTATGGTATGAATTTCATCAATGAATAAAATAACATCTCTGTTTTTTTCTAATTCATTCATAATTGCTTTCATTCTTTCTTCAAACTGTCCTCTGTACTTAGTGCCAGCAACTAAAGCTGCAAGATCTAATGAAATAACTCTTTTTTCGTACAAAACTCTACTTACTTTTCTTTGTACTATTCTTAATGCTAAGCCTTCTACAATAGCTGTTTTACCAACACCAGGTTCTCCAATTAAGATGGGGTTGTTTTTCTTTCTTCTTGATAAAATTTGAGATACTCTTTCAATTTCATTTTCTCTTCCAACAATTGGATCTAATGAGCCAGATTCTGCCAACTTTGTAATATCCCTTCCAAAATTATCTAAAACAGGTGTTTTGCTTTTTGAATTAGCCGGTGTTTTTGAAGTGCCTTTTTGAGATTGATAACTTGCTCTTTTTTCATCTTCAAAATCATTATCATCATCATTATCTGTATATTCAGATTTTGGAGGATTGATAGGTGCAATGCCTACCATACCTAATTCATTTCTGAATAAATCATAATCTATGTTAAATTGATTTAAAATTTGAGTGGCAATATTTTCTTTATTTTTTAAAATACTAAGCAACAAATGTTCTGTTTCTACCAAAGGGCTTTTTAAAGATTTTGCCTCTAAAACTGTTACTCTAATTACTTTTTCGGCTTGTTTGGTTAGTGGTAAACTATTAATATTAGCAACACTATTGCCAGATTTATCTTTTACGGCAAGTTCTATTTCTTTGCGTAAGGCATATAAATCAACATTAAGGCTTTTTAATACTTTGATGGCTACATTTTCTCCATCTCTAATTAGCCCTAACAACAAATGCTCTGTGCCAATAAAGTTATTTCCTAATCTTAATGCTTCCTCTCTACTGAAAGAAATGATTTCTTTTACTTGTGATGAAAAATTATTATCCATAATATGTTTGGATTTATACAATGATAAAGAATATTTTTGAGCTAAGTTAATACAGATTTATTCACATAATGTTAATGAAAACCAATTATGAATTTCAAACTTGATACCAAAGAAAAATTTACGTCTATTTTAATAGAAGAAATAGATATAAATGCCAATAAGGCTGAAAATTTAGCAGCAGTTTGTATGCCATATTTAAACAATAGTGTAAAAAACATTATTTTAAATTTAAGCAATGTGGTAACCATTCAAGAAGATGCTACTACTATTTTATTAAAACTGCAACAAATTTTTTACGAAAAAAATGCAAGCTTTGTAATTTGTTGTTTACAAAATGCTGTTGAAAATAGTTTAGAAAACTATGAAGTTTTAGAATTTTTAAATGTTACACCTACCGAAAGTGAAGCATGGGATATTGTACAAATGGAAGAAATAGAAAGAGAGTTATTAGATAGTGAGGATATAGAGTTTGAAGCCTAATAGCTGTTTACTATTACTTAATGATTGCTAACAAATCTTCATCATCTTCTATATAATTCATTTGTTGTAAAATTTGTGGGTAACGCCAGGCAACCCTTTTGCTCATTGGTACAACAGAGAACTTTTTTGGATTGGGTAAACAAGCAATAATCATTGCTGCTTCGGTACGTGATAATTTATTTGCAGGTTTTTTAAAATAGTACTGCGAGGCAGCTTCCACTCCAAAAATTCCTTTACCCATTTCAATTACATTCAAATACACTTCTAAAATTCTTTGCTTACCCCAAACCCACTCTATCATTTGTGTAAAATAAAATTCTGGAATTTTTCTTACGTATCCTCCACCCTGCCATAAAAAAACATTTTTTGCAGTTTGCTGAGAAATTGTACTTGCTCCTCCACCTAATGGAATTTTTGACTTCTTCTTTTTTCCTTTTTTAGGTTTAAAACTTTTTTCTATTGCATCCCAATCAAAGCCATTGTGATCTGGAAATAACTGATCTTCGCTTGCAATTGCTGCTAATTTTATATTATACCCCAATTTATTCCAACTTACATAATCTCTTTTTAACCCGTAGCTAAATGAATTACTAATTTGTGTTATTGTAATAGGTGGCATTACCCATTTTGTAATAAAAATATACACTAAAGAACTTATGAAAAGTATTATTACAACACGTTTAATCCATTTCCAAACATTTTTTAATTTTAACTTTTGTAATAACAACATTGCTTAATAATATTTTACACAAAAAAACTCATTCAAAATTGAATGAGTTTTTTTTAATAAACCAATTTATTTAGCTTTTATTTTTTAAATCAAATCTATCAAGGTTCATTACTTTAGTCCAAGCTGTAACAAAATCATTAACAAATTTTTCTTTTGCATCTTCACTAGCATAAACTTCTGCCAATGCCCTTAATTCTGAATTAGAGCCAAAAATTAAATCGTTTCTTGTGGCTGTATATTTTTTGGTACCTGTTGTTCTATCTGTTCCTTCAAATATTTCTTCTGTATTATCAATAGCTTTCCAAACAGTATTTATGTTTAATAAATTTACAAAAAAGTCGTTGGTCAATCTTTCTGGTGTTGAAGTAAATACACCATGATTACTACCATCATAATTAGTATTTAACATTCTCATACCTCCAATTAAAACTGTTAACTCTGGAGCATTTAAGTTTAACAATTGTGCTTTATCTATCAATAATTCTTCTGTTGCAATAGTTGATTTTGATTTTAAGTAATTTCTAAACCCATCTGCAAATGGCTCTAATACTGCAATTGAATCAATTTCTGTCTGTTCCATAGTTGCATCTGCTCTACCTGGCATAAAAGGCACTATTACAGAATATCCAGCATCTTTAGCAGCTTTTTCAATTGCTGTACCACCAGCTAATACAATTAAATCTGCAATAGATACTTTTTTGTTTGATTGATTGAATTTTGATTGAATGGCTTCTAGAGTACTGATGACTTTTGTTAATTGGGTTGGATTGTTTACTACCCAATTTTTTTGTGGTTCTAATTTTACTCTTGCACCATTTGCACCTCCTCTTTTATCACTTATTCTAAAAGTAGATGCAGAAGCCCATGCAGTAGAAACCATTTCGCCAATACTTAAACCCGATTGCAGAATTAACTCTTTTAATGCCCCAATATCATCTTTACTAATTAATTCATGTTGATTTACAGGTATAATATCTTGCCAAATAAATTCTACTTTAGGAATTTCGGGTCCTAAATATCTAGAGATTGGTCCCATATCTCTATGTGTTAATTTAAACCAAGCTTTAGCAAAAGCATCTGCAAATACATCTGGGTTTTCATAAAATCTGCGTGAAATTTTTTCATAAGTAGGGTCAAGGCGTAAAGCCATATCTGTAGTGAGCATTTTAGGGGCATGGCGTTTATTGGGGTCATGGGCATCTGGAACGGAATTTGCACCCATGCCATGTTTAGGAACCCATTGTTTTGCACCAGCAGGGCTAGTTTCTAACTCCCATTCATAGCCAAATAAATTCCAGAAGAAGTTGTTAGTCCATTTTGTAGGAGTGCTAGTCCAGGTTACTTCTAATCCACTTGTTATTGTATCACCAGCTTTGCCAGAACCATGTTTACTTAACCAACCTAAACCTTGTGCTTCTATAGGTGCTGCTTCAGGTTCAGGGCCTACCAAAGCAACATCACCTGCACCATGAGTTTTACCAAAAGTATGCCCACCTGCAATTAATGCAACAGTTTCTTCATCGTTCATAGCCATTCTTGCAAAAGTTTCTCTCATATCAACTGCTGCTGCTAATGGATCAGAGTTCCCATCTGGGCCTTCAGGGTTTACATAAATCAAGCCCATTTGTACTGCAGCTAAGGGATTTTCTAAATCTCTTTCACCTGAGTATCTACTATTGGCTTCTTTACTAGTTGCCAGCCATTTTGTTTCACTACCCCAATAAATATCAGATTCTGGCTCCCAAACATCGGCTCTACCACCTGCAAAACCCAAAGTTTTAAAACCCATTGTTTCAAGAGCTACATTACCCGTTAAAATCATTAAATCTGCCCAGGAAATTTTGCTACCGTATTTTTGTTTAATAGGCCATAACAATCTTCTAGCTTTATCTAAATTGCCATTATCTGGCCATGAATTTAAAGGCGAAAATCTTTGTTGCCCTGTACCTGCTCCACCTCTTCCATCTCCTATTCTATAGGTTCCTGCACTATGCCATGCCATACGAATAAAGAAAGGTCCGTAATTTCCAAAATCTGCTGGCCACCATTCTTGAGAGTCTGTCATTAATTTAGCTAAATCGGCTTTTAAAGCAAAATAATCTAATTGATTGAAAGCTTGTGCATAGTCAAAATCTTTATCCATGGGGTTAGATAAAGAAGAGTTTTGGCGTAAGACTTGTAAGTTTAATTGATTAGGCCACCAATCTTTTTTAATTTCTTTATTACTACCTGTAGGTAAAGCATTTTTTGCCACCTGATGGTAAGGGCATTGACCACTATCAGTATGGTGTTTTATTTCGTTTTCATTGCTCATAAAAAATTATTTTGAGGTTGATTAATTATAGAATGCAACAAACTTATTGAAAATTATTGTATCAATAAAATCAATTAACTTTATATAATCATAGATAAAACCTATTAACAAATGACCCTTATTCAGTTAGAATATATTATAGCAGTAAGTAATTTAAAACACTTTGCAAAAGCAGCAAATTTTTGTAATGTTACACAGCCAACATTAAGCATGCAAATACAGAAATTAGAAGAGGAATTTGAAGTGAAGATTTTTGATAGAAGTAAGCAACCAGTTATACCTACAATATTGGGTGAAAAAATTATTGAACAAGCCAAAAGAATTATAGCAGAAAAAGAAAACTTAAGCCAATTATTAATACAAACAAAAGGAGAAACTGCTGGGGAGTTAAAAATTGGAATTATTCCTACACTTGCACCCTACTTATTGCCTTTGTTTTTAAATAAATTTATTAAAAAATATCCAAAAGTTAAATTAAAAATAACCGAACTTAACACTAATAGTATAATAAAGAAATTAAAAGAGAATACAATAGACATAGGCATTTTAGTAACCCCACTTAACGAGAAAGTAATTTCCGAAACTCCCTTATTTTACGAAGAGTTAATGGCATATATTTCAAAAAGAAATAAGGAATTTAATAAAACTTATATGCTAACAAAAGATATAGATATAAAAAAATTATGGCTTTTAGAAGAAGGGCACTGCTTTAGAACCCAGGTTTTAAATCTTTGCGAATTAAGAAAAAATATGAATGGCGAAAGCCAATTTGAATATGCTGCTGGCAGCTTTGAAACTTTGAGAAAAATGGTTGATGTAACCGATGGGTTAACCATTTTACCTGAATTGGCAACAGAATATTTTAGTGCTAGCGAAATGCAGAGAATAAGGCACTTTAAAGCTCCTGCACCTGTAAGAGAAATTAGTATTGTTTTACATAGAAATTATGCAAAGCAACAATTGGTAACAATTTTAAAAGATGAAATTTTAAATGCTATTCCGGAAAAAATTAAAAAAAATAAAAAAACATTTATTGTTCCATTTGAAAGTAAAGAATCATAAATTTAATTTTAAAAAATATTGCAAAATGAAGAAGATACTGATATTGCTATTTGTTATGGCTTTCAACTACAATTCTTTTTCGCAAGGAATTGCAACCGAAAGTGCCAAACAATTTTATAATAAAATTTTTGAGTATGACTATGTAGAGAAAAAACCAATATTTGTTGCTGGCAGAGATTCTTTAAGAAATTTTTATTTATCGCATTTTAATGCTTTTGATTCAATAGTTACCAGAGCCATTATAAAAGGTGATACAGCAAAGTACTTAAGGATACATTTTGAGTATATAATTGATGAAAATGGTGTACCATACAATTCTCAATTTAAATATATTGGTAGTACAAGATATGGCAGTTCATCTGGAGATAAAAAATTAAAATATTTTAACGACCTTAACTCGTATTTTAAAGAAGCTACAAAAACAATGATACATAAAATGCCTAATTGGCGGCCAGCCTTACAAAATAATATAAGAGTAAAATGCAATGTGGAAGATTATTTTCAAATTTGGTTAGGTATCAATCCAGAAAAATAACAAAACCATCGAACTGCAATTTTAAAACAAATGAAAATTTTAATCCGCTACATTAAACCTTATAAATGGCTTATAGCACTAGCTTTTTTATTAGCAACCATTAATCAAATCTTTTCACTCTTAGACCCACTCATTGTTGGAAAAGTAATTGATTTATTTGCCAATCATCCAAAACATTTTGACACCAATAAAACTTTATTAAGAACAGAGAATGAATTTTTATTTGGCAGTTCAACTTTTCATGGATTAATCTTTTTTATTTTATTGCTTATTGGCACTGCAATGGTAAGTAGAGTTGCAAAAGCCTTTCAGGATTATACAGTGAATGTTATTATTCAAAAATTTGGAGCAGGCATATTTACAGATGGACTAAAACACAGTATGCAATTGCCATTTCAAGAATTTGAAGACCAACGAAGTGGTGAAACATTATCTATTTTAACTAAAGTAAGAACAGATACAGAAAAATTTATTTCCTATTTTATAAATGTATTTTTAAGCATAATTATCAGCATTGTTTTTGTTTCTATTTATGCTTTTAAACTTCATTGGTCTATTGTACCTGTATATATGGGAGGCTCTATTTTAATTGGGTTTACCACTAGTTTATTGAGCAAAAAAATTAAAAATATTCAAAAAAATATTGTAAAAGAAACTACTGTTTTAGCAGGCTCTACTACAGAAAGTTTAAGAAATATAGAGTTAGTTAAAAGTCTAGGTTTAACCAACGAAGAAGTTAAAAGGCTTAACAATAATACCTATAAAATTTTAGGGCTTGAACTAAAAAAAGTAAAAAGTTTAAGAACTCTAAGTTTTATTCAAGGTACTATGATTAATTTTTTAAGGCAGGTAATTACATTTACTTTGTTATGGTTAATTTATAAAGATGTTTTAACTACGGGTCAATTTATATCCCTTCAGTTTTATAGTTTTTTCATTTTTGGCCCTATGCAAGAAATTGGCAATATTATTATTAGTTACAGAGAAGCTCAGGCATCTTTATTAAACTTTGATGAGTTGATGAAGAAAAAGCCAGAGCCTAAACCAACCTCACCTTTACATTTAGGTATTATTAAAGAAGTTAGTTTTGAACATATATCTTTTAAACACACCTCTGCAAAATACAAAGCACTAGATGATATTTCTTTTAAAGTAAATGAGGGAGAAACAGTTGCTTTTGTTGGGCCAAGTGGTAGTGGTAAAAGTACTTTAGTTAAATTATTAGTTGGTTTATACACCCCACAAGAAGGGAATATTAAATACAATAATTTATACAGCAAAGAAATAGATTTTGATGAACTTAGAACACAGATTGGTTTTGTAACTCAGGATACCAATTTATTTGCAGGAACTATAAAAGAAAACCTGCTTTTTGTAAACTCTTCGGCAACTAATGATGAACTAAATGATGTATTGGAAAAAGCAAGTTGCCAAAATTTATTAGAACGTGCAGATAATGGCATTAATACTGTAATTGGAGAAGGAGGTTTAAAACTAAGTGGTGGCGAAAAGCAAAGAATTTCCATTGCCAGAGCCCTTTTAAGAAAACCTCATTTATTAATTTTTGATGAAGCAACAAGTGCTTTAGATAGTATAACAGAAGAGGAAATTACTAATACTATTAAGCAAATTAGCCTTCATAAAAAGCAAGTAACCATAATGATAGCACATAGATTGAGTACTATTATGCATGCAGATAGAATATTTGTTTTAGAAAAAGGTAAAATAGTTGAAACAGGTAATCACCAAGAATTACTAAATGAAAAAGGTTTATATTTTGCTATGTGGAGGCAACAAATTGGAGAAAGAAAATAAAAAAAATTCTTTAAAAATGCAACCAATTAAACTCTACACCCTTTTTGCTAAAACCAATACTAGGTGCTGGAAATTTAAATGAATTTAAAAAAAACAAAGCCACTTTTAAAAACTTACTTTTTGTTTTAATTTTAGTTAAATTTATATCTGGTGCAATATACCATTGTCTATATCTAGGTATATCACTTCTATCAATTACATTATTGTTTTCATCTTTCCAAATATTGTCATCTCCATCAAACATTCCATCTGCACCGTAACCAACAGCAACATTTAACCAAGAGGGTACATTGCTTTTAGGAAAAAAAGATTTTATATTAGCACTTAACCAATAAGTTTGGCCATTGTAGTCTTTCAACATTCTGTTTAAAAAACTTTTGCCAAAAAGCTTATCAGCTCGGTTATGTAAAAACGGGTCTTTATAATTTACTTTATGAAACGAAAATTTTAAATCAACTCTTTGTTCATCCCATAATAATTCTTGTGCAATAAGCAGTCCACTACCATAACAATTTGCAATAAAATCTCCCCAGCTCCAACCCCAACCAACACTATAAGCATCTAAAAATTCAATAGCAGTTTGGTATGTTGCACCACTCAATCCTCCTAACCAAATTCTTTGTTTACGTGGTAAGCCAGCCCAACGCCAAAGTTCCATACTTGCTTTACTCTCTACATAAGCACTATATGCATGGCCTGCTTTATCTACCTGTAACCACTCTTCATTATCATTAAAAAAATGAAAATTAGATTGTGGATAATTTTTATACCAAGCATTATACAATCCAATCATAGCACCCCCATATCCTACAATATTCACTGCAGAAACCAACCTAATTCTTTTATAATTTCTTAAATGAGATGGAGTATTTTGAGAAAGCGAATCAAAAAAATTTTGTTCTGTAAGCAAATTAAAACGATAAGGTGCGTACATTTTAATTTTATCTACAGTAGCAACCTGTGCATTGCTATTTTGGTAAATACCCAACCCAAATAATATGAAGAAACAAAATTTAAAATAAAATTTTGTTTCCACTTTTTTATTATAAAGCTTAAGTACTTTCATCCAAAAACTATGTATAAAAAAGTCGTTAAATATGCTTAAAATTGCACTCATTAATGTACAGGTTATCAACAAATGTATTTTATTATTATTTAGATTTTTAAAAATAAAATTAATTAACAATTATGGATAATTCAATTTCAGTTAAAGTTAACGAATGGCTCGGTGGAAATTATGATGAAACAACCAAACAAATTATTAAAAATTTACAAGCAGAAAATGAACTAGAACTTACTGAGAGTTTTTATAAGAACTTAGAATTTGGTACTGGTGGCCTAAGAGGCATAATGGGTGTTGGCACTAACAGAATGAATAAATATACTGTTGGTATGGCTACGCAAGGCTTTGCAAACTATTTAAAAAAAGTATATGGGCAAGAAGAAATAAAAATTGTCATTGGGCATGATAGTAGAAATAATAGTAGATTTTTTGCAGAAACAACTGCAAATGTTTTTGCAGCAAATGGTTGCAAAGTATTTTTATTTGAAGCATTAAGACCAACGCCAGAATTAAGTTTTGCCATAAGGCATTTAGGCTGTAAAGCAGGTGTAGTATGTACTGCAAGCCATAACCCAAAAGAATATAATGGTTATAAAGCATATTGGAATGATGGAAGTCAATTAGTTCCACCACATGATAAAAATGTTATTAAAGAGGTAGAGGCAATTGCAAATGTAGATGAAGTTAAATGGACAGGTGGCCAAGCAAATATAACATTATTGGGTAAGGAAATGGATGAAGCATATATTGGTATGGTTAAAGCTTTAAGCATTTATCCTGATGTTATTGCTAAGCAACATAATTTGAAAATTGTTTACACACCCATTCACGGTACTGGCATTACAATTGTACCAGAAACTTTAAAGCAATTTGGTTTTAGTAATGTAACAATTGTGGAAGAACAAGCTACACCAGATGGCAATTTTCCTACAGTTGTTTATCCTAATCCAGAAGAAACTGAAGCAATGAGTATTGGATTAAAAAAAGCTATTGAAATAGATGCAGACATTTTGTGTGGTACAGATCCTGATAGTGATAGAGTTGGAATAGGTGTAAAAAATCATAAAGGTGAATGGGTTTTAATGAATGGAAATCAAACTTTAGTTTTAGCTTTTGCTTATTTAATAGAAGCTAGAAAATTAAAAGGTTTGGCAAAACCAAATGATATGGTTATTTCTACTATAGTTTCTACCGATATGGCCCATAATGTTGCACAGCAAAATAATATAAGTAGCTATGGTGTTTTAACAGGGTTTAAATGGATTGCTGAATTAATTAGAGAAAAAGAAAAAGATGAAAATTATATAATTGGTGGAGAAGAAAGTTTTGGTTTAATGATTGGTAATGGAACTAGAGATAAAGATGCTGTAAGTGCTGTTGCCTTATTGTGCGAAATGGCAGCTTATGAAAAAGAACATGGAAGAAGCTTATTTGATAAACTTATTGAACTATATATAAAATATGGTTTTTATTACGAATCCTTAATTAGTATTACTAAGAAAGGTATGAACGGACAAGCAGAAATTGCAGAAATGATGGAAGGATATAGAACGAACCCACCTAAAGTAATTAATGGTAGCAAAGTAGTAGAAATATTAGACTATGAAAAGCAAATAGGAAAAGATTTTGAAAGTGGCGATAGCTGGAAAATAGAATTGCCTAAGAGTAATGTATTACAATTCATTACTGAAGATGGAAGTAAAATATCGGCAAGGCCAAGTGGAACAGAGCCTAAAATAAAATTTTATTTTAGTGTAAATACTAAACTCAACTCTAAAAATGAGTTCGACGAAAAATTTGAATTACTTCAAAATAAAATTAAAGGTATAATTGCAAGTTTGAACTTGTAGAGTGAATACACTACACAATAAAAAACCTGAAACATAATATTTCAGGTTTTTTATTGTTGTTCAATTATAAACTAAGTAATTATTAAAGATTTGGCTTTAATATCTACCAATTCTAAATCAAAAATTAATTCTTTACCTGCTAAATGATGGTTAGCATCTAATATTACAGATTCCTCTTTAAGTTCAATAATGGTAACATTAAATTGCTGACCTGCACCATTATGCATTGTTAATTGCATGCCAACTTCTGGAGTTAAATCTGGAGGGAATTGAGCTTTAGGAAAATCCATAATCATATCTGGGTTACTTTCACCATAGGCTTCTGCTGCAGGTATGTTAATAGTTTTCTTTTCTCCAACACTCATGCCAGTTACACCATTATCAAAACCAGGAATTACCATTCCGCTACCTAATTCAAATTGTAATGGTTCTCTTCCTTCACTACTGTCAAAAGTTGTTCCATCTGTTAATCTACCATG
Source organism: Chitinophagaceae bacterium (assembly GCA_019695015.1). Classification (GTDB taxonomy): domain Bacteria; phylum Bacteroidota; class Bacteroidia; order Chitinophagales; family Chitinophagaceae; genus UBA1930. The sequence goes on from JAIBAV010000039.1 coordinate 31,201, forward strand.
ATAATGAATTTTAACAGTATCGCCTTTTTTTGCTTGTTGCATTATTTTATTTTTAAAATGAATAATATACCGTTTTCTTTCAAATAAATTTATTTGCACCTATTCGGGCAGCCAAAGTACACCCTAATTTATTAACCTACAAGAAATTTTAATTTATGTGCATAAAACAGCTTATAGCAACATAACAAACAGAATTTCTTTACCAGCTATTGGTATGTAAATTGTATTCCCATAACACTTTTATAAATTATTTTTTCCTAAAATAAATATTTCACAAAAGCACTTAAAACTCTTATTTGGTTATTTCATTTATACGGTTACATTTGCAAAAAATTAAGGACTATGTTTTGGACATTAGAGTTGGCAAGTTATCTTGAAGAAGCCCCTTGGCCTGCTACAAAAGATGAACTAATAGATTATAGCATACGTAGTGGTGCCCCTATTGAAGTAGTTGAAAATTTGCAGGAATTAGATGACGAAGGAACAGAAGTTTATGAGAGTATTGAAGACATTTGGCCAGATTATCCAAGCCAAGATGACTTTATGTTTAACGAAGATGAATATTAAATAATTAACCACCTTTTGGGTGGTTTTTTATTGCCATACTTCTAATATAATTTTCTTATCTGGTTTACCTTCATTAGAAATTACAATATCATACCTCTTGGGTATTATTTTTTCTAACTCTTTTTCCGTTAATCCTTTTTTTCTAATAATTAGTTTAGATATATTATTCTCTTGTTCAATATCTGTTGCTGTTACAGTATAAGAGCTATCATTTAATGTATTAAATGCATAACTAAATGGCATTGAACTTTCAGGAATCTCAAAATCTTCCTCTTCTAATTCTGTATCATTAATTTTTGGCTTACTGTTTTTAGGAGAATTTTTTTTGCTATTAAATGGCTTACCTACTTCAGAATTTGTAGAAAGTTTTCTCTTATTATCATTTGTAGAAATGCTTTCTATATCTGCTGGCTCTTTAACCAATTTTTCAAATAATATATATTGTTCTTGTTGATTATTGCTACTTTTATTTTGTGCTAAACCAGTATGTGATAAGGTTTTAACTTCATTTTTAATTGTGTTACTTAATAATCTATTTGTTGCTTTATTAATTGATTCGTTTTGAATATTACCAGAAAAGAAAAATGTAAAAGATAGCAGTGCAAATAACATAAAAACAAAGCCAAATCGTAATGCAGAATAATTATTTTTAGCACTTTTTGAATTTGTAATTCTATTGACTCTTTTTAATAACTCATTTTTATTTGATATAGCAGCCATACCAAATTGATAGGGCCTAAGGTTACTCATTGCAATTTGTAGCAAAGCATTTGCATATAAATTGGGGCAATATTTAAATTGCAAAACCCAGTCATCACAACTATTTTCTCTCTCTTGTTTTATATGCTCACTTAACAATCTTGAAAAAGGATTAAAGAATAAAACTATTTCAACTATTAGAAGTAAAATATTAACTAAAAAATCAAACCTTTTAATATGTGCTAATTCGTGTAATATTACTGCCTCTATCTGATAGGTAGATAAATTATTAATACTTGCTAAAGGCAATAATATAATAGGCTTAAAATACCCAATTGTTAGTGGTGTGTTTACCAATTCGCTTAAGTATATTTTAACTTCTTTATTTAATCCTAATGCAATTGCCATTTCATTAACAAAAACTCTCCATTCTGCATTTACTTTATGTAGTTTATTAATTCTTAAATTGTTTGTATGATTAAACCCTATAATGACTTTTACAAGTAGAATTATTGTTACTAATAAATATACAACAGATAAGAAAGGCAATGCTTTTTCTACTTTTAGAATTAGGGGTATAAAAAATGAATTAAAATTATTTGATTGAAGGAATAGGCCATTCTTTAAGTTAGATGAAGTAGAAAAAAAGTTATAGCAGAAAGTATATATAAAACTACAGAAACCAATTATTTGGGCTACAACAGCAATTAGATATTTATGTTTGGAAGGTAACTTCAAGAAATTTGTGAAAAGAATATAAAGCAACCAGATTATTGCCACTTGCCATAAACTATTTATTAGTGTATAGCCTAAAGATTGTAATAAAAAGGATGTAGCAATTGGTTGCATAAATAAAGCTATTTATTTTTTAGCCTATTCAATATTTTTTCTATTTCTTCCAATTCATCTTTACTTGGTTTGCTGTTACCTAAAGCTTGCATTGCTAATTGTACAGATGAGCCTCCAAAAAGCGTTTCAACCATTTTATGCATAAATTGTTTCTGTGTAGATTCTTTTGAAACGTTGGGTGTATAAATATGTACTTTGCTTGTATCATCTCTAATTACCAAACTCTTTTCAAACATTATTTGTAATAATTTTAGAGTTGTTGTATAACCACTTTCTTTGTGTAAACTCAAAATTTCATGCACCTCTCTAACACTAGCAGATTTCTTATCCCATAATATTCTTAAAATTTCCAATTCACTTTCGGTAGGTTTAATTTTTTGCTTATTAAACATAATTACGATTTTATTCGTAAGCAATATACTTTATAAATTTTAATTAGAATTATAAAATTATATAAATGGTAGTAAAAACAAACTGCCCCAATATTTGGGGCAGTTTGAATATAAATTAAAGCGAATATTATTGTTTTTCAACTAACTTAAGTTCCACTCTTCTATTTAGTGCTCTGCCTTGTGCTGTTTTATTATCAGCTACAGGGCTTTCTTGACCAAATCCTTTTGCAGATAAACGATTTTCTGCAATACCTTTTTTCTTAAAGTAGCCCATTACAGCATTTGCACGTGATTGAGATAATTTTAAATTACTTGCAGGTTTACCTACATTATCAGTGTAGCCTTCAATATTTAAACCTAATGTTTCATTGCCTTTTTCTTTTAATAAAGCTACAATAGTATCTAATGATTTATAGCTTTTTGTTAATAAGGCAGATTTACCAGTAGCAAAATAAATATTTTTAGCGTATAACTGAACCTTTTGTTTTTTCTCTTCTGTTAAAACTGGGCAGCCATTATTGTGTGCAGGGCCAGCTTCTGTAGGGCATTTGTCTTCTTCATCATTAATGCCATCTTTATCCGTATCTGGTATAGGACAACCTTGATAACGAGCTAAACCAGCAACTGTAGGGCATTTGTCTTCTTCATCGTTAATACCATCTTTATCCGTATCTGGTATTGGGCAACCTTGATATTTTGCAACACCATATACTGTAGGGCATTTATCTTCTTCATCATTAATGCCATCTTTATCTGTATCTGGAATTGGGCAACCTTGATATTTTGCAATACCATACACTGTAGGGCATTTATCTAAACTATCAACAATGCCATCTTTGTCGGTATCTTTTGGTTCAACTTTTTTAGGAGGCATTGGAGGTTCTACTGGTTTTGCAGCAGGTTTATCGCATAAAGGAGCACCTAAGCCAATTGAATAGTTTAAGTGATAGTTACCAGTTTTTTGAGTAACAGGGTAACGATAAGAAACATCTGTAAATAAAAATGCTTCGCTTTGGCCTAAATTAAATTGTAAGCCTGTACTAACTGGAATGTAAGCACCAAAATGTGAGCCACCTAATGCTGTTGCACCAACACCACCAGAAACATAAGGAACAACTATATACTTATCAGTTAATAATTTTAGTCTTAAAGTAGCATCTAACTCTAATAAAAACTTTTCTTTACCCAATTTTGGAGCATCTAAAAAAGGATAATCAATAAAACTACCGCCTAAATTGGATGCAAAATCCATGTGATTAGAAATGCCTTTAATATACGAAACTCCCAATCCTGGTACCATATCAGCAAATTGAGCCCATTGCTTGTTACCAATTACAGAAGATAAAGATGAAGTTCCAATACGACTAGGTGTTAAGAAATCTTTCATAAAAAAGTTAACACTTAGTGTTGGCCTTTTTTTATAATCAGCTTTTTGATTTTGAGCAAAAGAAGTTGTTGTTATTAATCCAACAACAAAAAGTAAAATAATTTTCTTCATAATTACATTTTAATTAATTGTTGCAAAATTATGGGTATATGATAAAATAAACGAATTTTAACTTTGAATATCTTAATAAGTTTATACATGAACAAAAAATATTATATATTTTTCCTACTTTGCTTTATCATTTCTTGCAAATCTAATAAGCAAATATTTTCTAAAAATGAGTATGGTTTAATAGTTCTCACCACTCCAAAACAATATTTTTCTACCGTATCATTAGATAGCAGTAAACTATTAAAAAGGCTTAATGGTTTTATACCAAATATTGTTTTTGATTGGAGATATGCAACCACAAATAATTTTACAAAACAAATATTATACACAAACCCAGATGCTTATTTAAGAATTGAAGCAGCCAATAATTTAAAAAATGTTGCTATAGAGTTAGAAAAAATAGGATTAGGAATAAAAGTTTTTGATGCTTATCGTCCTTATTCTGTTACAAAAAAAATGTGGGAGGTTGTGCCAGACGATAGATATGCATCTGACCCTGCAAAAGGCAGTGGGCATAATCGGGGTATTGCTATAGACTTAACATTGTATAATTTAGAAACAGGAACTGAACTTGAAATGCCAACCTCTTACGATAATTTTACTGAAAATGCTCATGCTAATTATCAGCAACTAAGCCAAATAGTTTTAAAAAATAGAACGATTTTAATAAATACTATGCAAATGTTTGGTTTTAAAGTATTAGATACGGAATGGTGGCATTTTTATTTACCAAACTCTTCTAAATACGAATTAATGGATTATGATTTTAAAACTATGAGCAAAATGTGTAATGTAAATACTCATAAATAAAAATGCTACCTAAAATTTAGGTAGCATTTTATGTTTAAAATGGTGAGTTAAATTTATTAGTCTTCGTTGTTAATGTTTAAAGGATATGTGTAAGAACCTTCGTAGCCTGGATAGATACCTTCTAATCTAATTCTTCCATCAGCTTTATCCAATGCAGATTTTAGATCCTCTAAATTTTTTATTTCAATACCATTTACAGAAGTAATTACAAAGCCCTCTTGAACACGTGTTTTGGATAATGCACCAGTACCAATTTTTTTAACCACTACACCACCTTGTATATCATTTGCAGCAGCAATTTTTGAATCAATTGTTTCTAATGTTCCTCCAATTTTATCTAGTATTGTTGATTTTTTTACTATCTCAGTATTTCCTGCTTTATTTTTAAGTGTTACTGATACAACCATCTCTTTGTTGTTTCTTTTCAAAGTAATTTTTACTTTATCTCCTGGTTTATATAAAGATACTTGCTCTTGTAATTGTGGGCCACTAGGAGTTGCTACACCATTTACTTTTGTAATAATATCTTTTTCTTTTATACCAGCAGCATAAGCTGCTCCATCTTCTGGTACACCAATTACAAAAACACCTTCATTGGTTTTCCAGGCTGTGCCATATTCTTTGTCAAACTGTTCTTGTTGTTTTTCACCAATACCTTCTGGTGGGTAAGAAATACCTATAAAAGCTCTTTGAACAGAGCCATATTTTACCATGTCGGCAATTACCTTTTTTACAATATTTACTGGTATTGCATAAGCATAGCCTGTATAATAGCCAGTTGGAGATGCAATAGCACTATTGATACCTACTAACTCTCCATTAGTATTTATTAAAGCTCCACCACTGTTACCTGGGTTTACAGCAGCATCTGTTTGTATAAAACTTTCAATAGGTGTTTTACTTTGGCGTTGATTAATATTAATGCTTCTAGCTTTTGCACTAACAATGCCTGCACTTACTGTTACATCTAAGTTTAATGGATATCCAATAGCTAAAACCCATTGTCCAAGTTTTACTTCATCACTATTTCCATAAATTAAATAAGGAAAATTATTGCCTTCAATTTTAATTACTGCAAGGTCGGTACTTGGGTCTGTTCCAATAATACTGGCAGTATAAGTTTTTTTATCAGTTAAGGTAACTTTTATTTCATCGGCACCATCTACAACATGGTTATTAGTAACAATATATCCATCTTTACTTACAATTACACCGCTACCACTTGCTTGCTGTTCTGGTATTACTTGCATACGTGGACCATTAAAGAACTCATCAAACATATCGCCACCAAACATATCACTAAATGGGTTTCTGCTACGAGGGGCATTATTGCTTATTTGCTTTGATTTTGTTTTGGTTTTTATATGTACCACAGCAGGTGTAGCACTTGTTGCTGCTAAAGAAAAATCTGCTCCAATTGGGGCATTTGTATTATCAAAAAATCTTGCATAGTTTACAGGTAGTTTACCTTCCTCTTGAGTGCCTGCATATTTGTTTTGCATATACTTATCATATCCTACCACACTCAAAACAGCAGTAGCAGCACTTACTATTACTACTGTAAATAAATTTTTGAGATTGCTATTCATAATTGTTCTTTTAAAATGATTATTCTGATTTAAAATTAATGATTAAAATATTTCAAATACCATGCCTTTCGTATGCAAGTAAATAAACCAGTAGAAATGTCAGTACATTTAATACATCATTTAACATTCTTTTACATAGCATTTAACAAGTTGATGTATTTTGAGATAAGAATATAAAATTAAAAAAGCAAAAGATGCTTTTAGTTCTTTTGCTTTTAAAAGCAGGAAATATCACCCGCCGTTGCTAAAAGTAGTATTGCTACTTTTTATTGTAATACTAAGGTAATAATGTTTTGATATTAATTGCTTTTTTTAGTTATAATATTATGCACATTGCATTGTGCTTTAAATGTGCATTTTATCTTTCTTGGCTAAAAGTTCTTCAACTGTTTCTCTATACATTTCATCTGGCACACAGCAATCTACAGGGCAAACTGCTGCACATTGTGGTTCTTCATGAAACCCTTGACACTCTGTACATTTATCTGGTACAATAAAATAGGTGTCCACACTAATTGGTTCATTACGTTGTTCTACATCAATGGTGGTGCCATTTAATAATGTAAAATCTCCTTTCACTGTAGTACCATCTGTTATTGCCCACTCTACTCCTCCTTCGTAAATTGCATTGTTAGGACATTCAGGTTCGCAAGCCCCACAGTTTATACATTCTTCTGTAATTTTTATTGCCATAATAATAAATTTTATCTTGGTTATGAATAGATAGCAATAGAAAAGTATTTTACAACCTTACCTTTGCCAACTCAAAAATAAAGTTAAGAAATGATTTTACAAGAAAGAATAAATTTATTAAAAAAATTAAACAATTATTTTCTTGAAAATAATATAGAACTTCAAAACGTAAAACAAAAGGCATTTCAAGAAAATGCTTGGTTTATACCAGAGTTTGTGGAAGAAAGTATAAAAAATATTTCGAATGAATTTTTAGAGGAGAACAAATTAAATAACTTAATTCAACAATATAAAATTCCTGCAGAAAATATACAACCTAAAAGAATTGGTATTGTAATGGCTGGTAACATTGCATTAGTTGGTTTTCATGATTTTTTATGTGCATTTATAACAGGACATTCTGTTGTTATTAAGCCTTCTTCTAAAGATTCTGTTTTAATAAAACATATTGTTCAAAAATTAGCTGAATGGAATAGCGAAATTAATAGCATAATAAGCTTTGCTGAAATTTTGAAAGGTTGTGATGCGTTTATAGCAACAGGCAGCAACAACAGCAGTAGATACTTTGAATATTACTTTGAAAAATACCCAAGCATTATTAGAAAAAATAGAACTAGTGTTGCCATACTTACTGGCAAAGAAAGTAAAACCGAATTAGATTTACTAGCTAAAGACATTCAACTATATTTTGGATTAGGTTGCAGAAATGTTACTAAACTTTTTGTACCTGAGAAGTATGATTTTATACCACTATTAGATGCATTAAAAAAATACGATTATTATTTAGAGTACCACAAATACAAACATAATTACGATTACCATTTGGCATTATTAATAATGGGTAATAAATTGTATATGAATAATGGCTCTATTGTTTTTACTGAAAATGAAAGTAATTACTCTCCTATTAGTCAAGTTCATTATAGTTACTATAAAAAAAATGAAATTGATTATTTACTAGAAAACATTCAACCGAATCAAGAAATTCAATGTATAATAGGCTATCAAGGTGTGCCATTTGGTTGTTCTCAACAACCTTGTATAACCGATTTTGCAGATGGAGTGGATACCATACAGTTCTTAATAAATTTGAACTAGAATTTAGGGCAAAGAGGAACAAATTTTGAGCTATTATCTCTATCAAAAAAACCTGTATAGGAAATTGAAAACTCCATAGCACCTCTACCCTGGCTTGCAGTTCTTAATTGAGAAACATTAGCATCGTAACTAAATGAAAATGCAAAAGGGTGATAATCTAATTTTATCATTGGTATAAAAGCATCTTTAGCCCTCATAAATGCACCTACATGAAAAGTGTATTTAGGATTGTCTATATCATCGCCAATTTTATAAGAATACATTGCTCCACCAATTAGCTCTGTAAAGCTACCTTGTTTAGAATAATCGGCATGAATTGTAAAATAAGAAGTTTCATTTAGTGAAAATTTGATACCTGTAGAGACAACCATTTTGGCTTGTAATTCTATATCGGGGTTTTTATAGAAAGAATTTTTAGGACGATTTAAATGGTGATATGCAACACCTATAAAATAATTATCCTCTGCTTTTCCGCCAATTGTTGAATTAAAACTAAGCCCTATACTTCCATCTAAATAATTAAAATTAGAATTTAAAAATGTTTCTCCATCTGGTAAAGAAGGGTTATAACCATTACCATCATAATGGCTATTTGTAGTAATCTTACTTCTATCGAATTTTCTTTGTACAAAGCCTCCCATTATGCCAAGAGAAAGGTATTTATTTTTTTCTCCACTTAATGCTTTATGGTAATTTAAAGCTGGTAAAAAACTTGTAGTTGTTAAAGAGGCAGAGCCTGCTTTATCATACAACATTTGCATACCTAAAGTTAAAAAATCATCTGCTCCACCAATTGGTTTTTTATATTCAAAATTAAAAGAGCCAGTTGTAAAAGGAGTAGTTACCGATGCCCATTGACTTCTATATATACCTTGAAAACGAATGTCTCCTTGAAATAATCCTGAAAAAGAAGGATTTCTTAAAAAGGGAGCTTCAAAAAATTGTGAAAAATGAACATCTTGTGCTTGTACATTTTGTTGCTTGCCAAAAAGCATAAAAAGCACAATAATTGTGGTAATATGGATACGGTTTCTCATTTTTAGAGATATTGGGTACAATACAAACGTACTTTTTATTTTATTTATTGTATAAACCCTTTTCATAATAGTGCTTTTTTAGCGTAAAAGCGTAATATTTCCTTTTAAAAACATTGTTTGGCTATTTGCACAAATAACTTCTATAGTATAAACGTAAACATCTGCAGAAAGTTGTTTACCATTAAATGTTCCATCCCAGCCATTGGCAGCATTATTGGCATTAAAATCTCTTTTAGTAAATACAATTTCGCCCCAACGATTAAAAATGGTCATATTTCTTACTGTAAATAAACCTTTTCCTCTTGGATAAAAAACATCATTTACGCCATCGTTGTTTGGTGAAAATGTATTTGGAATAAAAACATTGTATCCATTACAAAGTGGTTCAATAGTTACTTCATCTCTGGCAAAGCAACCACCAGGATTAGATGCTTCGGCTACATATTTAATTTTATCTGTTATAATTGCATTAGGCGTTGGGCAATCGGCACATGTAAGCCATTGATTTGGTATCCATTCCCATTTAGTTATATCTGCAGAGTTGGAAGTTAGTAAAGGAACCACATTGCCAACATTAGATTGAACTAATGATTCAATGATATTGAATTGAGGCATGGGGAAAACCCTAATCTCAACCAATCCTGTATCAGCAAAACACTTTTTATTATCGGTTGCTATAACAGTATAAACAGTAGTTGTAGTTGGCGTAGCAATAGGGTTAGCAATATTTGGATTGTTTAATCCTGTTGTTGGTTGCCATTGAAATTTATCTGCATTACCAGATGCTAAAAGTTGAGAACTGCTACCAGTACAAATACTATCATTTGCTGAAATTGAAAAGGTAAATGGTTCAATTACTGTTACTGCCACAGAATCTTCATTTTTACAGCCAAAACTGCTTGTACCTGTTACTTTATAAATAGAAGAGTTTTGGGTAAATACATTTGGGCTTGCACAGTTAGTACAACTTAAAGTAGAATCCATGTTCCAAACATACCCTACACCACCACTTGCATTTAGTTTAATAGTTTTTCCCTTACAAACAAAAGTATCCACACCAGCATTTATTATTGGCAAAGGGTGTATTAAAATATTTTTTGTAACAGTATCGGCACAGCCTGCTATATTAAATGCAATAACTTTAATATTATAAGTGCCAGCCGTAATGTATTGTTGTGTAGTAGGGTTCTGAAGTACAGAGGTATTTCCATTTGCCAAATTCCATTGCCAACTAATTGCATTTGTGTCACTTTTTATTATTGTTCCATTAAATTGTAGAAAACTATTAATGCAAGCAATTGAATCTCCTGTAATAGCTATTGAAGGTGTTTGCACAACGTTAATAGGAACATTCAGTGTATCGGTATTAGTGCATCCTAAGTTGGTTGTTACTTTTAAAGTAATTTTATAACTACCAGTTTGATTGTAAAAATGAGTAGGGTTTTTTATTGTTGAGGTAACTCCATCTCCAAAGTTCCATAAATAGGTTGAAACAGTATCGTTATAAACAATAGTTGAGTCTAAAAAATTAAGTTGAACAGAATCGCAGAAATTTGTTTGTGGTACTTTTATAAGAGTGCTTACATCTGCTACTCTTACTGTATCTGTTCCAATAATTGGCACTTGACACCCTGCTGAATCTATCATAATAATTCCAGGCCTGTAAATACCAGGTGTATTGTAGGTATGAGAAATTGTAGAATCTGGTGTTAATGTAATTACCCCATCTGCAAAGTCCCAAACAAAGGTTGCGTTGTTTTTTGTATGAGCAACAAAGTTTACAACAGTTGGTGAACAAAACTGTAATGGACTGTAAGAAAATGTACCTGTTGGCCCTCGTACAATTATATCTTTTTGGGTTGAATCAACACAACCCCCATAGCCATAAGCTTTTAGTTTTAAAGTGTATTTACCTGCATAAGTATAAATATGAGAAGGTGTATCTAAATTAGAAAAGCCATTATCACCAAAACTCCAATTTACACTAACCGCATCAGAAGATAAATTAGCAGTTTCTATTAAAAAAGGATAACACAAACCCAAAGTATCTCCTTGTAAAAATTTAAAGTTAGCAACCGAATTGGCAACCCTAATATACAATGGTTTTAAAAGTGTATCTACACATCCAAAAATATCAGTAACTTTTAATTTAACCGAGTAAAGCCCTTGAAGCAAATAGGGATGTTGAGGGTTTTGTTGTGTTGCAGTTTGAGTATCTCCAAAATTCCACAAATAAGTAAGGTTAACTCCTTTAGAAGTGTCTTGAAATGTTACATTGCTATTTGCACATCTAATAGTATCGTTACTAAAAAAACCTGCAATAGGCTTGGTTATTTGAACAGCATTTGGTTTTATTAAAGTATCATAACAGCCAAAGTCATCCAACACTTTTAATTTAACAGTAAAAAAACCAGTTGCATTATATTGATGCTGGTATGGTGGAGAAGTTAGTGTATCTGTTATACCATCACCATAATTCCAAATTACTTGTGTTAAGTTATGAATACCATCTGTTGTAGATGTATTGGTGAAATTAATTGTATCATATAAGCAAGTACCTGGCTGATTTACAAAATTAGCATTTGGTCCAAAGATTTTAATTGGTGGCGAAATAGTTAATGTATCTGCACAACCAGCAACATCATTTATAATTACAGTTGGAGCTACATTGCCATTTGTGGTGTATGCATGTGTAACTGAATCTATATTGGAGCCACTCATTATTGTACCATCGCCAAAATCCCACACATAGGAAGTAATTAAGGATGGAACTATGTTATTTATTTTATATGTAGCTAAGGCATATTTACAAAATGCAGTATCAGTAGTAACCAAAATTGGATTATTAAATGAAAGATTAGCAGGTGCAGTTGCAGAATGTGTACATACACCATTTGTTACAGTAAGCTTAACATTATAAATACCATAAGTTGCATAAGTATGTGTTGGGCTTTGTGCAGTTGATGTGTTCCCATCTCCAAAATCCCATAAGTAAGTTAATCCAGCTCCTTTAGATTGATCTATAAAGGTTCTTGTTAAAGGAGTATCGCAGCTAAAAACAGTATAAAACAAAGCAATAGGTGGATTAATGTATATATAATTATTTAGTTGCAATGTATCTTTACAATTATTATTTGACACTATTAACCTTACAGCAAAAAATCCAGTATCGGTATAATTATAAATAGGGTTTGATGCAGTGGAAGTTCCACCATCACCAAAACTCCACGACCAGGTACTTACATTACTTGAAGATAAATTGGTGAAAGCAATATTATCTTTAGCACAAGCATTTAAAGGTGTTGCAGAAAAATTTGCAGTTGGTTTATCATAAAGCTTTACCGTTTGTGTTGCAATTAAAGTGTCCTTACATCCATTTATGGTTGTAACAACAACTTGAATAGTATATAATCCCACTGCATTATAGGTATGAGAAGGATTACTACCAGTAACTATGGGTGTTCCATCTCCAAAGTCCCATTCATAAGTTGCAATTGAATCTTGCGATTCCACATATACTTTAAAGTTACTTGTATAGGGTGCACATCCACTAAATGGTGCACCTTCTGTAAATACTTTTATATCTGGTGGTGCAATAATTACTGCATTATTTTTTACAACGGTATCCTTACAGCCAAAAGCATTGGTTGTAATTAATGAAACATTAAAGGCTCCTAAGTTTTGAAATATATTGGTTGGAGAAACTTGGATGGAAGTATTTCCATCACCAAAGTTCCATAAATAAGCTGCATTAGTAGATGTAGCAGGAACAAAATTTATAGATAAGGGTGGCAGACAACCACCAGTTGGATTGTTTGTAAAGTCTGCATTTGGAGAAGGGTTAATAGTAATATTTTTTGTTACAGAATCTTTACATGCACCAAAATCTGCAACCATTTTAACATTAAAGCTATTGGTAATAGCAAATGTTTTAACTGGGTTTTTGGTTGTTGAGGTTGTGCCATCATCAAAACTCCAAAAATATGTACCAGTTGCTGGTGTGGATGTGTTGGTGAAAACAGTTGGATAATCTAAGCAAGTTCCAACAAAACTAAAATCTGCTTTAACAGTTCCAATTATTACACCATTTGTTTTAACTAAAGTGTCTTTACAACCTTGGTTATTACTAGTAATTAAAGTAACAGAATAGGAACCATTGCTATTATAGTTAGTTGTAGGATTTGGAAGTGTTGAAGTGTTACCATTACCAAAATCCCACTGATAATTTAAAATTCCTGTTCCTGTAGATGTATTATTAAATGAAACATCTACTGGTAAAGTACAACTAGAGATAGAGCCAATATCAAAATTTGCTATAACCCCACCAGGTACATTAATATAGTTTGGTTTGGTTAATGTTTTTGTACATCCTTCGCTATTAATTATTTTTAATGTTACAGGAAAATTTCCTGCAACAACATAAGTATGTTGTGGGTTCTTTATTGTTGAAGTAGTGCCATCGCCAAAATCCCAATTCCAAGTTGTAATACTTCCTGAGTTGGCAACACTCATATCGCCATATTGAACCTTTAATGGAAAACAGCCAGTTTGTTTATCTGCATTAAAATTTACAGTTGGCACATCGTGTACAGTTATAAAATTTGTTTTAATAACTGTATCGGCACCACTTGCATTAATGGCAATTAACTTAATAGTATATACACCAGGAGTAAAGTAAGTAGTAACTGGATTTTGTTGCGTTGAGGTAACGCCATTTCCTAAATCCCATGACCAATTGGTTGGAATATTAGTTGATAAATCGTTAAACTGAACTATTAATGGTGCACAACCTTTAATAACATTAGTAGTAAAATTGGCTGTAGGTTTTTGAGCAAATATTAAACTACTTAAGAGGACTAAGAAGTGTAGTAAAATAAATTTTTTAATATATATAAGTTTAACAAAAAACTGCACAGATAATTACATTTAACTTTTATAAACATCAATAATAATGAGCAAATAAAATGCTCATTTGCTGCTTTAAATTGTTATTAAATGTAAATATAGTAAA
>JAIBAV010000122.1 GCA_019695015.1 Chitinophagaceae bacterium
TTAACTTGTGTACAATATTCTAATCAATATAATTATGATGTATATGCATTTACTGCATCTGTATCTGGTGCATATGTAATTACACGTACTGGTTCTTCTGTATTTAATTTGTATGTAAATAGTTTTGATCCTGGTAACTTATGTAACAACTGGATTACTTCTAACTTACAAGGTAATAGTTTGGCAAATGGGGTTAGTGTATTTTTAACTGCTGGTATGCCATACTATATTGTTGTTGGGGTATATTATGTATCTGGTAACCCTGTTGTTGCTCTACCACATAACTATAGTTTTAATATGGCAACTGGCCCTGGAGTTTTGTATAATGGTGCTGGAATTTATGCAGACCCTGGTGCTAGCTATAGTTACAGTTATGTAATTGTAGATAATGCCACTAATAATATTAAAGCTATTAGTGCAACTGCTAATTTAAGTAACTCTGCAACATACCCTGTAGGTACTTATACTGTTTATGGAATTAGTTACTTATCTGCACATGCTGCAGCTATAAATGGTTTTGCTGGTGGTAGCTTTGCAGCTCTTACCTCTGCAATAACTAATAACCCATCTACAACTTGTGCTGACTTAAGCAGAAATGCAGTTACCGTTATAGTTAAAGGCACATTACCTGTAACATTTACAGATTTAACAGCTAAGAAAAAAGATAATGATGTTATCTTAAATTGGGGAACCCTTACTGAAATTAATAGTAGCCATTTTGAAATTGAACGTGCTGATAATGGTAAAGATTTTAATACTAAAATTGGAACTGTAACTTCTGCAGGTAATAGCAATGCAATTAAAAATTACAGTTTAGTTGATAAAGCACCTTTAAAAGGAATGAACTATTATAGAGTTAAACAAGTAGATATGGATGGCAAATTTAGTTATAGCAATATAGCTGTAATTAATTTTGAGAGAGGAAATGCTCATGTTACTTTATACCCTAATCCTGCTAAGCATACATTAAATGTTGAATATACAGCTATTAGAAATAATAAAATAAGTGTTCAAGTAATTGATGCAAGAGGATCGGTTATTTTGCAAAGTAACTATACAGCAACTATTGGTAAAAATATTCATAGTTTAAATGTAAGTTCTTTAACAAAAGGAGTATATATGCTTAAAACAATAGATACCGATGGAAACATAACTGTATCTAAATTTATAAAAGATTAAATAATAGTGTAACTACTAAAAAAATCCGATTAAATTTCTTTAATCGGATTTTTTTTATGCTCTTGGTAAACTAATAAAGAAGGTAGTACCAATATTTTTTTGAGTTGTAAAATATATAGTACCATTTGCTCTTTCAACAATTCCTTTACAAATTGCCAAA
Organism: Chitinophagaceae bacterium; assembly: GCA_019695015.1. Taxonomy (GTDB): domain Bacteria; phylum Bacteroidota; class Bacteroidia; order Chitinophagales; family Chitinophagaceae; genus UBA1930. Next base: position 1,340 of record JAIBAV010000122.1, read on the forward strand.
CCTAAACCTGTACCAGATGATTTAGTAGTAAAGTTTGGAGTAAATAATTTTTGTTTCAATGCTTCATCTATACCAGTGCCATTATCTTTTATTGCAATTTCAATATTGTTGTTATTTATTAATTGAGTAATCATTATTTCAACTTGCTTGTTTTCATTTCCTGCTTCAATTGCATTAGAAATAAGATTTTTTAATAAACGGCTTATTTGAGACTTGTCTGCATAAATCAAAAAATCTTCACTTGGTTCATGCCAAACAAAATGAACATCTTCTCTTGTATTATACAACTTTATTAATGAAGCAATTATTTCTGAGACATTAAATACTTCGGGTTGTGTGTTTTCTATATTTGCAAACTGAGAAAAATCACTTGCAATTCTTGCTAACTGTTCTATTTGTTCTATTAATGTTTTACTTACATTTTTAATAAGCTCTGGAGTATTAATTTGTTTGGTTTCTATAGACTTTTGCAAATATTGAATACTGAGTTTCATAGGGGTAAGAGGATTTTTTATTTCATGAGCAACCTGTCTTGCCATCTCCCTCCAAGCACCCTCTCTTTCACTTTTAGCCAATGCTTTTGCACTAGCTTCAAGCTTTAAAACCATTTTATTATATTCATTTACTAAAATTCCAATCTCATCATTTCTCTTCCATTCTATAGTTTCATTTTTATGCTCAAAATTAATTGCTTTCATTTTGTTGCCAATTAAACTAAAAGAAGCAGTAATTTTATTTGTAGCCATATATGCTATTGCACCTGCTAACAAAAATATAAATGCATTTAAGTTCATTAGTGTAGATAAAAAGCCAGAAATTTCCTGGTTTAATTCTGCCTGAGAGTTTAAAAATGGAATATTAATAAATGCATACGTATTGCCATCAGAATCATTTACAGGTAAGTAAATACTTAAATATTTAAAACTTGCAATTGACTCGGATTGTATAAACCTTACACTTTTATTTTTATTTAAAGTTTCAAATGCAATAGGGTTCATTTTTTCGCTTAATAGCTGTTTATTATAAATGTATGGCTGTGTGGAGGCAATGAGTGTGCCTGTATTATTGTATAAATTAATATCGGTATTATAAATCTCTGAAACATCATTTATCACTTTTTCTAAACTATTTCCAAAACCTAGTGTAGTAATATCCACCATATCATCAAACGCTAAATTGGCAGTAGTAGTTTTCAATTTTTCTTCTACTTGATTTGCCATAACCTGAATAGTTTTAGAAAGTCTCTCTTGATTTGTTTGATTAAAACGATAAATAAAAAATGAAATGGTAGTAACGCCTATAACAATAAATGAAAACAAACTAATCATTATAATTATAGCTTGAATTTGTGTACTAATTTTAAATTGTAATACCTGTTTAATTGCTTCTTTTTTTAATCTTGTTTTAATTAAAAAACTTGCAATATGCAGCAGAGCCACTAAAATTAAAAAGGTGCAAAATAAATAGGCAAATAAAGTAAACAACTCTAGCAGTGTTGAGCTCTTTTTAACAATAACAACAGTTTTTCCCGATTGGTTACTATACCACAATTCTTTATAAGAACCTTGCTTAATTATTTTATATTTTCCTGAAGGAGTTTTTGAAACATGATGTGCAAATGGAAAATTATAATTATTGAAGCTATTTATTAAAGCTCCATTATTATAAATTGCATAAGCATAATGAATATTAAAATCGTTGGATAAATCTTTAACCTGTTTAAATAATTCAGGATATATTGCTTCGCTTTTATATTGTTTTGGTTTAACAATAACAAATAAATATCCAAGTGTTCCACTATCTGCTACAATATTTTTTTCATATAGATAATTTTCTTTTTGATAGGCATCTTCAAAACTATGTAAGTTAACAATAGTAGTGCTTTTGCTTTGATTTAGAACAATTGTTCTAATAACAGAAAAGGGTAGAGAATCATCATTAAACAAAGGATTAAAAGCACAGTCAAAAGTATAAATTCTTGTATCGTATTTGTTTAAGTAACCAGAAAAGTTCTCATTCACCAAACTATCTTTAATAAATTTATTCGAAAACTCTTCTTGAAATCTATGAAAGTTGTGTTGCAAAAATTCGTCATTAAAATTTGTAGTTGCAATTTTTAAAAGTGTTTCACTATTAGGGTCTATTTTTTCTGCTAATTCCTCGGCCCATTTTTTTCTTTGTTCTGTTTCTATATAATTGTTTTGTAACATTAATAATGCTGCAACATTTATTGAAAAAAATAATATCCAGAATATAAAGAATGTAGAATGTAGTAAATAAATACTAGTATCTACTTTGCGAAAATTAATAATAACTACATAAATAAGTAACCATAAAATAGTAAGCAAATTAGACGTTGCTGAAACTGATATTAATTGGTTGCTTAGTAGTGCCAAACCTGCCAAAGCAATAATCAACAATTGTTTAAACAAAGAAATTTGAAAATTAAAAACAGCATTAAGTAATAAGTGAGATAAATGATAAAAAATTAATACGCAAAAACATAAAATAATAAAGCTTACTATGCTAAACCAAGTTAAACTAAAAAAGTTGGTAACATCTAATGATACTTTTGAATCTAATACCAAACTTTTAATGGTACTAGTACACAAAAAAGTAATTATTACAAGTGCCACTAAATGAATGTAAGGAACAATTTTTTGTAACTTTTTATTTCTGATAATGAATAATAAAGCCGAGTTTTTTAGTGTGCAATTAACTTTATAAAAAATAATCAGCCAGAAAATTAAAATACAATTAATAAGTAAATCGCCTAAGGAAGGATGTAAAAAGTTTGAAGCATATACAGATGGATCAAAAAGTGGTAATTGACTAAAATTAAATGGAAAATTGATGAAATAGGATATTGTTCTAAGCAATATTAAAACAGTGGATAAAAGTAAGAATGCTTTATTAAATCCTTTTTTTTGAAGAGTTTTTAAACACAAAAAGTGCAAGTAAAAAAACAAACATACAATGGCAGCAATTCGTAATAATATAGTAATTAAATTATAATTAGTATTGTTGGCACCTGCTTTTTTAGAAATAGTATAAATTGAATTGCCTTTTGTATTTGTTATACTGTAACCATTGCTATTATTGGTTATTTCGTAATAATCATCAAACTCAGGATACTCATCAAAAGCACTTTTTAAATATTTATTTTCAATAAAAAAGTGCCTGTGAATGGGTAATAAGGCAGCAACAATAAATTGGTTATTATGAATATTAATTGTTTGTTTTATACATTCAAAAATGCCATTTTGGTAACGTACAATAAATGTGTTATCGTTTTTTAGAATGTCTGATTTTGCAATGGAGTAATTATTGTTATTCCAATATATTAGCTCTGGTTGTTGTTTTTGTTTGTATATATAAATGCCATAGTTGTACTCCTGTAAATTATTTTTATTGGTGTTGTTTAAAGTATCGTAAATGATGCTTTCAATTATTTGTTTATTCGCTAAAAAACCTTCAAAGCTTCTTTCCTTTTTTTGAATAGATTTACTTAGTTTCTCTTGTACTCTTGTAGGGTTATTGGCATAGTTATAAAAAAGGGTAACTATAAAAGATACTAGATATAATATTGCTGCTACTAATAACAACAATATTTTTTTTTGATGTATAAGTTTGGTTAAGTTGCTCAATTATTTGCTTTTTTTATTTCATTCCAAATACTATCCATTTCTTCTAAACTCATATTGGTTAATGATTTTCCTTTGGCTGTTGCAATTTCTTCCATGCTTTTAAACCTATGCATAAATTTTTGATTGGTTTTTTCTAAAGCACCTTCTGCATCTATCTTCAAAAACCGTGCATAATTTATTAAGCTAAAAAGTACATCGCCAAATTCTTCTTCTATATGCTGCTGATTATTATGCTTAATTGCCTCTTGTAATTCGCACATTTCTTCCTCCACTTTTTTCCAAACATCATTTTTATTTTCCCATTCAAATCCAACTTGTTTGGCTTTTTCTTGCATTCTGCTTGCTTTAATTATAGCAGGCAAGCCAGTAGGCACACCACTTAATACGCTTTTCTTTTTCCCTTCATTAAGTTTTATTTTCTCCCAGTTTCTTTTTACATCTTCTTCACTTTCTACTTTTACATTACCGTAAATATGCGGATGCCTATTAATTAATTTTTCGCAAATTGTTTCAATAACTTCATGTAATAAAAATTTATTTTCTTCTTTTGCAATTCTGCTGTAGAATAATATAT
>JAIBAV010000038.1 GCA_019695015.1 Chitinophagaceae bacterium
CCGCCTGCAACAAGGCTAGTTACTTTATTATTTTCAAAATCTACTTTACAGTAATTGGCTTTTATACCAAACGATTTATCAATTTCTCCTGTTGCAATGTTTACTCGTTGAAAAGCATACGGGTTGGGTACAGTAGAATTTTCTTGCCCAGCTAATTGCATTTGTAAATAAACAAATTTTTCATCAGGGCTAAATTGCATATTGGTTACTACATCTATTTCATCGTTACTATATGCTATGGGTTTATCTAAGTTAGAAGTTTCATAGATCACTAAAATTTTTTTGGCTCGGTATGCATTCTTCAATTCTGTTCTTCTATGTACAATAGATGGAACATCTTTAAAAGTTTGTTTATCTGCATCCCAACTTTCTACAATATACTTTCCACTTGGGCTTATAGCTGCATATTCATTATCTTCTACTTTAATAGTTTTAGTTAGCTTACCATCGGGTAAGGAGAAAAACTTAAATCCATCTTTATCGCTTACAAATGCTGTATTATTTGATATACTTATTGCATAAGCATTGGGTGTAGAAAATATTGTATTGCCTGTAACGGCATCTAGCACACACACATCATCGTCTTTTTGCCAGCTTTTAGGATAATTGGAAAATAGTACAGCCCTTGTTTTAGCTATTGTACTTTTTAGTCCTCGTATCATTATATATTTACCATCTTGACTAAAAGAACAAATGGCTCCTGTACTTAATCCACTTAAAGAAGAATTTTTCCAAATGGGTTTTATTTTACCTTTTTCTGTAGCATCATACAAATAAGCCCTTCCGCCATAACCTGTTAAAAATAAGGTTTTGTTATCTGGGCTTAATGTCATATCAGTTATAATATTTACAATGCCATCTGGCTCTAAACTTATTAAGCCTGCAGCAGTTTGTTTTTGAGCCTGTAATTGAATAAATATCAATAACAAGGTTAGAGTTGAATAATATTTTTTCACTTTAAAAATTATTGAATAAAAATAGAAGGAGTTCACAAAAAAAAAATACCGCCAATTGGGTATTTTGTATAACTAAAAGAATTTAACCCTAAGCGTTAAATGTTTTATTTAGAAGTTTGTTTGGGTAAAAGTTAATTTTTACTTGAGAGCTAAACCATAATACAAATGACTACATTGTATATTATCAAATATGGCAACATTGGGTAATTTGCCCCACTTTTTAAAATTATATTTTTTAAGAAGCATTATGCTTTTTACATTTTTATCTATTACAATAGCTATTAAGTTATAATAATTTAATGTCTTACATGCATTTATTGCATGGGCTAACAATAAAGATCCAATTCCTTTATTTTTAAAATTAGGGTGTATATAGTAACTTACTTCTACAGTGTTTTTTAACGCCATTCGCCCTTTTCTGTAGGGGCTAATACTTATCCAGCCTAACACTTTATTATTTACTTTATAAACATAAATAGGGTATAAGGTTGCTGTATGCTCTTTAAACCAGGTTTTTCTTTTTGTCCAATTTATGGTTGTTATATCGGCTGTTTCAAATTTTGCTAAAACTGCAAAATTGTAAATAGTTATTATCTCCTCCAGATCAGTAATTGTAGCAATTTTAATATTACTTGCTTTAATCATGCAGTTTAAAGGTTGTAAATATTTCTTCTATTTATAATTTGGTGAGCCAATATTTTTACTTTTTTTTTGAATTAATTCTTCTTTTCTTGAGCAGCTTGCATGGGATTTTTTTGAGGCCCCATCATATTTCTTCTGTTAAATGGCCCACTTTTAAAAATTTTAAATTTGCTAGGTTGTACTGTTTCATTTTTAGCAAACCAAGTATTATTAGATTCATCAATATCTGCAGTTTCTTTCATAGGGTCTAATGTTATTGAAACTGCTTTTTGGGGTGTCATAAATACTTTAGTAACCTTGTGTTCATTTTTACGCCAAATTTGTGCAGGTATTTTTTCTAATTGTTTGGTGCCATCTTCAAAAGTAAATTCTACTATTATAGGCATTACCAAGCCGCCTTTATTAATAAAGCTTAATTCGTATAAATGTGTATTTGTATATTTTTCTTGGGTAGCAATATCCATTGGTTGCATAATGGCAGCATTACCAATTTCTGGTAAATATTTTGTTGTATCGTATGGTTCAATGCCTCTTGCATATCGCCAATAAAAATCTCTTAAAGAAGTGTCTGCATCGGTTGCAAAAACAATTTTTTTATCTTCTCTGTTTCTAATTTTAGAAATATCATCAAATAAAGGAACAAGTGGCTTATCTAATGCTCTTGGTTTGTTTTTCATTGTTCTTTCTGTAGGTGGGGTTGCATCATAAGTAGCATATTTTACACTATCAAGTGCAATATCGCAAGCATCTGTACTAAAAAACCATCCTCGCCAAAACCAATCTAAATCTTCTCCACTTGCATCTTCCATTGTTCTAAAAAAGTCGGCAGGTTCTGGATGTTTAAATGCCCACCTTTTGGTATATTGTTTAAATGCAAAATCAAATAACTCTCTGCCCATAATTGTTTCTCTTAAAATATTTAACCCTGTAGCAGGTTTGCTATAAGCATTAGGACCAAATTGTATAATATTTTCGCTGTTGGTCATAATAGGCTCTAATTGGTCTTTGGGTAAACGCATGTAATCTGTTATAGAAAATGCAGGGCCTCTTTTTGAGGGGAATTTATTATCCCATAACTCTTCGGTTAAGTATTCAACAAAAGTATTCAAGCCTTCATCCATCCAGCTCCATTGGCGTTCATCGCTATTAATAATCATTGGAAAAAAGTTATGGCCTACTTCATGAATAATTACTCCTATCATTCCGTTTTTAGTAGCTTCAGAATAGGTTCCATCTTTTTCTGTTCTTCCAAAATTGAAGCAAATCATTGGGTACTCCATTCCATTGCTTGCTTCTATACTTTGTGCTACAGGATAAGGATATGGTATTGTAAAATCTGAGTATGTTTTTATAGTATGAGCTACTGCTTTGGTAGAAAATTTACGATAAAGGTGATACGCTTCTTTTGGATAGGCACTCATACACATTACTTTTTTACCTTCAATTTTCACAGGCATAGCATCCCAAATAAATTTACGAGAGCTACACCATGCAAAATCTCTAACATTATTTGCTGTATAAATCCAAGTTTTCTTTTTACTGCTTTTAGTAGCTTCGGCTTTTGTGGCTTCGTTTAAGGTTACTATTTCTAGTGGCTCATTTGTGGTTTGTGCTTTTTGCCAACGTTGTTGTTGTGTGGCAGTTAGCATTTGGTTATAATTATTACACTCTCCTGTTGACATTACAATATGATCTGCAGGTACTGTTATTTGTACTTTATAATTTCCGAATGTTAATGCAAACTCTCCTCTGCCTGTAAACTGATGATTTTGCCAACCTTGAAAATCGCTATACACACAAAGCCTAGGAAACCATTGTGTCATTGTAAAAATATGGTTGCCATCTTCTGGAAAAAATTCATATCCACCACGACCGCCCATAGACATTCTATTAGCCATTTTGTAAAACCAGTTTATTTTAAAAACAAATTGCTGACCAGGTTTTAAAGGTGTTTTTAAATCAACCCTCATCATGGTTTTATTAATAGTATAGCTTAACAAGTTGCCTGTAGCGTCGGTTACTTTTGTAATTTGTGTACCATAGCCATTATCTTTCTTAGCATCTTCCATTCTTTGTAATTCCGCTACACTTAGTGTAGTGTTAAGCATATTAGACTCTTGATAATTAGCATTATTTATAGTGCTGTGTTGGTTTTCATCTAACTGTAACCATAAATAATTTAATACATCTGGCGAGTTATTAAAATAAGTTAATGTTTCAAAGCCGGTAAGTGTTAGCTTCTTCTCATCTAATTCACAAACAATATTATAATCGCACCTTTGCTGCCAATATTTACCTCCTGGGGCACCACTTGCTGCTCTATAGGAATTAGGCGTAGGCAGTATAATGCCTAATTGTTCAAACTTATTACCATGATTACTATTGGGATTATTTTGAATATTTTGCGAAAAGGCGTTAGTGCCTAAAAGCATTATAATTCCTACTATAACTTTCTTCATCTTAAAAAATTTAAAAAGGTAAACGAGTTAGTGCCATTTCTAAAGCTACACCAAAAATAGCACCACTTGTAAATAAAATATATTCTCTTCGGTTAAGCTTTAGAATATTTAGACAAATAAATGAAATTACTAAAACAACTATTACAAACAAAAGCTGCCCTACTTCTATACCAATATTAGCATATAATAAATTTAGTGCTGCCGATAAACCTGTGCCTTCTAAAGCAACAAATTCTGATGCAAAGCCCATACCATGAATTAAACCAAAAATTAATGCAAAATAATAGATGGGCGGAAACTTGCCTTTGTAAACAAATTTTTTTACAAATAAATTACTGAATGATGTTACAATTATTGTAACAGCTATTAAAAACTCAATCCAGTTTTTAGGTAAACTAATTAATTGAAAAATGGCTAATGCTAAGGTTATTGCATGGCCTATTGTAAAAGCTGTTACAATAATTAGCAGTTTTTTAAAATCGAAAAATTGGTATCTAAGTGCAATGGCAGCCATAAACAAAATATGGTCTAATGCTCCAATATTTACAATATGTTTAAATCCAATATCAAAGTATAACTGAAAATTTCCCATAGATTTAAGTCAGTAATTATTTGATTAAAATTAAAAAATTAAGCCAACTATGTTCTTTTCTAAACTTGAAATTTAAGTAGGTTTATTACCTTAGCAAAATAATGATTTTAAATGGTAAATAGTTTATTTAATTGGTTATTGGTTGGTTGTATTGCTTTATTACATCCTTTTTATGTAAGTAAAGTAGAAATTAATCATAATGCAAAAGATAAAAATGTAGAAATATCTATAAGAATATTTACAGATGATTTGGAACTTACTTTACGAAAATTTGGCAATATCCCTATTAACCTTAGTGCTCCAAAAGACATAGCTGCAACGGATAAACTTATCAATAAATATATTCAAGATAAATTAAGAATTACCATAGATGATAAAATATCTTCTATACAATATTTAGGCTTTGAAATAAATAAGGAAAGTGTATGGATTTATTATGAAATACCTCAAATAAATACCATAAAAAAAGTTGGCATTAACTGTTCTCTTTTATATGATTATAAGCAAGAACAAATGAATATTATTCAGCTAACAGCAAATGGTAAAGATGTAAGCTATAAGTTAGATAATCCTAAAAGCTATGTTAGTTTTAGTTTTTAGTTTAATATTTCTTATAAAATTATTTTAGTTTAAATGTTTCTAAAAATTTTGTGGTAAAATTTCCATTTCTAAAATCTTCGTTTTGCATAAGTTGTAAATGAAAAGGAATGGTTGTTTTAATTCCCTCAATTACATACTCACTAAGTGCACGGTACATAGTATCTATAGCTTCTTCCCTTGTTCTGGCAATAGTTATTAATTTACCAATCATACTATCGTAATAAGGAGGAATTGTATAGCCTGCATAAACGTGGCTATCTACACGAACTCCATGCCCACCAGGTGTATGTAAAGTAGTAATTTTTCC
>JAIBAV010000027.1 GCA_019695015.1 Chitinophagaceae bacterium
TTAATAATAGATTAAAAATAGTAGAAAAAGAATTAAGCGACCTTGAAATACAAATAAGAGACTATAAAAAAGCAAACAGATTTTTTGATGCATCTGGCGAATATAATTATATACAAATAAGATTGTCTAAAGCGGAAGAAGAAGTTTTGAAACTTAGACTAGATATTCAAAATATAGATTATATCGACAACTATTTAAGAAACGATAAAAGCTTAGGTAAATCAAAAGTCATTCCTTCTAACTTAGGAGTTGAGGATATGTCGTACAATACATTAATAGCCAAGTATAACGATTTACAAGCACAAAAAGAAAAAGAAGATTTTGTATCCAATAAAGATAACCCTAAACTTATAGAGTTAGATAATCAAATTAGTCAGTTTAAACAAAGTATTTTAGAAGCAGGAGCTATTCTAAAACAATCAAAATTATTAAAAATAAGTACCTATGATGGAAGAACAGATGTAGATATGGAAAAGTTAGCTACACTGCCTGACAAAGAATTAAAAATGATTGAAATAAACAGGCAAAAAGCAATTAAAGAAAAATTATATTTATATCTCTTACAGAAAGGAGAGGAAACAGCCATTGCTTCCGTATCTACAGAGTCTAACTATCAAGCAATGGATGATGCAATTGCTTCATCAGTTCCTGTAGAGCCTAAAAGTACTCAAATTAAAGTATTTTCCATTATTTTAGGATTACTCATTCCTATTGGTATTATTTATTTATTAGACTTACTGAACGATAAGATTACTACAAGGCAAGATATTGCTGAAAGAACTAAAATACCCATTACAGGTGAGATAAGCCACTTAGATGCAGTGGGTAAAATTGTAGTAGAAAACAGTAGAAATGTAGTAGCCGAACAGTTTAGAATATTAAGAAGCAACTTGCAATTTATTTTGCCTACAGCCAATGATGGCAAAGCAACAACAATATTAGTTACCTCATCCATTAGTGGAGAGGGAAAATCATTTATTAGCTTAAATCTTGCAGCAGTATTGGCTTTAACCGAAAAAAAAGTAGCTCTTTTAGAGTTTGACTTACGTAAACTAAAAGGTATAAATTTAGATGAAATAGAGGATAATAATGATAGAGGTATTACCAATTTTCTTATAGGGCAAACTAATGACATTAATTCTATTTGTAAAACTTTAAAAAAACATCCTAATTTACATTTATATAATACAGGTCCTATTCCTCCTAATCCTGCTGAGTTGATTATTAACAGTAGAATGGAAATGTTTTTTAATATTTTAAAAGATAAATACGATTATATTGTATTAGACTCTGCACCAGTAGGCTTAGTAAGCGATTCTTTTGCATTAAGTAAATATGCCGATGTTGATTTGTACGTTATTCGCCAGCGATATACATTAAAAAAACAATTAGACTTTATTAATGACTTACATAATGAAGAGAAATTAAAAAATATGGCCATTGTGGTAAACGATGTAAATCTTGCAGGCCGATATGGCTATTATGGTTATGGCTATGGTTATGGTTATGGTTATATGTATAGATATGGAATGGGTTATGGCTACAATAGATACATTTATGGAGGAAGAAAAAAAGATCCTTATTTTGATAGTAATAAGCAAGGCTATTTTGATGATAATGTAAAACTAAAATGGTGGCAAAAAATATTTAGAAAATAATTCTTAAATATTTTGAGCTCAAGTTTTCCTAAAATATGGCTCAATTTTACCTTAAAATGAACTTTAAGTAACTATTAATTGAGCTATATAAATTTAAGTTGTGAACGAAAATCAGCAGATAATTATTAATTTTCTCAAGAATAACCCTCATACTTCTTCAAAAGAAATTATGACTAATGCTGGAATTATAGCAAGTTACGCAACTATAAAACGTTTACTACAATCAATGACAACTGAAGGGTTATTAGAAATTATTGGAAAAGGGAAAAGCACAAAGTATGCAGTATCGCCTGTATATGAATTAATTGAACCTATATCCGTGGATACTTATTTTAAAAATGAAATTGATGAACGAAAAATAATTAACTCTTTCAATTATAACATTTTTAAAAACTTATTATCAGCTAAAAATATTTTTAGCAATTCAGAATTAGGTATCTTAGAAAAATTTCATGTTACTTTTAAAAATAGAATAGCAAAGCTTTCTAAAAATGAATTAAAAAAAGATTTGGAACGTTTAGCTATAGATTTATCTTGGAAATCATCTCAAATAGAAGGCAATACCTATTCTTTATTAGAAACAGAAAGGCTATTAAAAGAAAAAGAAACAGCAGAGGGCAAAACACAAGAAGAGGCTTTTATGCTTTTAAATCATAAAGAAGCTATTGATTTTATTATACAGCACCCAGATTATTTTTTTACTTTAACAATCTCTAATATTGAAGATATTCATAAAGTTTTAGTACAGCAATTAGATATTGATATAAATGTTAGAAATAAAAAAGTGGGTATTTCTGGTACCAATTATAAACCTTTAGATAATCAGTTTCAAATAAAAGAAGCTATGACTTCTATGTGTGAAATTGTAAATCAGAAAGAAAATGTTTTTGAAAAAGCATTACTTACTTTAATTCTTTTATCCTACATACAACCCTTTATGGATGGCAATAAAAGAACTTCAAGAATTGTTAGCAATGCAGTATTATTAAGTTATGGTTATTGCCCACTTTCCTACAGAACTGTAAATTCTATAGATTACAAAAAAGCTATGTTATTATTTTACGAGCAAAATAATTTATCTGCCTTTAAAAATATTTTTATTGGTCAATATCAATTTGCAGTAGAAAATTATTTCTAAAACTAAAAGGGTAAAATTTTTTTTAAAAAAGATAATTTAATTAATACCAATAAATCAAGACAAATAAAATAGAATACATGCAACACTGGACAGAAGAAATAACACCCAAAAACTCCTTGCTAGATTTAAAACTAAAAGAAGTATGGCATTACAGAGATTTAATGTTCATGTTTGTTAAACGAGATTTTGTAACTTTTTATAAACAAACTATTTTAGGTCCGCTTTGGTTTTTTGTACAACCCTTGCTTACAACCATTATGTATGTTATTGTTTTTGGCAATATTGCTAAAATATCTACAGATGGGCTTCCTCCTATTTTATTTTATTTGTGTGGCATTACATTTTGGAACTATTTCTCTGAATGTTTTACTAAAACATCCACTGTTTTTAAAGACAATGCCAATATGTTTGGTAAAGTGTATTTTCCACGTTTGGTAATGCCTTTATCAATAGTATTCTCTGGGCTAATAAAACTATCCATACAATTTCTTCTGTTTATTTTACTTTTATTATGGTATATGTATCAAAGTGCCAACGTACATCCTAATTTGTACATTTTACTTACTCCATATTTAGTAATTTTAATGGCAGTTATTGCTTTAGGTGCAGGAATGATTATTAGTTCATTAACTACAAAATATAAAGACCTTATTTTCTTAATTACTTTTGGAATACAACTTTTAATGTATGCAACACCTGTTATTTATCCTATCAGCTCTTTACCAGAAAAATATGCATTTATTATAAAAGCCAATCCACTCTCTGCAGTAATAGAAACTTTTCGTTTTGCATTTACAGGCTCTGGTACTTTTAGTTGGATGCACTTAGGGTATAGCAGTGTATTTGCTTTTGCATTATTAGCTATAGGAGCAATCATTTTTAATAAGGTAGAAAAAACATTTATGGATACGGTGTAATTTAACTCAAAATTCATATCTCTGCAAAAACAAAATAAATGCAATCAAATAATCCAATAGAATCAGGCTTATCGCCCCATTTATTTTGGGACGTAAATAAAGACACATTGGATTGGGAAAAGCATGCTTCTTTAATTATAAAGCGAGTTTTAGAATATGGTTTATGGAACGATTGGAAAATATTGTATAAACAATTTAATATTCAGTTTATAGCTCAACAAGCAATGCATTTTAGAGAGCTTGAACCCAAAGCCCTAAATTTTATTGCCAATATTTCAGCAACCTCTTTAAAAGATTATAGGTGTTACACTACGAAACAGTTGAACAATTAACATTGGCACTAAAAAGTTTGATTTATTTTGATGATGCTGAAAATGAGGAAATGCCTGTAATGCTTTTACCAATAACATGGGAGAATGTAAAAAATACTATTTTAGACAATCATAATAACTATCTTAAAAATAATTTATACAATTAGTGAGCAACATAGTAATAAAAGCTGAAAATATTTCCAAACAATATAGGTTAGGAGAAGTTGGAACAGGAACCATAAGCCATGATATTAACAGATGGTGGGCTAAAGTACGTGGCAAAGAAGATCCTTTTTTAAAAATTGGTGAAACCAACGACCGAACAAGTAAGGGTAACAGCGATTATGTTTGGGCTTTAAAAGATATAAATTTTGATATTCAACAAGGCGATGCTGTAGGTATTATTGGGCGAAATGGTGCAGGAAAAAGTACCTTGTTAAAAATTTTATCTAAAACTACTACACCCACTACAGGTAATTTAAAAATAAAAGGTCGTATTGCTAGTTTACTAGAAGTAGGTACTGGCTTTCATCCAGAAATGACTGGTAGAGAAAACATTTTCCTCAATGGTGCTATCTTAGGAATGCGTAAAAAAGAAATAGCCCGTAAGTTTGATGAAATTGTGGATTTTGCAGGTGTAGAACGTTATATAGATACACCAGTAAAACGTTACAGCAGTGGTATGTATGTACGTTTAGCTTTTGCAGTAGCAGCCCATTTGGAAAGTGAGATTCTGATTGTGGATGAAGTATTAGCTGTGGGCGATGCCGAATTTCAAAAAAAGTGTTTGGGTAAAATGGGCGAAGTAAGCAAAGGAGAAGGAAGAACTGTGTTGTTTGTGAGTCATAATATGAACTCAATCAAAGACCTTTGTAACAAAGGGATACTACTGCAGAATGGAACTTTGGCACAAGATGCAGATGTTAATAGCGTTTTAAGTACATACATGGCTACTTCAACAGAAAGCATCACAAAAAACTTAGGAGACTTAAGAAATCACAGTGGAGCAAGGTTGTATGGCTTCATCAGTAATATATATATTTATGACCCTAAAACGCAAACAGAAAAAGGAGTTTTTTTGATGGGAGATGCCATATCTGTTAAACTTAAAGTACAAATCCATACCTATATGCAAAATGCAGAAGTTGGTATAAAAATTAGTAGTATTTCGGGAACTGCATTAACTTATCTTGTATCATGCTGGGAAGGAATATCGGGAGATTTGGATATAGGAGAACATGCATTTGTAGCAGAGATTCCCAAAATACTTTTATATCCAGGAAAATACCATTTAAGTCCATGGCTTAAGATACGGGAAAGTATCGCTGATGATTCAGTTCAGGAGGCTTGCTTAATAGAAATATTAAACCATGATATAACCGGTTATAATCCTAGGTTTGATGCTTATGCCTATAGTGGATGTGAAATACACCAAGAAAGTGTTTGGAGTAAAATATAATCAAATGTACAATACTGCTATCATATTGGCTGCAGGGCAAGGAAGCCGTTTAAAGCCTTTAACAAATACTGTTCCAAAACCATTAGTACTGGTCACGGACAAAACTATTATTCACAATGCCTTAAACAATCTGGAAGATGTTGGTGTAAAAGAAGTCTATATTGTTACAGGCTACTTAGGCGAAATACTACAATCAAAATTAGGTACAACTTTCAAAAACCTAAAAATATTTTATATTACAAACGAGAGTTATGCTTCAACAAATAGTATGTACAGCCTATTGCTGGGGCTAAAGCAAATTCCCCAAAATGAAAATGTACTCATCTTAGAAGGAGATGTATTTTTCGAACCATCAGTCATTGCAAAAATACCTATACATCCAATCACTTGGTTTGCAGATTCTTCTATAAGTGAATTAGATGGATGTTATCTAAAAAGTAAAGCTGATAAAGTATCACAAATCGGTATATATAAACATAATGAAATAAAAAATTCTAACGGATATATTTATGCAAAATCAGTTGGAATTTTAGCAGTTGAAAATAAATACATTCAATTACTAATAACATGGTTAAAAAAAGCCGTTGAAGAAAAAAAAACCAACCTGTATTACGATTTAATTTTAGCTGAACATATAAAAGAATTAGACATTAGATTATTAGATATATCGGAAAAAAAATGGTTTGAAATAGATTCTGTTGAAGACCTACAAGTTTGTACAAAAATTTTTAACAATGATTAAAACTGTTTTAATAATAATTGATGGCTTGGGCGATGCTCCAATAAAGGAGTTAGGTAATCGAACTCCTCTTGAATCTGCATTTATTCCAAACATTCATTACATAGCCACCAAAGGAGAAATTGGAAGAATAAATACGGTGTTTAACGGTTTTCCTATTGAAAGTATGGTGTGTATAATGGGACTATTAGGATACGAACCTGAAAATTTTTACCCGGCAGGCAGAGCTTCATTTGAAGCATTAGCAAGGGGGATTCCGTTGAATGAGAATGACCTTGTATTACGATGCAATCTTATCTCATTAGATGAAACCAAAGAAATAATTACAGATTTTACGGCTGGCTTAATTACAGATAACGATGCAAAAAAAATCACTTCCCGAATTAAACTTCCATTTTCTAACTGGGAGTTATATCCAGGGCAAAGTTATAGAAATACACTTATTATAAGAAATGCAAACGTTGACCCTAAAACTATAAAGTGTGCCGAGCCACACATGAATATCGGAAAGAATATCAAACATATATTGCCCGATTTTAAAATTAAAAGCGAAATTAACGAAGCTCTAAATGATTTTTTATTAGATACTCGTAACCAAATTAAAGAGATGAACATTCCTGATTGCAAAGCCGATATGCTTTGGGTGTGGAGTCCTTCAATCAAACCAAATTGGCCATCCTTTTTTTCTCGTACAGGCATTAAGGCTGGTTTTGTAGGTGCTCTTGATTTTTTGCATGGCATTGCAATGGCAGCAGATATAGATTATGATATTATACCCGGTGCAACTGGATATATTGACACCAATTACAAAACAAAAGGTGAATACGGGATTAAGTATTTGCACCATTACGATTTTACCTTAATCCATATTAATGCTACTGATGAAGAAGCACATCAATTAAATTATATGGGGAAAAAACAAGCTATTGAGTTTATTGATAAGGAAATCATTGGTACTGTTTTACAGGAATTAGAAAAATCCTATAAAGACAATTACAGAATTATTGTATGTGGCGACCATGAAACGCGGTCTACAGATGGCAAACATGGTTTTGCACCCGTTCCTTATGCACTATATGGCAAAGATGTAAAAGAAAACAACCATTCAAATACATGGAATGAAAAAATATGTAATAATTATCCCGCCCAAGCATCTTTAAGTTTTTTACAAAGTAAAATAAAACCTTAATGAAAGAAATTGTAACCAATTATTGGAATTCAGCACAAATAGATCCTGAAACAGATGGTGTTGCCCCAATGGGATGTTGTGGGAAAGTTGAAATTTATTATCGAAACTATTTTGAAAGTAAGCATTTAAAAAGAATTATTGAATGTAAAAACAAAACTTTATTAGAAATTGGTTGTGGAGCAGGGAGATGGGCTTTAAATCTTCATAGAAACTTACAACAATATGATGGAATTGACCTCAGCAAACCATCCATAGAAGTTGCAAAACAACTCATGCAGTTAAAGAATATTACTAATTGTAATTTTTACTACTGCGATGTTAATAATTTTAACCCCGAAATTAAATATGACATCATATATTTTGGAGGGGTTACGCAATATATAAAAGCAGATGATTTGGTACGGCTGATTAATATGTTAAAACGCTGGCTAAAACCAAATGGTATAATTATAGATAGATCAACAATAAGTTTAGAATCAGAAACAAAAATTAACAATAATTCCAACTATTTTGCCACATATAGAACAGCAAATGAACTAAAAAACATCTTCATTCAATCGGGTTTTAAACCAGTATATCAAAAAAGGTCATACCGCTTTTTGCGATTAGGCAGAATACAAAAATTCATGAATTATTCTAAAATTATTAAGTTAGTCAGATCCACTTCACCCGTTTCGTATGAAATGATGTATTTTTTTACCTATATAAAAGACTTTCTAAAGCCAAAAGATTACAAGGAATATATAAATGGTAGTATTCACAGATACAGCCATGATTTTATAATTTTTTCATCAAATGAACAAAAACAATAAAATAACGATTGGCATTTTGGGAGGTATGGGTCCGTATGCTTCATTAGCGTTTATGAAGAAGTTGTTGGATTTAACTCAAGCAAAAAAAGACTGGGAACATTTAAGAATTGTTATGGATAATAATCCGCACATACCCAGTAGAACAAGAGCTTTTTTATACAATGAAAACAGCCCTGTTGAAGGCATGGTCGAAAGTTGCAAAAAATTAGCCAATTATCCTGTAGATATTATTCTTTTACCGTGTAACAGTGCAACTTATTTTTTACCTCAAGTTCAAAAAGAAATAGGTATTCCTATCTTAAGCATTGTTGAAGCCACTTGTACATCACTTAAAAACAAATTTAAAAAAGGTACAGGCATAGTAGTATGGGGAGGGACTATTACTCATAGCACCCATTTATATGCTCCGCACCTCCAACAATTAGGCTATGTTTATATAAAAATGGATCAAGGTGATAACCAAACAATAACAAACATTATAGAAGACATAAAACTCAATAACGAAAAGGCTGATATAGGAAAAATAAGGACACACATTGAACATACCTTAAAAAAATATAACTGTTCAGTCATTATATTAGGATGCTCTGAATTTGGCTGTATAATAGAATTACTAGCAGGTTACCCCATTATTGATTCTGATACGGAATATGCCAAATATGTTATAGAATTAGCAAAAGAAAATGTATAGTTTATCAGTCCGACATATCATTAGTTTATATTGCCTTAAAGCCTTTTTTCGTATAAACAAATTATTAGGTAAGCGAATATTGACATTTGGCAATTATTTGGGAGAGATACAATTCTATAAAGATGTACTTGATTTATATCGCTTAAAAAATCCCGATTCTATTATTATAATTGCCCACGAAAATGAAGAATGCTATCTGAATTTTATACATCTGTACAACAATCATAAATTTATCCATATCCATATTAACGTGCTTCAAGCTAATTTCTTTTCTAATAAAGAAATTTCACTCTATCTTACTACCGAGAACTTAGGAATTCAAAATATTTATAGTATTTATTTATTTCATGGTCAACCTTCAAAAGCATTAAGTTTTCATTGGGACAAGTTGTTACATTTTGATGCCTTTTTTCTTTACGGACCAATGCATAAAGAAGCTTTATATTATTTTTCTGAATATTACTATGGTAAACTTCCAGAAAATGTAAAACTATTTGAAGTAGGATATCCTAAAATGGATAGACTTATAAATCGGACAATAATACAATCAGAAAATATTAATGAATTAGGCATAGATAAAAGAAAAAAAACAATCTTATATGCTCCTGCTTTTAATGAATATGCTTCTTTACGAGAATACGGCATTGAAACATTAAAAGAACTTGCAAAAAAAAATAAGTATAATGTTGTTGCCAAATTACCTGTGGATTGTTTAAGACCACCCGAAAATAACTATGCAAATGGGGGAGTAAACTGGTTTGAAGAAATAACCAAATTATGTAAAACATATTCTAATATATTTTTATACAAAGGACATTCCATAGAACCACTACTAGTTGAAGCTGACATAATGATTACTTGCATATCAAGTGTATCATTTGAGTTTTTAGCTTTAAAGAAACCAGTTATCTATATTGATACGCCTAATTTTTTTGACATCGCCCTAAAAGAAACTTATTTCCCTGGTCAAAATACAAACGGTTGGGATAAGATTACTTTTATTAATGGAGGAAAAGAATTTGGTCCTGTAGTAAAAAGCATATACGATTTACCTCAAGTTATAGCAGAAGTTTTAAGCAATTATCAAGCATATCCATATAACAAAGATAAACTACCCAATTATCTTTTGTATAACCCGGGCAATGCAACAAATACCGCTATAACTAAAATTAATGAGCTACTTGTTTCTTCAACCAAAAGCCTGAGAAAGGTAACTAAATCATTTCAGATGACATCGTATATATTACCTAAAATTAAAAGGGTCGCAAAAAGAATTAAAAATTATATAAAATTCAAGAAAAATAACGAAAATAAATATGCAAAAGGATACATTGATGCCATAACAACAGAAAAGGAAGCTAAAAAACACGGAAAGAGTATTTGCGAGTATTTGGAATCTCAGAACGATGATATTAGAAAAGTTGGAAGACGAGATAGGATTATCAATAACATTATACATTATTTTCCTAACAAACAGTTATCAGTTATTGAAATAGGAACTGGAACAGGGATGTATCTTGAGAAACTGCTGCATTTAAACTTGGAACAATATGATATTTATGAAATAAACGAAGGATGGAAGCAATATCTGAAAAGAACGTATGGAAATAATATAGTTCATATTTTAGAAGCAGATGGAATACGACTGAATCATACTCCTAATCAAACGATAGACGTCATTCACGCTCATGCTGTATTTGTGTACCTTCCAATAATTCAGGTTTTAAATTATTTAGTAGAAGCAACAAGGGTTTTAGTTAAGAACGGATTATTTATTTTCGACATCATTAATGATTCTGATTTAACTGTAAGAGACGCCCTAAACTGGAACAAAGCAGGGCATAGTTTCGCTGTAGTCATCCCCCATTCATTTATTGAAGATTTTTGTATTTTGTATGGCTTTGAAATAATATCTAATTTCAAAGAAATATATGCAGGTTCAACATCAACTTATTATATACTCAAAAAAATATATTAAAAAAATATCCGACAACAACCTCCTCATAGATCATCATTATTAGAAAAGACTATCAAATGCATGTCACTTCAATTTTGCCCTTGTTAAAGGATATCATTTTTAAGCTTAAACTTAAAAATAAATTAAGGGGGCTGTTAAATAAAATATAATTCAACTCAAAACTCTATCTTGTTTAACATTGAATACTTAATATAGATATTAATACTTATTTTGAGATCATTAAAAATAGAGTTGAATGTTTATTTTTATAAAGTTAAAAGGTGCCACAAAAAAAAACGAATTGTGATTATATTTAAAATCTAATATGTAGAATGAAACACAATACTCAAATTAGAAACTTTATCAAAAGAAATGCTCATTTATTTTGGTACACCCCAGCAAATAAAAAGCAAGAAGTAAGTGATGAATTTATTTTAGAGCAAGTGTTGAATTATGCCGAACTACCCACCATCAAAGAATACTTTGAAATAATAGGGATAGAAAAAGCTGCACAAAATTTTCACAATATTAAAGGTCGTAGAATAGGAAATATATACCCAGAAATTTACCATTTATTTGCCGAATATTTTAAAAGAAATGCACAAAGAAATTCTGGATGATAATCAAATAAAATTACTGCCTTTGGTAAAAGAATTTAAACGTACTTTTTATTTGGCAGGTGGCACAGCTATTGCTTTGCATATAGGGCACAGGCGTTCTATAGATTTTGATTTGTTTAGAAAAGCTGCTATCAATCATAAGTTTGTGCTGGATAAAATAAAACTGTTCAATTATAAGCCAATTATTACGAGAAGAGTAGAAGAACAAATGAACCTTGTAATAGATACTGTGAAATTTACTTTTTTTCAATACCCTTTTGATATAGATAGGACTGTGAAATTTGAGAATTTTATTTCCTTACCTCCTCTATTGGATTTAGCTGCAATGAAAGCTTATGCTTTGGGAAGAAGGTCAAAATGGAAAGATTATGTGGATTTGTATTTTATTATTACACAATTTTACGCTATAAATGATGTATCAAAACGTGCAACTGAAATATTCGGTGACTTATTTTCTGAAAAACAATTTAGAGCACAACTCTGCTATTTTGAAGATGTGGATTATACTGAAGAGATTGAGTTTATATACAAACCTATTGCACAAACTGAAATAAAAAACAGATTAATTCAACTTGCATCGCAGTTTTAAAAAACATATACAATAATCAGTAACAAACTAAATATTACTCTTCATCTTAGTAGTATTTACAAAAAAAATTAATAGAAAATTCAAATAGTATTTAATACTTGTTCTATGCTCGAAAAAAATAATTCAGAATAACCTTACCTTATCCATCATCAAACACTTAGAATAGATACGAATACCTATTCCTCTGAAAGTAAAGCAAATACTTTTTTGTGGTTGTAAATCTAAATAATATCTAAAGAAATTAAAGTTGTGGGAACAACAGCAAATCTGAAAATGACTGAAACAAACAGATAAAAAGATGGATTTTAAAGAGTTAATATATACTTTGCAAGAAGTAAGCCGAGAATTACAGCAAGGAGCATTCCGTGCTGTAAATACTTCTTTAACTATACGTAATTGGCTCTTTGGATTTTATATAGTTGAATTTGAACAGAACGGAAAAGACAGAGCAGAATATGGAGAGTTTCTACTTCATAGAATTTCTGTTGAAATGAAGAGGCATAAAATATCGAATACAAACGAAAGAGAATTAAGGAGGTTTCGACAATTTTATACCGTATATAGTTCTGCAAAAAATTATTTAATGAATCAGATTTTAATTCGGGAGTTAATAAACCCCGAATTAAGAATTTTCGAGAAAGATATAATTCGGGGGACAATAAACCCCGAATTAGAAGTTCCTGAAAACCATTACCAAAGGATATTTAATCAGATTTCTTATTCACATTTTGTAGAATTAATTCGTATAGAGGATTCTTTAAAAAGATTGTTCTATGAAATAGAATGTATCAAAGGAGTTTGGAGTGTAAAAGAATTGAAAAGACAAATAGGTTCGTTGTTATATGAAAGAACAGGGTTGTCTAAAAATAAAGAGAAATTATTAGATATAGCACAACAGAACATAGCTATTCAATCAGCTGCTGATTTTATTAAAGACCCTTACATTTTTGAATTCTTAGGGCTAAAACAACGAGATGTGTTACCTGAAAAAGAGTTGGAAAGCATCTTGATAGACCATTTATTACAGTTTTTATTAGAATTAGGAAAAGGATTTTGTTTTGAAGCCAGACAAAAAAGAATTGTAATAGATAACGAGCATCATTTTATAGATTTGGTGTTTTATCATAGAATTTTACATTGCAATGTACTCATAGAATTAAAAAACGAACGTTTCAATCATAAGCATTCTGGGCAATTGAATATGTATTTAGAATATTTCAAAAAATATGAAATGACAGCAAAGGATAATCCTCCTATTGGAATTTTATTGTGTACAGAAAAAGATGCAGAGCATGTTGCTTTTGCTACAGCAGGGTTAGATGATAAAATATTTATCTCTAAATACCTAGTTGATTTACCAGATAAAAAGGAATTAGAACAATTTATTAAACGTGAAATTGAAAAAAATAATAAATAATGAAAACAGTCATCATATAACCCTATACATTTCCTTATAAATATTATAAATCATAGATTTTCAGAGAAAAGAATTAATAGAAAATTCAAATAGCATTTAAAACTTCTTCTATGCTCGAAAAAATAATTCAGAATAACCTTACCTTATCCATCATTATCAGAAAAGATTATCAAAAACAAGGGATAGAATTTTTTACAAATGATGAGGACTCGCAGCAATTGGGCTATATGAACCGTCCAAAAGATTATGTAATTCCACCACATCGGCATAATTTGGTAAAAAGAGATGTGCATCTTACTCAAGAAGTATTATTCATTAAATCTGGTAAAGTGAGAGTTGATTTCTTCGACAATCAACAACTCTATATTAAAAGCACTATACTCTACCCAGGTGATGTTATTTTACTTTCAGATGGTGGGCATGGTTTTAAAATGTTAGAAGAAAGTGAGATGATAGAAGTAAAACAAGGACCCTATTGTGGAGAGCAAGATAAAGTGCGGTTTGATGCTATTAATGATAATGATGTAAAGTTTTAAAACTAAATGAGTAATTTTAATAAATACAGTCGCTATTACGATTTGTTGTATAAAGACAAAAACTATACTTCTGAGGCTGAGTATGTTTTAAATCTTGCTAAAAACTACAATAAGGAGTGCAACAAATTTTTAGAATTAGGCTGTGGCACGGGTAATCATGCTGCTGTTTTATGCAATAAGGGTTTTTCTGTTGTAGGCTTAGAAAGAAGTGAGGAAATGGTAGCGTTGGCTAAGCAAAAAAATATTTCCAATTTTAATCCTCAGGTTGCAGATATTACCAATTTTAACATCAACGAAAAGTTTGATGTAGCCTTGTCCTTATTTCATGTAATCAGTTATTTAACAGATAATGAACAATTAATTAACTGCTTTAATACAGTGCATCAACACTTAAACATCAATGGTATTTTTATTTTTGATGTGTGGTACAGCCCTGCTGTGTATATACAAAAACCAGAAACCAGAGTGAAAAGAATTAGTGATGAGCAGATTGATGTTACAAGGATTGCAGAATCAACTGTCTATTATAACAAAAATGTAGTAGATGTAAACTATACCATTTTTATTCAAGATAAAACAACTAAAATAACAGAAGTACATCATGAAACACATCCAATGCGTCATTTTAGTAAACCAGAAATAGAATTATTAGCTACTCAAACAAATTTTAAACTACTACAAGCAGAAGAATTTGGAACAGCAAATTCACCAAGCGAAAAAACTTGGGGAGTTTGCATGGTTCTAAGAAAGAAATAGGTTAAGGTAAAGTGATAAATGCAAGTAAATAATGAAATATGTTACTTTTGAGGATATGAATGTATGGAAAAATGCCATGGAGGTTGCCACTTTAGTTTTTAATTTAACAACCAATTTACCTCGTTCAGAAGATTATGGATTAACCAGTCAGCTAAGACGATCAGCACTGTCTGTTAGTGCTAATATTGCAGAGGGTTATGGAAGAGAATCTAATATGGATAAAATTAGGTTTTATGTAATATCAAGGGGCAGTGCTTTTGAAACAAAAAGTCATTTAATTTATGGTGAAAAAGTAAATTATTTTGAGAATGAAAAAATACATACTTTAAATTATAAAATAGATAATGTAATTTTTGAGTTGAACAAAATAATTAAAACACTAAAGCCTTAACCTTAATCTTAACCTCAACCTTAACCTTAATCTCAACCTCAACCTCACTCTCAACCTCAAATTATGATACCCGTAAATACACCTTTACTTAACGGTAACGAATTAAAATATTTAACCCAATGTATTGAAACTGGCTGGATTTCAAGCGAAGGTCCATTTATAAAATCTTTTGAAGAAAAAATGGCTGCTTATGTAGGTCGTAAACATGGTATTGCAGTAAGTAATGGCTCTGCTGCATTAGATGTTGCTATAAAAGCCTTAAACCTAAGCAAAGGCGATGAAGTAATTATGCCCACCTTTACCATTATTTCACCAGCTCAATCTATAGTAAATGTTGGTGCTGTTCCTGTTTTGGTAGATAGTGATGCTTCTACATGGAATATAGATGTAACACAAATTGAGGCCAAAATAACAAGTAAAACAAAAGCCATATTAGTAGTACATATTTATGGCTTGCCTGTAGATATGCAACCTGTATTAGAGCTTTGTAAAAAATATAATTTGTTATTAATTGAAGATGCTGCCGAAATGCATGGCCAAACGTATAATGGGCAGCAATGTGGCTCGTTTGGAGATATTAGTATTTTTAGTTTTTATCCCAATAAGCATATTACTTCTGGCGAAGGCGGTATGATTATGTGCAATGATGATGCTTTGGCTGAACGTTGTAGAAAGTTACGCAATTTAGCTTTTGAAACCAATGGCAGAAGATTTATACACTATGAGTTGGGTTGGAATTACCGTATGACCAATATGCAAGCTGCTATTGGTTTGGCACAATTAGAAAAATTAGACATCCATATAGCAAAGAAAAGAAAGATTGGCAAACTATACGATGAAGGTCTAAAAGACCTAAAAGGTTTTCAACTTCCTTTGCCACAAACCGATTATGCCGAAAATATATATTGGGTATATGCAATGGTTGCAGAAACAGAAGCTTTAGCCAATAAAACTGTTCAAAAACTAAATGAAGCCAAAATAGGAACACGTCCATTTTTTTGGTGTATGCATGAGCAACCAGTTTTCCAAAAAATGGGTTTATTTAAAAATGAAAGCTATCCTGTTGCAGAAAAAATAGCACGCAATGGTTTTTATCTTCCCAGTGGTTTAGGATTGAGTGAGGGAGAAATAGAATTGGTTATAAGTAATTTGATGAAACTTTAATCATTTATCATTAAATAGGAGTTTGAATCAAAAATTATTTATTAGTTCAATTAAATTTAGGCCAACAGCATAAAAGTTTACACAAAAGATGATCAATAAAAAGGTATTGTATATTTATGGCAGAACGGAAATAAATGCAGCAAAATTGTCCTTTATGCCTTTTGGTATTAATCCTGTTTTTAAAATGGCCGAAATGGGTATGGAAATTGACTTGTATTTAACACAAAGCAAAACAAACTATTATCAACAAATATTTCCATCTAATGTTAAAATACATTTTATGGATAATAAATTTATTTGGAGTTCTGGTAGGGCTAAAAGGTTTATCGTAAAAATCTTTATGTATATATTCTTTAAAACATTTTTTAAAAAATATGACATTATTTTGGGAGCGGGCCAAGTAGGTATATCCTTGGCAGGATTTGTAAACTATTTTAAAAGAGTTAAGTTAATATACTTAAGCGATGAATTTCCGCATGTTTATCATAAAAGTTATTGGAAAAAATTGGAATATTATTTTTCTAAGAAAGCCAACTATTTTATTGTTCCTGATGAAAGCAGATTAGATATTACTTGCAAAACTGTTGGTTTATCACCCAATACTGGTTACTTTCTTCCAAACATTCCATTATCAGTTAATATACAAGATAATGATTGGTTTAACAAGTTAAATATTCCATCTAACTCAAAAATTATTTTACTTGCAGGTGGATTAGGTTTTGAGAATAATATAGATCCTATATTATCTGTATTCCCATTAACGCAAAATGATGTTTATTTGGTGGTGGTAGGAAAAACTTCTGAGTATGAAACGAGTTTAATTTTTAAACACCCCAGAATAATTTTTATTAACCAAGAATTTACCGATGAGGAAATAGCAGGATTAATCTCAGTTTCTACTTGTAGCTTAGGTTATTATTCGGATAAAGAAGATTTATGTTATGTTGGCAAATCTTCAGGAAAAATTATGAGATCTTTATTAATCGGTACTCCTGTAATTGCCACAGATTTTGATTCTCTTAAATTTATAGAAGAAGAAAAAATGGGCACTTTAATTACGAAACCACTAGAGCTTATTGAGGCAATAAACTATTGTATCCAAAATCAAAAAGAACTTAGAGAGAATATTAAGAATAACATTCACAAATATTACTTTGATAAATATTGGAATAATTTTGTAAATAAATCTCAAGTATTTTAATAATACTTTAAATCACACCTTTTAACAAGTTTAATTATTAATGAAGAAACTTTTTTATTTCACAAACTCCTTCCCTTATGGTATTGGAGAACAATGGAAAAGCAATGAATTAGAAGTTTTAGTAAATTACTTTGATGAAATTACAATAGTCCCTTTTTGTTATAGTGGAAATCAAGAACCCAAACAAATACCTTCAAATATTAAATTTACTCAACCACTTTTTAATGATGCAAATCCAAAAGGTGACGTTGGAATTTTAAGTATTATTTTTTCAAAACATATTCTACAATTTTTAATGGAGTTCTTTCAAAAAAAAGTATTTCTTAAAAAAAATCATATACTTATTTGGCTATCAACATGTAAACAAATTTTATTATTAAAAAAGAATAAGCAACTATGCCAAATACTTACAACTGTAAATAGTAACTCTGTTTTGTATTTCTTTTGGGGTAGAGGAACTTGTGAAATCATTCCGTTCTTGCATTTAAATGCAAAGAAGATAATAATTAGGTTACATGGATATGATTTGTACGAAAGTAGAAACTTAGGATATATCCCTTTTAGAGAACAATTATTTAAAAAAGTTAATCATATTATTCCTGTTTCAGAAAATGGGCTTAACTACCTACAAAAAAAGTACCCTGCTTTTTCTTCAAAGTTTCAAATAGAAAGGTTGGGCACAAATGATATTAATAAACTTTCTTCGGCTTCTAACGATAATAAATTAAGAGTAATAAGTTGCTCATCTTTAATTCCTTTAAAAAGAGTGGAGATAATGATTAAAGCCTTACAGTATATTAATTTTCCAATTCAATGGATTCATTTAGGTGTAGGAGAGTTGATGGATAACTTAAAACAATTAATTAAAGATCTAAAATTAGAAGATAAGTTTTTATTACAAGGGTTTATTAAATCATCAGAAGTACAAGAGTTTTATGCCAATAATACTTTAGATTTGTTTATTAATACTAGTTCTAGTGAAGGTGTTCCAGTGTCAATTATGGAAGCCTTTGCTGTTGGCATTCCTGTTTTGGCAACTAATGTTGGAGGCACATCAGAAATTGTTGATGAAAAAGTTGGATGGTTACTTAGTGATGAAATATCACCACAAGAATTAGCTAATAATATTTCTATATTCTATCATTTATCTGAGCAAGAAAAAATTGGATTAAGAAGGAATGCTTATAATAGGTTTAAAACAACTTGCGATGCCAAATATTGGGCTACACAATTAGCAAAACTTATTAGCTCATAACAAACCCATGCTAACCATTATAGATTACGGTATAGGCAATTTATCCAGTATAAAAAATATGCTGAGGCATATAGG
>JAIBAV010000120.1 GCA_019695015.1 Chitinophagaceae bacterium
GTCATTCCACTCCATGATGCTGGAAGCGTACCACTAAGCTGATTGCTCCACAAAGTCCTGGAGAAAGTAATCAATACTAAACTCGGATCAAAAAACGATTTTAGTTCATTCTTACATAATCTGTATTGTTTTGCTGGCCGGCAATTTCTTTACATTTTTCTGCACTTTGTTTGGCAGCTACTTTATCTCCTAATGCTTTTTCAATTTTTGCTTTTAATAAATACATCCAAAAAAACTTAGGATTAATTTCTATTGCTTTTGTAACACAGGTTAATGCTTTATTGTAGTTTTTGTCGTACTCGTAATAAAAATTTGCGGCAGCATAATATGTATTGCCACTTACTTTTTCTGCAGCTAATGCATTTTCTGTTTGTGTTCTAACTCTATCTATTATTTTAGTTGTAATGGGTAAGCTTATTGCAGTTTTATCCCACATTAAATGTAATTCACAACTTTCGGGTTGTATATTGGCAAATTGCATGGTAAAAGTTTCTACTTTTTGCTTCATTTTAGTGGTAGTTGCAACAATTCTTACAATGTCATTTTCTTGCTTATATGCTGCAGGTGACGTAACGGTGGTATCTTTTGTAATAATTAATGTCCAGTTTGTACTACCCGGAATGGATAATAAACCATATTTACCAGGTGCTATTGTAACACCATTTATAACCACTTCATCTGTAAATTTTAAAGTTGTAGCACCATTTGCACCTGTACGCCAAACATTATTTAATGGCACTAATTCACTTCCTTCTTTAAAAATTTTTCTTCCTTTTATAGATGGTCTAGAATAGCTTAATTCAATTTTACCTAAACCAAAATCTTGAGAAATATTTTGAGATGGACTTGGAGCAGGCATTTTAATTTGTGCACTTACACTACAAACAGTGTATAAGGCAAAAGCAAATAAGGCAATTTTTTTCATATTGTTTTATTTTAGAAAGCAAATGTAGGTATTTATACATTTTAGCTTAAATACATAATGATAGTTGGTTGTTGAATTTAGTAAATTAAAAAGCCACCGTATTATCAGTGGCTTTAGTAGAAGAAAAAAATTAAAATATTAAAAAGTGTTTTCGTCTATTGAGTTTGTAGTTGAATTGGTTGTTTGTTTAATAGCTTTACTTGCTTCATCTATTAAATTAATAATACTTACCAAACTGTTTTGTTTTTCATTTACCATATTTAAAGTTACTTTTCCTTTAAAACTGTTGTCTTTAAAATTTTCTGTGGTAGCTATAAAATTTTTAAAGGTTGTATTAACCATCGCTAAAACTTTATTGCTAATGGTTGAATCTTTTGCAGTTGGAGTAAAGCCTTTAATTATACTGTTAATATCAATAAAGGCTGCCATACTTTTTCCTTTAAAATCTGCTATAATATTTGAATTAAGATTTGATTTTGTTTTATTGTTTAGATAAGTAGTATAAAAATCCTGGCTGCTGGCAATTACAATTTGTTTTTCATCTGCCATAAAATACATACCACTAGAGGCAAGCATTTCGCCAGAAGTGTAGCCTGTGCTAGTTTTAGCCAATAAATTATTTTCTACGGCTTTGTCCATTATTTTGGTAAATGCTGCTTTATCGCCAATTGGTGCTGTAGCAATTAGTTTAAAATTTGGTACTGTTTTGTTATAGGTATAGGTTGAGCCATCATATAGTTTTTGCGTTACTTCTTTATTTTCTATAACAAAATCAGACATGGCAATGTTTATTTCGCCACTTAATAATTTAAATAAATCGGCACTGGTTAAACCTTGCTGAGCTAAAAATGCTTCTAACATTCCTTTTATTTCTAACTCTTTTAACAAACCATCAAACATTTCTGGTTTAAAGGAAATTAAAATGGTACCATTTAAGTTTTGTGTAGGAAAAAACTCTGCAAGATGGGTATTTACGCTTGAACCTGAATATTTTTTAAGAATACTGCTTAGCATAGGATTGGTATAGGTTGTATTGTTTACCTCAATCTTACCATTTTCAAAATTAAAAGTAGAGGCAGTATAATTATCTTTTAGTAACTCCTCTACCTTAGGAATATTTAGTGGTGTAGATGCTAAAAAACCTAACATGCTATTAGTGCTACCAAAAATATAGCCATCTGCTTTTGTTTTAAACATATCATTAAAATAAGCAACAGATGCAACAGATTCGTTTTCTTTTAAATTAAAATATCTTTTTACTTCTTCATTTTTATCTTTTGTGGTTTCCGATTTATCCGGTTCTATGTAATTTCCTACAGAATCATAACTGCCTTTAATATCTCTTTTATAAAAAGTAGCAATTGCAATTTCTTTATTCCACGATAAGGATAAATCAGTATCAATAGAACTTAAGTAAGAAAAATTATTTTCTTGAATCAAATTTTTGGCATTGAACTCTTTTTGTTCTTTAATATATTTTTCAAATTTTGCCTGGTCTTTTAATCCTGCCATTATGTTTACTGCAGTTGTTAGCCCTTTTGAAATGGAACCTTTTTGTACTACAAAAAAATACAGATTATTATCTAAATCTATTCCACTGTTTTTAAAATCTTGCCATTTTTTTAAACTTGCTGCATTGGCAGAGTCTTTAGTATCAAGCATTTTATTAATAAAACTGTCTAAAGTTATATTGCCTGATTTTAATTTTTCTTCTAATGTTTTTTGATTTATTACTACAATAGAAGTTGCATCTTTAGGAATATACTTTGCTTCGGATGGAGCTTTTTTACCACAAGAAGTTGTAAATACTATTATTGTTACTAACAACGATAGTGTAGAAATTATTTTATTCATTGATAACTTATTTTGGATACGAATATAAAAAATGTACAATAAACAATACAGTAAAGAAGTATAAATTTTAAAAATTAATGTTTAAAAGGAAGAATCCTTATTTCAAAATAAAATATTGTAAAAAGTTTCTTGCAAATTGCTTCTAACATTTAGTGTATTTAAAAGTTTATTTTCTCTGCTTGGGTGTATTCTGTTAGAAAGGAAGATGAATATTAATTTCTTGTCAGCATCTACCCATACACATGTACCTGTAAAACCTGTGTGGCCAAAAGAGTTTGCCGAAATAGAATAACAAGGATAGGGGTTTTCGGCTTCTGCATTATTCAACAATGGTTTATCAAACCCTAATCCTCTTCTGCTTTCATTGCTTTGATAGGATGTAAATAAATTAATTGTTTTTTCTGAAATATACTGCACACCATTTAAGCTGCCTTTATTTAAAAGCATTTGAAATAGTTGTAGCAAATCGTAAGCATTGCTAAATAAGCCAGCATTCCCTGCAACACCACCTAACATTGCTGCTCCTTCATCGTGTACATAACCTTGTATTAGTTGCTGTCTAAAGTATTTATCTAGTTCAGTAGGTGCAATATTATTTAATACAAAATGTTTTTGTGCATTAAATACTGTGGTAGTCATTTGTAATGGCTTATAAAATATTTCTTGTACATATTCATTCAAAGTTTTTTGTGTTATGGCTTCAATAATAAATGCTAATAGAATAAAATTGTTATCGCTATAAACATATTTCCCTTTTTGGTTTAATTCACTGTCTAAAATGCTTTTAATAATCTTCTCTTTAAAATTTTTTACCAAAAACATATTTGCTGCTACTTCGGTAGTAAACATTTCGGTTAAGGAAGTATTAAAAAAACCTTGTAAGGGCTTGTGGGTAACGGTATCTATGGTTTGTTTGTAAAAAGAAATAAAAGGCACTAACCCAGATTGGTGCAACAACAAATCTTTAATTGTTATATTGGCTTTATTGGTGTGTAAAGTGTAAGGTAAATAATTGCTAATTGGTTTTTCTAACTCTATTTTTCCTTCATCATATAATTTCATAATGGCAACAGTTACTGCTGCTACTTTGGTAATGGAGGCTACATCGTAAATAGTATTGTTGGTAACATTGTGTAGTTGAGTGGAATCAGTAAAACCAAAATTTTTATAATAAATTATTTCATTTTTTTTAGCAACTAATAAAGATAAGCCTGGTGTTGCATGCTGATGGATAGCATTTAAAGCAATGGTATCAATAATAGAAAACTTATTTGAGTTAAATTTTTTAGAAAATGGAAGATAGTGGTTATAGGTAATTCCATCTCCAAACTTAAAATCATTGCAAACTGTTACAGGCAATTTACCTTTTGCATCAAACTTGCCTTGCAGTAAGTTAGCTGCTGTTAACTGTGTTATATTGTCATCTTCGTAACAAGCAATTAAGTTTTTAGCCTCACAAAAATTTTTAATTACATAAGGGTTACCAAAAGCAAAAATTAAAGCATTATTTTTTTCAGCCAGGTATTGAATAAATTGAATGGTTGGTGTATTAATGCCAAAATTGTTTGCTGGCCTTCTGCTAAAATTATGTAAGCCAACAATTATAGTTTTATACTTTTTTAATTGTTTTTTTATTTGTGCAATATTGTTCGTATCGGTATAATCAAGTAAAAATATTTTAGCATTGTATATCTCTTTTACTTCGGCTGCAAAGCTGTTCATTTGGTTAATGCCAACTCCTATATAAGCAATTTTTCTTTTGCTAAAAAGGGGTAATATTTTTTTATTGGTTAGTTTTAAAACGGTGATTGCTTTTTTACTAATTTCTTGTCTTAGTTGGTTGGTATATTTGTCAATATCAGCAGTAATATTTTCTGTTTCAATAGGTGTTATTTTATGTAAGCCTAAATTATATTTTGCAATTAAAACCCTGTAAACTTTTTCATCTATTTCTTGCCAGGTCAATCTTCCGTTATTAATTGCAGTGATAATTTTTGATATGCTATTTTGAATATTTTCTGGCAAGCAAAGCAAATCATTACCAGCAACTAAGCTTTGTACAGCTACTTCATCATCTGGAAAAAACTTTTTTACACCTTGCATTTCTAAACCATCAGTAAAAGTAATTCCATTATATCCTAACTCTTTTCTTAAAAGTTCTGTAACACTTTTTTTAGAAAGAGAGGTTGCCAAATTTGGAGTACTGTCTATAGATGGGATAAATAAATGGGCTATCATTATACTGCCAACACCAGCTTTTATTAATTGTTTAAAAGGGTATAACTCTAGGCTATCTAATTGTTGTTTAGTTTTATTAATTACAGGTAAATCGTAATGGCTGTCAACATTTACATCACCATGTCCTGGAAAATGTTTTGCACAAGCCATTACACCAACATCTTGCATTCCTTGCATATATTTTGTACCAAACAGGGCAACCTTATTTTTATCTTCTCCAAAGCTTCTATCATTAATTACAGGATTGTTGGCATTATTGTTAATGTCAATTACAGGAGCATAATTTACATGAATACCTAAACGTTTGCATTGTAAGCCAATTGCTTTTCCTACCTGGTATATTAATTCAACATCTTGTACAGCACCAAGCATAAGCTGACGAGGAAATTTTATAACACTATCTAGCCTCATGCCTAAGCCCCATTCTGCATCTATACAAATCATTAAGGGTGTTTTGGCAATAGATTGGTAGTAGTTGGTAAGGTTAGCTTGCCTAATAGGGCCACCTTGAAAAAAACATAATCCACCTATATTGTATTGTGTTATTAACTCAGTAACTTTTTTAATGTGTTCTTCTCCTAAGTTGCTATGAGCTCTAACTATCATTAGCTGTGCAATTTTTTGCTCATTGGTTAATGTATGCATTATACTATCTGCCCATTTGGTTGCATTTGCTGATTTCTCAGAAAATTTTTGAGCATTACTATACAACGAAAAGCTTAAGAGTAATACAATACTAAAATATTTACTACAATTCATTAATTTAATTTAAAAATATTTGCTAATGTACAAACAAAAAAGCCACAGATGAATGTGGCTATTAAAAGTTAATTTGTATTTAAAAATTATTCGGTTATTTCTGCATCTTCGGCTTGTTCACTTAATTTAAGTTCTATATTATTAGCTTTTAAAACACTATACCATTTTACCATTTTTTTCATATCGCTGGCATACACTCTTTCTACATCTATTTCAGGATAAACTTTTTCGATAAATGCTTTAACTGCTTTTGCATCTTTATCGTTAGGTAATGGTTCATTACTGCTTTCAATTGCTTTAAAAATATCAATCAAATTTACATTTTCACCAAGTGTATAAACTTCTATACTTTCTAAATGAGAAAAATTATGAATACGGCTACTTACAAATTTGGTTGTTTTGTCTTCTAAATTTCTTACAATAGCTCCATCTGTTTTACTACCTACCATTTCAAATAACCCTGGCAAACCCGTAACCGAAATTAATTTACTATATTCCATTATTTAATTTTAATGGCTGCAAAATAAAGGTATTTTTATTTTACAGAATAGTTTAAAAGTTATAAGTTTTGTAAATAAAAAAAGCTGATGGTATTAACCATCAGCTACCCCTTAGAACCCCCTGAATAAGAATTGAAGTACTTCTTCAAATGCAATGAAACAACATTTATTTAAATACAGCAATACCCTTAATTGGGTATTTTTAAAAATTCATTTCACTATTTAGTTGTATAGATAACGAAAGCAATTATATTAATGAACCTACATTTGTAGAATATTTTTTGTTACACTTAAACTAAAAATATAATTAAGCATTAAAAGCAAATATCTTTACGTAATGAGCAATAAAGTAATTTTAATTATCATGGATGGATGGGGTTTAGGTAAAATAAATTCGTCCGATGCCATTCAACATGCCAATGTACCTTTTGTTAATTCTTTGAATAGCCAATACCCTAATAGTACTTTAGTAACCTGTGGCGAAGCTGTTGGTTTGCCTGATGGACAAATGGGTAACAGCGAAGTTGGGCACTTGAATTTAGGTGCTGGCAGAATTGTATATCAAGAACTCCAAAGAATTAATGTAGCCATAAAAACAGGCGAACTTGCTGCCAACCAGGTTTTATTAAATTCTATTAATTATGTAAAAAAAAATAATAAAGCTTTACATTTTATTGGCTTGGTTAGTAATGGTGGTGTACACTCTCATATCAATCATTTAAAAGCTCTAATTGATATTGCAAATAACAATGGGGTTGAAAAAATATTTATACATGCATTTACCGATGGCAGAGACTGTGACCCTAAAAGTGGAATAGGATTTATTAAAGATTTAAGTGATTATATTAAGAATACCAATACAAAAATAGCTTCAATAACAGGTAGGTATTATGCAATGGATAGAGATAAAAGATGGGAGAGAGTGCAACTAGCTTACAATGCATTAGTTCATGGTCAAGGCGAACTAAGCAATAATTTAGTAACCACTATTCAACAAAATTATGATGCAGGTATTACAGATGAGTTTTTAAAACCTATTATTAATGCAGAAGTGGATATTAATGAAGCCTGTATAAAAAATGATGATGCTGTTATATGCTTTAATTTTAGAACAGACCGTTGCAGAGAAATTACAATGGCACTTACCCAACAAAATATAGAAGAACAAAAAATGCAAAAATTGAATTTGCATTACACAACCATTACAGAATACGATGCTACTTATAAAAATGTGCAAGTAATGTTTGATAATGATAATTTAAACAATACACTTGGCGAAGTATTAGCTCTGAATGGAAAAAAACAAATTCGTATTGCTGAAACTGAAAAATATCCGCACGTAACTTTTTTCTTTAGTGGAGGCAGAGAAAAAGAATTTGAAGGAGAAACCAGAATGATTGTTCCATCGCCTAAGGTGGCAACTTATGATTTACAACCAGAAATGAGTGCAATAGGAATTACGGATAAACTAATACCTGAAATTGAAAAAGAAACCGAAGATTTTATATGCTTGAATTTTGCAAACCCAGATATGGTAGGGCATACAGGCGTTTTTAGTGCTGTGGTAAAAGCTGTAGAAACAGTAGATAATTGTGTGAAAAGAATAGTTACTACAGCATTAAAACATGGCTATACCATTTTACTAACAGCCGATCATGGCAATGCAGATTATATGATTAATGAAGATGGCAGCCCTAACACACAACACTCTTTAAATCTGGTTCCTTTATTTTTAATTGACGCTCATAAAAAAATACACCTAAAAAATGGAAAATTAGGCGATATTGCACCAACCATTTTAACATTAATGCAGTTACCTATTCCAAAAGAGATGACTGGTGATGTATTAATCTATTAATAATATTTTTTTATTTAAATGACTTTTAAAGATACTTTTCTTATTTCGTTTAGAACAGTTCGTAGCAATAAACTACGTACAGGTATAACTGTTGCAATTATAGCTTTTGGTATTATGGCCTTAATGGGCATTATAACTGCAATTCAGGCAATGGAGCATAGTTTAAGAGAAAGTTTTTCATTCATGGGATCCAATGCTTTTAGTATTAGGCATAAAGAACTTACTGTTAGAATGGGTGGGCCAAATAATGAAAGTACCAAACATGATAAAAGAAAAGTAAAAGAAAAAAAATCGAACTTAAATAAAGTAATCACCAAAGAAGAAGCAGAGTATTTTAAAAATAATTTGCACTACCCTGCACAAGTTAGTATTTATAGACGAGGAGGTGGCAGTTTAGAATGTAGTTATGATAATAAAAAAACCAACCCTATTACAACTTTGTTTGGTGGCGATGAAAATTATTTGGCAGTAAATGGTTATACCATTGTTGCTGGCAGAAATCTTAATAGTATAGATGTTAATACAGGAAGAAGTGTTTGCTTAATAGGCAGTAATACTGCTAAAACCTTATTTGGCTCTAATCCTGAAAGAAGTATTGATAAAATAATTAGGGTGGCAGGCTTACCTTATAGGGTTATTGGTTTATTAAAAGAAAAAGGCTCTAGTGGTTTTCTAAGACAAGATGATGTAGTAATAACTTCTTATGTAAATGTATCAAAACTATCCACCGCATCTTCTTCTTTTTTAATAGGGGTAATGGTAAAAAATGTAAGTGAAATAGAAGTGGCACAAGACGAGGCAATTGCAGCATTTAGAAGTGTTAGAAAATTGCACCCTGCCGAAGCCGATAATTTTGCCATTGAAAAAAGTGATAGAATTGCCGAAATGTTTATTGGATTTTTAAGTGGCATTTCGGGTAGTGCAGGTGCTATTGGAATGATTACATTAATAGGGGCAGCTATTGGGCTAATGAATATAATGTTAGTAGCTGTAAATGAACGAACAAGAGAAGTAGGATTAATTAAGGCTATTGGAGGTAAAAGTAAAAATGTACGAATGCAATTTTTAATGGAAAGTATGATTATAAGCCTTATGGGTGCAGCATTTGGTATTGTATTGGGGGTTTTAATAGGGAATATATTTGCTGCGTTTTTAAAAACAGGTTTTATTATACCATGGAACTGGGTTTTTGCTGGTGTGCTTATTTGTACAGTGGTTGGTTTACTGGCTGGTTTATATCCTGCTCAAAAAGCTTCTAAACTAAACCCAATAGATGCTTTAAGATATGAATAATTAAAGAACCTGTTTCTCTCACCTAACTTATTCAGCAGTTAAAAAAATTCTTCTGGTATGCTCATCTAAGGCTTCCATAAAAATATGCAAAGTATTATCTGGTAATAAGTTTATTGCTTTTTCAGGCCATTCAATCAGGCAAATATTTCCACTATGTAAAATATCCTCTATACCTGCATTTATGGCTTCTTCTTCCTCTTTTAACCTATACCAATCTGTATGAAAAACAGTACCAGCTATAGGGCTATTATATTCGTTAATGATAGAAAATGTAGGGCTACTAATATTCTCTTTTATATTTAAAACATGGTTGCATAAACTATGAATAAAAGTAGTTTTACCAGTTCCCATAGCAGCATGAAAAGCCCATACTTTTCTTTGCTGATAACGTTTCCAAAACATTGCTGCTACTTCATTTATTGTTTGAAGGGTAAATATTGCATCCATGATACAAAGATATTCACTTAACAATATGATAGTTACTACAACATATTAAGTACCTTTACAAATTCTAATTTTAATAAAAAATTGTAGCAAAAATTATGGAAAAAGTGGAAATGAAAGTAGAAGGTATGAGTTGCACAAATTGTGCTTTAACTATTGATAAATATTTAAAAGAACAAGGGTTACAAAATGTAAAAGTAAATTTTATTGGAGGCGATGTTAGTTTTGATATGCTAGATAATACATCAGTAGAAGCAATAGAAAAAGGCATCTATAAATTAGGCTATACAGTAAAAAATGATCATCAAAACTCCAATTCAAAACAAACTTACTATGGCTTTCTTCCTTTTAAAAATAACTTGCAACGTTTTTGGTTTTGTTTTGTGTTTACCCTGCCATTAATGTTGCACATGATACCATTTTTACATATTCATTTTTTAATGAACCCTTATGTACAACTTGGCTTAACCATACCTGTGTATGTTGTTGGAATGGATTTTTTTGCAAGAAGTGCTATAAAAAGCATGCAAAAAGGAATACCAAATATGAATGTGCTAATTACAATTGGTAGTACTGCTGCATTTATTTATAGTTTATATGGTTTACTTATTGGCAAAGCCCAAGATTATTTATTTTTTGAAACAGCTGCTACAACCATAACATTAGTTTTTTTAGGTAATTATATGGAAGATAAAAGTGTTGAACAAACACAAGCAGCATTAAAAAAATTAGCTGTTAGCCAAAAAACAATGGCTAATATGATAGCTTTTGATGATAAACATGAAGAGCAAATTTTTCAGGTAGAAAGCAAAGATTTAAGAGTTGGAGATTTGGTATTAATTCGTAATGGAGAATTTGTACCAATGGATTGTAAAATTTTATGGGGCGAGGCAGAAGTAAACGAGGCAATTATAACTGGCGAAAGTATTCCTGTAAGAAAAGCTACTAAAGATAAATTAATTGGTGGCAGTATTGTAGAAGCTGGAACAGTAAAAGCACAAATTACAGCAGTAGGACAAGATACCGTTTTAGCTAACATTTTAAAAATGATTAAAAATGCCGAAACTGAAAAACCACCTGTACAACAAATGGCAGATAAAATTAGTGCCATTTTTGTACCAACAGTTGTAAGCATAGCATTACTTACCTTATTAATAAACTACTTTTTTGCATCGCAAACATTTGCCGAAAGTTTGTTAAGGAGTATTGCAGTGTTGGTAATTAGTTGCCCTTGTGCTATGGGTTTAGCAACACCTGCAGCAATTGCAGTTGGCTTAGGACGAGGAGCAAAAAAAGGCATACTATTTAAAAATGCCAGAAGCTTAGAAATTTTTAAATCCATAACCCAAGTTGTATTTGATAAAACAGGAACTTTAACTACAGGAAAATTTTCTATAGCTCAATTTCACTCAACCATTGATGAAAATGATTTTAAAACATTGGTTTATTCCTTAGAAAAATATTCTAATCATCCAATAGGTAAATCCATAGCTGCCGAGTGGAAAACAAAAAATGATATACGCTGGTCAGCCATAGAAGAAGTAAAAGGTTTAGGTATGAAGGCAACAGATAAAGAGGGAAATGAGTTTATTGCCGGTTCTTTTAAAACAAGTAATCAAACAACACCTCAAGAGGAGCTTCATAATGTATATGTTTCTAAAAATGGAAAATTAATTGGATGGATTGATGTAAAAGATGAATTAAGGCCCGAAGCTGCACAAGTAGTACAAATTTTAAAACAAAAAGGAATTAAAACTATTTTACTTAGTGGCGATAA
Organism: Chitinophagaceae bacterium; assembly: GCA_019695015.1. Taxonomy (GTDB): domain Bacteria; phylum Bacteroidota; class Bacteroidia; order Chitinophagales; family Chitinophagaceae; genus UBA1930. The sequence continues at coordinate 11,649 of JAIBAV010000120.1, forward strand.
AACAGAAAAATGTGTAGAGGTGCAAAAAACCTTAGGGATAGATGAAATAATTGCAGAACAAACACCCGAACAAAAGTTACAACATATTGATAGATTAAATAAACTTTCTCCTACTGCAATGGTTGGAGATGGTATTAATGATGGCCCTGCATTAGCAAAAGCAACAGTTGGTATTTCTTTAAGCGATGCAAGCCAGGTTGCTATGCAAAGTGCACAAGTAGTATTAATGAATCATGGATTAAAAAATTTACCAGAAGCATTAGGTTTAGGAAAACATACCTATATTACCATTAAAGAAAATTTATTTTGGGCTTTCTCTTATAATATTGTTGCCATACCTGTTGCTGCGTTAGGCTTTTTAAGTCCAACTTTTGGGGCTTTAATAATGGGCTTAAGTGATGTTGTTTTAGCAGTAAATAGTTTAAGATTAAAATGGAAAAAAGTAATGTAAGTTTTTCATCCTAATAGTCAAAACTTTAAAAAACAGGTTTTATTTCTTTCAAATTTTATTAAAAATTGAGCTATTTATTTCTATTTGTTGATTTTTAATAACAAAAATTTGAGGAATACTTGTCAAAACTTTATTTTACTGTATTTTCACGGCTCTAAAAGATTAAAAAAGTATAATTAAAATATTTTATGGCTGAAGTTATTTTAATGCCTCGCCTTAGCGATACCATGACTGAAGGTGTAATAGCAGCTTGGCACAAACAAGTTGGCGATTTGGTAAATGTAGGAGAAGTACTTGCAGAGATTGAAACTGATAAAGCAACAATGGAATTAGAGAGCTACAAACAAGGCACTTTGTTACATATTGGTACACCAAATGGTGGCAAACTTCAAGTAAATGATTTGCTTGCCATTATTGGAAATAAAGAAGAAGATATTGCTGCATTAATAGCACAACACAGTTTGGGTAACAAAACTGCAAATACTACAACTGTTATTTTGCCTACTACTAATGAAAGCATTTCAAAAGAAACGATACAAACACCAACACCATCATCAAAAGTAAACTTTGATGAAGTAGTTTTAATGCCTCGTTTAAGCGATACTATGACAGAAGGCGTAATTGCAAGTTGGCAAAAAAATATTGGTGATACAGTTAAGAAAGGAGAAGTGTTAGCAGAGATTGAGACAGATAAAGCCACTATGGAATTAGAAAGCTATAAAGATGGAATTTTGCTGTATCATGGTGCAAATGCAGGAGAAAAAATTCAGGTAAATGATTTACTTTGTATTATAGGTAGCAATGCAACAGATGTTGCTGCAATTCTTGCATCTGTAAAAAATGGTAGCCACGTAGCAACTGCTGCCACAACTTCTCAACCTGCTATACCATTAGATAGTAATGCAAATACAACTTCTACTTCATCCAATAATACACAAACTAATGTAAATGAAGGAAGAGTTTTTGCTTCGCCATTGGCTAAAAAAATTGCTATAGATAAAGGCATAGATTTAAAAAATGTAAAAGGTAGTGGCGATAATGGTAGAATAATAAAATCAGATATTGAAACCTATCAACCACCACAGGCTACAACCAGTTTAAATATTACAGAAACGAAAACTACAACTCCACAATTTACTGCTACTGGCGTAGAAAGTTTTAATGAAGTACCAGTTAGCCAAATGCGTAAAACCATTGCAAGAAGATTAGGGGAAAGCAAATTTACTGCCCCTCATTTTTACTTAACAATGCGTATTGATATGGATGCTGCTGTGGAAGCCAGAACTAAATTAAATGCAGATGGCAAAACAAAAATTAGCTTTAATGATATGGTTTTAAAAGCAGTTGCTATTGCTTTAAAACAACATCCAAAAGTTAATAGCAGTTGGCTCGAAGATAAAATACGTTATAACCATCATATTAATATTGGCGTTGCTGTAGCTGTAGAGGAAGGTTTATTAGTACCTGTTGTACGCTTTGCAGATACGTTAAGTTTAACCCAAATTTCTTCCATTGTAAAAGACTATGCCCAAAAGGCTAAAGACAAAAAACTTCAACCATCTGATTGGGAAGGAAATACTTTTACAATTAGTAATTTAGGAATGTATGGTATTGACCAATTTACTGCAATTATTAATCCACCAGATGCCTGTATTTTAGCAGTTGGCGGTATTGCACAAGTGCCAGTTGTAAAAAATGGAATGGTTGTACCTGGTAATGTAATGAAAGTTACTTTAAGTTGCGACCATAGAGTTGTAGATGGTGCTATTGGCTCTGCATTTTTACAAACATTAAAAAGTTTGTTAGAAGAGCCTTTAAGAATGATGTTATAAAAAATAGGTATAAAAAATAATTCTTTGCGGCGTAGTTTTTTCTACGCCGTAAAATTTTAAAACATAATTAAATTGTAACGTGTCGGAAAAAAATAATTTTATAGATTATATAAGAATATTTTGTAGAAGTGGGCATGGAGGTGCCGGTTCAAGACATTTTTTACGAAATAAATTAACTGCTAAAGGTGGGCCAGATGGAGGTGATGGTGGCAGAGGAGGACATATTATTTTAAGAGGTAATGCACAGCTTTGGACATTACTGCATTTAAGATTTTATAAAAATGTGCTAGCACAAAACGGAGAGAATGGAAGTAAAAATAATTGTACAGGTAAAGATGGAGAAGATATTATAATTGAAGTGCCATTAGGAACAATTGCTAGAGATGAAGAAACCAGATTGATAGAGGCAGAAATATTAGAAGATAAACAAGAAATTGTTTGGCTAAAAGGCGGTAGAGGTGGTTTAGGAAATCAGCATTTTGCAACACCAACCAATCAAGTGCCAGAGCATGCACAGCCAGGAGAAGAAGGTGTAGAAGGTTGGAAGCAATTAGAACTGAAAGTATTGGCAGATGTAGGTTTGGTTGGTTTTCCAAATGCAGGCAAATCAACTTTATTAAGTGTAATTACTGCTGCCAAACCTAAAATTGCTAACTATGCTTTCACCACATTAAAGCCACAATTAGGAATGGTAGATTATAGAGATGGGAAAAGTTTTTGTGTAGCAGATTTGCCAGGCATTATTGAAGGTGCTGCAGAAGGAAAAGGCTTAGGACATAGATTTTTAAGGCATATTGAAAGAAACAGTTGTTTGCTTTTTGTAATACCCGCCGATAGTAATAACCATAAAAATGAATTTGAAATATTAGTAAATGAATTAAAAGAGTATAACCCCGAGTTATTACAAAAAGATTTTTTAATTGCTGTAAGCAAAACAGATATGTTAGATGAAGAACTAAAAAATGAAATTAGTAAAGAACTGCCTAACAATATTCCACATATTTTTATTTCATCTATAATGCAACAGGGGTTAACTGAATTAAAAGATGCACTATGGAAAATATTAAATAAACCTGCTACGCTTTAATTGTAATTACAAACCATTGCTAATTTTAGTTTAAATAAAAATTTTACATTTTTATTGAAGAGTACTTACTTTTAGTAATTGCTTTAAAACTAAAACCAATGAAACTGCAAACAAGTAGAATAGAATCTATTGATGTTTTACGTGGTATTGTAATGATAATAATGGCATTAGACCATACAAGAGATTTTTATAGCAATATTTTATTTGACCCTTTAGATTTAACTAAAACAAATGTTCCATTATTTTTTACTCGTTGGGTAACTCATTTTTGTGCACCCATTTTTGTTTTTTTAGCTGGTACAAGTGCTTATTTATATTTAAGTAAAGGCAAAACAAAAAAACAAGCAGCAACTTTTTTATTTACAAGAGGTTTGTGGTTAATTTTTGTAGAATTAACAATCATCAATTTTGCCTGGAGTTTTGATTACACTTTTTCTTTTGTTGGTGTACAAGTTATTTGGGCAATTGGTTGGAGTATGATTTTTTTATCTTTATTGGTTTATTTAAAGCCATTGTATATTGGCATAATTGGTATTTTAATTATTGCAACACACAATAGTTTAGACAATATTCATGTAGAAAGCTTTGGAAATTATAAATACCTATGGGCTTTTTTGCATGAACAATATTTCTTTCCCTATAATAATAATTCCAGATTTATTGGAATAATGTATCCAATAATTCCGTGGATTGGTGTTATTGCTGCAGGCTTTTGGTTTGGTACTTTATATAAATTAGAATTTGCCAAAAGAAAAAATATTTTATTATTATTAGGAATTGCATGTTTGCTATTATTCGTTTTAATAAGATACAGCAACCAATATGGAGATTTAAATATTTGGACAAAACAAAGCAACTGGTATTTTACCATTTTATCTTTTATCAACTGTACTAAATATCCTCCATCTCTTTTATTTTTATTAATTACTTTGGGTATTGCATTTATTGTATTAGCATTTTTAGAAAATGTACAATCTAAAATTTTAAATGTAGTTAAGGTATATGGCAAAGTGCCTTTCTTTTACTATATACTGCATATTTTATTCATACATGCTTCGGCAAAATTAGTAGCCATTGTAATGGGCATACAAGCAACAAATGTTTTTGATAATGTAAATAACCAATGGGGCTTTGGGCTAACTGGTGTTTATGTAGCTTGGGCAGTTAATGTTGCTTTACTATACATACCATGCTTATGGTTTATGAAGGTAAAACAAAAAAGAAAAGATTGGTGGTTGAGTTATTTATAAACTACCATTTAGCAATTAGCTTTAAGTTTATTAATCGTGGGGTAAGCCTGTTAGGCATAGCAAAAGTATTATTCTGGTAATCTTTTATTAATAAATAACTAATGGTATTAGCCCTATCAATTAAATTAAATGCTTCTAAACTTACCCAAATACTTTCAAAATTTTTAAAAGGGCTATAACTTCTTCTATTCTGTTTTTCTGGTTGTAATAATAATGCACTAATACCAATATCTACTCTTATATAAGGTTCTATTCTTAAAGCATTTCTATACCGTACACTACCAGGTATATTATAGGGCAAATTGCTGCCATACAAGGCATTCATGTAAAATTTAAAATTTTTGTTAGTACTTAAATAATCTTGAAAAAACATTCCAAAAGTAATTAGCCTATCTGTAGGCCTTCTTAACCAACCTACATTTATTAAAGTACTATCAATTGGTATATTGTTATTATCTAAAGTATATTTTTGATAAGCATCATTAGTTAAGTTTTCTTTTGTTTGCATAATACCAAAGCTTAACCAGCTTTCTGCATCTTTAACCAATTCGCCATATAATCTGGTTTCTAAACCAATGGCATAAGCTTTAGCATTATTTTCTCCTGTATAACGTATTCTTACATTATCAATATCATAAGGCACCACTTGCCACATATTTTTATAGTAAGCTTCTGTAGTAATTCTTGCAGGCCTGTTAAACATGGTAAAATTATAATCCATGCCTGCACTAAATTGTAGGCTTTTTTGTGCTTTTAAATTATTATTTATAGAGCCATCGTATCTTCTCATTTCTCTGTAAAATGGTGGTTGATGGTATAAGCCTATTGCACCTTTAAAAACTAAGTCTTGCTTACGTTTTGGAATAAATGAAAAACTAATTCTTGGAGATAATAAAAATTCATTATTCAAATTATTGTAGTTAAAACGCAAACCAATTTGCATGGTGAAATCGCTAGAGTCTTTAAACTGAATGTTATCTTGCAGGTAACCACTAAAACGGGTAACATTAAAATTAGCTTTACCTTTTAATACTTTATTTAATTGCAGAGTAGAGCTTGTATAAGGCAAAGAATAGCCTGCACTATCGTTAAATTCCCATTCATTTAGTTTATCATCTACATATTGTTTTTGAATGTTGCCACCCCATTGAAAATAATGTTTGCCTTTGTCTAAACTTCCTTTATGGCCTGCATCCCATACACTAATATTTAAAGTATTTCTGGCATAGTTTTGAAAAACGCCAGCACCAAGTGGGTTACTAATTAAACCATAACTACTACTGCCTTTATCAAAATCTCTATCGCCAAAAAGGTAGGCACCTAACACATCTATATTCTCTTTTTCGTTGTTATTAAACCTGCTAAGCAGCCATTTTAACTTTAAATTTTTTTTTGGTTGATTTGTGGCAGAAAAGCCAATAAAATTGGTGGAGTAATTATCTTTTTCTTTTCCTTCAAAAAATATATCTAAACCAAAACTAGCAGTATAAAAAGGAGAAAATATGGAACTGGTTAATTTACTTTCTTCAGGATATAAAGTAAACTTTGAAGCAGATAAATTGCCAAATAACTCAACCTGCCATTTATTGTTTATGCGATAATTAATTAATGCTTGCACATCGGACGAGGAGGGTATATAATTTCCTTTTGTTTCCTGACTGCTTAGTAAATTTCTATTGCTTCTGTTTCTTACACCCAATAAATAACTTAAATTATTTTTTTTATTGTTACCTTCTATATGCAAACCTTGTTCTAATAAACCAATATAAACCGAGCCACCAAACTGCTTTGGTTTTTTATAAGTAATATCTAATACACTACTCATTTTATCGCCATATTTAGAGGCAAAGCCACCATTGTAAAATTTAATGCCACTTGTTAATTCAGGATTAATAAAACTTAACCCCTCTTGTTGCCCATTTCTTATTAAATAAGGTCTAAACACTTCAAAATCGTTTACATAAATTAAATTTTCATCGTAACTGCCACCACGTACAGAGTATTGAGAAGTTAATTCGTTATTACTACCTACAAAAATTTTAATTAATTGTTCAATTCCTTGAATGGGCGAAGGGTTAACACCTGCTTTAGATGGTCCTTTATGTATGCTGCCTGGTTCTCTTTTTTTTCTTTCATCTTTTCCTTCTACCTCTA
>JAIBAV010000161.1 GCA_019695015.1 Chitinophagaceae bacterium
TTTTTCAACTGCAACCCTTTAGCCCTCTTGTTACTGCGACTGTTAATTTATTACAACAATTGCAGGTAAAACGTATTACGCCAAATACAGTAAATGAAATCTTACAAAATCACCCCGATTATCCAAGTCTTTTAAGTATTAACGATAGCTTACAGCAATGGCATATAGATACTGCCGCTTTTATGGCAGAGCCTGAAAAACTACATGAATTACCTGCACCTTTTATTGCTGTGTTAAACAACAAAGATTTTGTAACTGTAATACAAAACAGCGAAACTATTACTTATAAAAACGGTACTAACAAAAAAGCCATTACCAAAACAAAAGAAGATTTTATAAAAGAATGGAAAGGCATTGTATTATTAGCAACAGCTACCGAGCAATCGGGAGATGCTAATTATGTAAAAGAAAAACAAAAAGAATTGTTGCAGGCTGCCAAACTACCGTTGGTAATATTACTGCTTGCAGCCATTGGCTTATTTGCCATGTACAAAAGTAATTGGCATATTGGGTTTTCTTTATTTCTTTTAATAAAGTTGGCAGGTACTGTAGTTGTTTCCCTGTTATTATGGTATGAGATAGACAAAACAAATCCTTTATTAAAACAAATATGCTCTGCTACTAAAACTACCAATTGCAGTGCTATACTTGAAAGTAAGCAATCTAAATTATTGGGTTTACTAAGTTGGAGCGAAATAGGCTTTATATATTTTGCAGGCGGTTTTGTGTTTTTGCTTTTTGCGGCAGCTGTTAAAAACATACAACCTGCTTTATCTTTAATAGCATGGCTGAATGTATTGGCATTGCCCTACACGGTATTTTCTGTTTATTACCAATGGAAAGTAGCCAAGCAATGGTGTGTATTGTGCTTGGCAGTACAAATATTACTGCTAAGTGAATTTGCTGTAAGCATTGCTACAAAACAATTACACACTTTAAATACTGCTTACTTGATATACTTTTTATTGGCTGCATTAGTACCTGCCATAACATGGTTTTTGCTAAAACCTGTATTGTTACAAGCACAGCAGCAAAAAAGAACCAAGCGGCAGTTGGCAAGGTTGAAATACGATGCAAGAATTTTTAATGCCTTGTTGCCTAAGCAAAAACAAATAGCTGCCAATGCCAACGGTTTGGGTATTACCATTGGCAACCCTAATGCTACACATACCATTATAAAAGTATGCAACCCTTATTGTAACCCCTGTGCCAAAGCACACCCCAAAATAGATGCCCTGCTGGAAAGCAACCCCAATATAAAAGTGCAGATAATTTTTACCGCTACCAATAAAGAGGGAGATATACGCTCATTGCCTGTAAAACATTTATTGGCAGTAGATGACAAAGGCGATAAAGCCTTAACAGCAAAAGCATTGGACGATTGGTATATGGCAGAACCAAAAGACTATGAAATATTTGCCGCCAAATACCATATAAACGGGGAACTGAAACAGCAGAACGAGAAAGTAAAAGCAATGAGTGACTGGTGTAATAAAACCAATATAGAATTTACACCAACATTTTTTATATCTCTCCCCTCTCCTTTAGGAGAGGGGCAGGGGGTGAGGTTTTATCAATTACCTGATATATACAGCGTAGATGATGTAAACTATTTTCTTACCGAATAGGCAACGGTAAGAAAATGCTCAATTTGCCTAAGGTTGTTGGTTGCAAACAACAGCTTGTTGGGTACACACAACTTAACCATAGTTGCAACTGTGGCTGAGGGTGGCTTTGCCATATAGCTGCAAAAAATAAAATGGCAATGGTAATAATTTAATTAACCGCTTCTTTTCTCTTTAAAAAACAAAAAGAGTAAAAGAAGCATAAAACAAAACGTTATGACTAAAAAATTTGAAAACTTTGGTACTGCTTTAAGCAGAGAACAAATGAAAAAAATAATGGGTGGGTGTGGTATTGGAGAGCTTTGTGATGATGAGGAAATTGTTGGATGTGGTACGGAGATTTCGTGTAGTAATAAAAAAGATGGTGATGAATGTGGCACTAAATCTTGTATTTGCGAGTCTCATCATGGAGGGCTATTCTGTACATCTCAAGCATTATAAACAGATAGTCTAGTATGAAAAATTCTTTTCATAAAATATGCTAAACTATACAATGGTTTAGCATATTTTTAACCTAATAATAAAATGAAGTATTTTTTAGTATTTATACAATTATCGTTAATAGTATCTAATTTATCTGCACAAAATGAGTTTGTTATATTAGGAAAAACAAATTTTATAATTAATGGAAAAGCAGTTTTGCATCACGAAGCATTAGAAGCCTTTTTTATTATACAGAAAACAGATACAGTACCTGTAGTAAACCACCATTTTAAATTTCAAAGCATTATTCAATATCCTCTACAATTTAGAGTTTCAGTTATTGATTCAATTTCTATGGAAAGATATATGAGCGAGCCTTTCTTTATAGACCCTGGTAAGCAGGAAATTATATTTAATGCAAAAACAAAGGTTAATCTTACTTATGACTTTGGATATGGTATTTTAGTAAATGGATCTACAACAAACTATGAATATTTGAATAAGTATTTGCCATTATTTAATGTGGTTAATCAGGAAACAGAAATTTATTTTTCTAAATTAGATAATTTAGATACAATTAAAAATGAGCAATATAAGAGAAAAATAATAATTGAGATGGAGAATGAACGAGAAAGATTAAGAGGGTTAAGAGATAACATTTTATTTAGGTATGCACTAAAATATCCAAATTCCAATATTTTATCTTGGTTGTTATACGAGAGTTTAAGAAAATACGGTTACAAGGAAATATATCAAAATGTATTTAATGAAATTACAAATCATTTGCCTCATAATATAAATAAGTGCTTAAATGATTATGTATTCATACAAAAGAATAAAGCAGTTGGAAATAAGTTTCCCTTATTTGATTTTATTGATAAAAATATATCCAAATGTTTTCAGAAAAACAAGTTTGTTTTAGTAGATTTTTGGTTTAGTGGTTGTGGACCATGTATTGCTCAGTTTAAAAAACTAAAACCAATTTATGAAAAATACAAGGATAAAAAATTTGAAATAATAGCAATATCTACTGATACTCAAGAAACCTTTTCTAATTACAGTAAAGTACTGAAGTTAAATAATTATCTATGGAAACAGATTTTAGACATGGGTGGGAAAGAGGCATCATTAATAGATATTCAAAAATATCCAACTAATTTTTTATTAGATTCTTCTGGTAAAATAATCAAGGTAGACATAAACTTAAATATGTTAGATAGTTTTCTTGAAGGAAATTTATAACCATATTTTTTTTTCACTATTTCTTATATTCCTTTTAAAACAATAAATATTAAAAAATATCGACTATGTTGTGATTTTCAATGATAAAGTATTTCAATTATTGTATTCTTTTAAACTATTTTCTTGCCTAAAAGGCAATGGTAAGAAAATGCCCAATTTGCCTAAGGTTGTTGGTTACAAACAACAGCTTGTTGGGTACACATAACTTAGCTATAGTTGCAATTATGGCTGAGGGAGGCTTTGCCATATAGCTGCAAAAAATAAAATGGCAATGGTAATAATTTAATTAACCGCTTCTTTTATCTTTAAAAAAACAAAAAGAGTAAAAGAAGCATAAAACAAAAAGTTATGACTAAAAAATTTGAAAACTTTGGTACTGCTTTAAGCAGAGAACAAATGAAAAAAATAATGGGTGGGTGTGGTATTGGAGAGCTTTGTGATGATGGGGGGCTTTCTTGTGAAGATGAATGTGTACGTGATTCAGATTGTGCAGGGCAGCCAAATAATAAATGTAAGAATGTTGCATGTGGTCAAACCCAATGCGTATGGGAATGTTCCTATTAAAGTAATGGAGGGAGATTCCCTCCTTTACTATTTTTATGAAATTTATAAATTTTTATGAAAGAAAAACTACTAATAACCACTTTGCTTTTTTATAGCTTTCAATCGCAGACTCAAGTTAGGTATAAAAAATTTCATATCAAAGTGCAGTCTCAATTAAAAAAACCAATTAAATTAATTTATAAAACATCTTCAAATAACTCAATAATAGAAACGACCAAATTTTCTAAAAATGGGGTTGCACAGTTCAGCGGATTAATTGATGAACCTGTTTTAGCAAGAATTATTATAGATACTATGATGGAGAAACATTTCTTTTTAGAGCCGAAGAAACTTAATTTGACTATAAGTATAAATAATGACAAGAAAATAAAAACTTTACTAAATGGATCTATAACAAACCAAGAAATGGAATATAATGAACAATTATTGAATAATATAACACAAGATTCCTTTTTAATAAAGAAGTTTTATTATGACTCTCTTTTTATGATAAAACATCCATCGTCATTTTATACAGCATTTTTGCTTAATTATTATGTATATGATGTTGACGAAAATATAAGCAAATCAATTTATGAAATGCTTCCACCGAAAATAAAATCAATGCCAACTGGAATTTCTATAAAAGAAAAACTACAAGAGATTTCGGGAATTAAATCAGTAAAAAAATATTTGAACACAGTATTAATCGACACTTTAGGAGAAAGGGTTGCAGTAAAAACAATTATAGAACAGAACAACTATACATTATTAGATTTTTGGGCTAGTTGGTGTATTCCCTGTCGTAACAATGTGGCGAATTTGAAGAATTTAGTTTTTCAATATTCCCAAAAAAGTTTTTCAATATTAAGCATTTCGCAAGATAAATTGATGACGGAATGGAAAAGAGCAATAAAAATGGACAGTTCATATATGTTTAACCATTTGATTGATATAGAAGGTGATTTTCATAAAGAACTTTTAATAAATTATATCCCTATAAAAGTTTTAATTACTAATTCTTTTGAAATTTTGGGTATATACAGTGGAAAATGGATTGGCAAAATGAAGTTACAACAAAAATTAAAATCTCTTTTGAATGAATAAGTTTTTATTCTCAGCAATATTTCCTGTAAGGGAGATTGCAACTTTGAAGGAAAGTTCAATTCTTTTCATCATTGTATGTGTCCCATTTATATAATTAATATTAAAAAATACCGACTATGTTGTGATTTTCAATGATAAAGTATTTCAATTATTGTATTCTTTTAAACTATTTTCTTACCGAATAGGCAACGGTAAGAAAATGCCCAATTTGCCTAAGGTTGTTGGTTGCAAACAACAGCCTGTTGGGTACACACAACTTAGCTATACTTGCAACTGTGGCTAAGGGTGGCTTTGCCATACGGCCACTATACAACCAAAATGGCAATGGTAATAATTTTTAACCGCTTCTTTTTTCTTTAAAAAAACGAAAAGAGTAAAAGAAGCATAAA
>JAIBAV010000138.1 GCA_019695015.1 Chitinophagaceae bacterium
TAAATAGCTTCTAATTTTTCTCTTCTTTCTTTTTGCAAAGCAGCCATTTGCTTATTATACTCACCCATGGTTATTTTATCATTGCTTTTTAGTGCTTTAACTTTTGCATTATACTCCTCATTAATTTTTTTAGCTTCGGCCTTTTGTTCCTCTGTTAAGTTTAAATCTTTACCAAAGCCAGCTTTTTTATCACCAGCCATTTTTTCTCTTTTCTCCAATTTTCCTCTTCTTTTACCACCTGTTTCTTGTGCTTGTGTTACTGTAAAACTTAGCAATAAACTTGCACTCATAAATAAAATTGTAATTCGTTTCATTGTTTATTTTTTTATTGTTTTTAAATGGTTTGTATAATCATAGACAAGCAATTGGTTTAAAGGTTTAAAAGCAAATTTCATATTTAGTTAAAATTTTGTTTAAGAAAGCTTTGCTTTTTTAAACAAGTAAGTTTTTTTTAGGAACCTTCTCTATTAATTTTGCCAAAAATTTCTAAGCTTGAGAATTGCTATATACATTTTTGTGCTTTTACTTAATTGCAATTTTCTATTTGCACAAGTAGATACTAGTAAAATAGATACTCTTAAAACCCAAATAAAAGATACCACTAAAAAAAAGAGTAAACCCTTAGTTAAGCCTAAAACAATTTCAGATTCTATCTTACATATTACAGATACTATTATTTCTACTCAAGATTCTGTTAAAAGCAATTCACCAGATTCTGCTATAATTAAAATAGCAGAGCCAAAAAAATTACTCATAGACACTTCAACATTCGAATCACTTTTTAGTTCTAAGTACTACCCTGTAAATGGTAGCAGAATATTTATGATTGATGTAAAAAGAAAAGCAGAAAATAACCACTTTTTATTTTATTTACTAATTGGTACTTTACTTTTTGCTTCCTTAATTAAAGCAATATTCTCGAAATATTTTTCAGATATATTTAAAATCTTTTTTCAATCATCTTTTAGGCAAAAACAAACTAGAGAGCAATTACTGCAAGATAGTTTACCATCTCTATTAATGAATATTCTATTTTTTATAAGCAGTAGTATTTTTATAACTTTAATTGCAAAGCAATACCATTTACTGATAGAAAATTTTTGGTTAACATTATTATATAGCACCATTTTAATTACATCCGTTTACTTTTTTAAATACATTTTTTTAAGTTTTATTGGATGGGTATTTAACATTGCCAAAACCATTAATGCCTATGTATTTACCGTTTTTATAATTAATAAATTATTAGGCGTAATTCTAATTCCAGTTATTTTAATAATGGCTTTCTCTTTGCACAATATTGCTTACGTAAGCCTTATCATTGCTTTAATATTAATAGCTATACTTTTCATCTATAGGTATTGGTTAGGAATAAAATCTGTACGAAATAGTTTTAAAGTAAGTGCCTTACATTTTTTTCTTTACCTTTGTGCCGTTGAAGTATTGCCTATGGTGTTATTGTATAAGGCTGTCTTTAATGTATTTAAGAGTAATTTATAGCATAAATTTTGTAGAAAAGCATGGCTAAAATAGGAGCAAAAAGTACAGTACCAACAAAAGCAGTAAAGAGAATTTTAATTTCTCAGCCTCGTCCCGAAAGTGAAAAATCTCCTTATTTTGATTTGGAGAGAAAATACGATGTGCAATTATTTTTTACTCCATTTATTAAATTAGATGCAATTACTGCTAAAGAATTTCGTAAACAAAAAATAGATATTGCTTCGTATTCTGCTGTAGTTTTTACCAGTAGAAATGCCATTGACTTCTTTTTTAAAATGTGCGAAGAAATGAAAGTACCAGTTAGTCAAGATACTAAATATTTCTGTATTACTGAGGCTGTAGCTTTATATCTTCAAAAGTTTACCTTATATAGAAAAAGAAAAGTTTTTTATGGTGCAGACGGATCCAATAAAAGTTTATTTGATGTGATAAACAAACATAAAGAAAATGAAAGATTTATGTATGTGTGTAGCGAAAATCAACAAGATAATGAGATTGTAAACTGGTTTAAAAACCATCATTGTGATTTTACTTTAGCCTTTATGTATAGAACCATTAGCAACGATATTAAAGAGTTTTTTAAAAAAACAAGTTATGATGTAATTTGCTTTTTTACACCAAGTGGTATAAAAAGTTTATTTGACAATATACCTGAGTTTAAACAAAAAAATACTGAAATTGGGGTTTTTGGAAATAACACTTTATTAGCTGCCGAAAATGCCGGTCTTAAAACTTTAATTAAAGCACCAATACCACAAGTGCCTAGTATGATTACTGCATTAGATAAATATTTAGCTGAAAAAAATAAAAATTAATACACTTTACTACTTAAGGTATTTTTTGTAGAAACACTAATCATTGCTTTTATTCTTTTAGCAAACAGGTAACTTTATTTCCTTAAAGTATATTATTATGTACACTAATAAATTAATTAGTGAAACCTCCGTTTATCTTCTACAACATGCCCACAACCCTGTTAACTGGTTTACTTGGGGCGAAGAGGCTTTTAAATTGGCAAAAGAAGAAAATAAGCCCATATTACTTAGCATTGGTTATGCAGCTTGTCATTGGTGCCATGTAATGGAGAAAGAAAGCTTTGAAGATGTAGAAACTGCAAGTTTAATGAACAAATATTTTATAAACATTAAAATAGATAGAGAAGAAAGACCAGATATTGATGCAATTTATATGGATGCAGTGCAAGCAATTACAGGAAGCGGAGGTTGGCCACTTCATGTATTTTTAACGCCAGATAAGAAGCCATTTTATGGAGGTACTTATTTCCCTCCTGAAAGAAAGTATAATAGATTAAGCTGGAAAGAAGTACTTACTAATATTGCAGATGCTTATACTAATAAGTATAATGAAATAGAGGAACAAGCAAATAAACTTACACAGCACTTACAACAATCTAATTTTCTCAATTTTCAGAATCTAAATTTAGAAGAAGAGCAAATTTTTAATGAAGAAACAGACTTTGAAATAGCCTCAACCATTTTAAAATCTGCCGATATGGTTGATGGTGGTTTTGGAAATGCTCCTAAATTTCTTCAAACTTATTCTATACAATATTTGTTAAGGCACTATCATTTTACAAAAAACATTGATGCCTTAAACCATGCTGTTTTAAGCCTAAATAAAATGATATCGGGAGGTATTTATGATCAATTGGGTGGAGGCTTTTCAAGATACAGTACAGATGCACAGTGGCATGCACCTCATTTCGAAAAAATGTTATACGATAATGCTCTAATGGTAAATCTATTATCCGAAGCATATCAATTAACAAATAATAAAGATTATAAAAGAATTATAGAGGAAACCTTAGAGTTTGTATTATCCGAAATGACAGCCAAAAACGAAGGATTTTATACTGCTTTTGATGCTGATAGTGAAGGAGAAGAAGGCAAATTTTATACTTGGACTAAAGCCGAAATTGAAAATGTTTTAAAAGAAAAAGCCAAGCTTTTTTGTTCCTATTATAATATAACCGAGAGAGGTAACTGGGAGAACACTAATATATTATTTGCAAAACACTCTATTGCAGAATTTGCACAAAAACAAAATATTACTGAAAATGAACTAAGTATTTTTTTAATAGAATGTAAAAAAATATTATTTGAAATAAGGGTAAATAGGATAAAACCAAATTTAGACGATAAGGTTCTACTGGGTTGGAATGCATTAATGATAACTGCATTTTGTAAAGCATTTGCAGCAACAGGCAACCTTAAATACAAGCAAACAGCCATAGAAAAAATATATTTTATTGAAAATAATTTAAAGGTTAACAGTCAATGGAAACATACTTATAAGAATGGCAAATCAAAAATTGATGCTTTTTTAGATGATTATGCTTATTTAATTGAAGCTTATATTTATTTACAAGAAATATCGGCTGATAGTAAATATTTAATAATTGCCAAACAGTTAACCCAACATGTTTTAAAAAATTATAGTAGCAATTCAATATTTTTTAATTATACCAACCAAAATCAGCCAGATATTTTAGTGCATAAGCAAGATGTGTACGATGGTGCATTACCAAGTGCAAATGCAATAATGGCAAAAAACTTAGATTATTTAGGAATTGTTTTTTCAATTCAGGAATGGCAAAACATAGCCAATAAAATGCTTCAAAATATGGTTCCATCCATTATAAACCACCCAAATTCATTTGCAGTTTGGGCATCTTTAGTACAACAAAAAATTTATGGCACAAACGAAATAGCACTTTGTGGTAAAAGCATTTTAACCGAATTACCCAAATTACTTCAAAAATATATTCCAAATAAAGTTTTACAGACCTCTATTGTGGAAAAAAAAGATTTTCCATTATTAAAAAATAGGTTTTTAATAGAAAAAAATACCTTTTATTTGTGCCGAAATAACAGTTGTTACAAACCATTTGATACTATTGAAGCACTTTTAGCAATTGTATAACAATGTGTTGGCTTAATTTAGACCTTGAAATACATAAAAACTATCTATAGGTTAAAATTCTACCAAAATACATTTATATAATACAATAAGTTTTAAAATCAATCGTTATTAAATGCCCTTAATAGGGTTGTTTTATGAAAAAAAATTTGCGACAAAAAAAATATCTATATATTTGTACACTGTACTACCCTTCAATTATTTTGTAGAATGAGAAATAGTTTAAGTGCTCTCCTGTTACCTGCTTTACTGATAAGTTTAGTAGCCTGTAACAAAAAAGGTAAGGTGAAAGGAACACCTGATAATGGTCAGTTAGTTGGCGTTGCACCAAGTGCAAAGCCCAATACTGGAAGGCTTGCTGGTTTGGTTTACATACCACCAGGAACTTTTCATATGGGGCCAAGCGATGAAGACATAAACTTCAACTATACTGCACGTAATAAACAAGTATCTATCAATGGTTTTTGGATGGATAATACTGAAATTACTAATAACGAATATCGTCAGTTTGTTTATTGGACAAGAGATTCCATTGCATTAAAAGAGTTAGGCTACGTTAAAAACACCAATGGTGGTGGAGGAGGAGACTCTTCTATTGCTGTTGATTGGAGCAAGAAAAAGGATATTAAATATGATCAAAGCACTCTTGAAAAATTAGGAAATAAACTAATGATAGATGCTCCTGAAAGATTATATGGAAAAATTGAAGTAGATCCTAAAAAAATAGTTTACCATATTGAATATTTTGATTTAACAGAGGCTGCTAGAATTGAAAATAAAGACATTCCTAGAACTAATTTTATAAAAAGATTTGACCAACAAATTTATCCAGATACATTGGTTTGGTTAAGAGATTTCTCTTATGCCTATAATGAACCAATGACTAAAAGATATTTCAGTCACCCATCATTTGGTAATTATCCTGTAGTAGGTGTTAACTGGAAACAAGCAGTAGCTTTCTCTCATTGGAGAACACATTACCTGAATAGCTATTTAGGTAAAAAGAAAAAGGCAACTGAAAGTGATTTTAGATTACCAAGTGAAGCTGAGTGGGAGTATGCTGCTCGTGGAGGCAGAACAAACTCTATGTATCCTTGGGGTAACTACTATTTAAGAAATAAAAAAGGATGTTTATTAGCTAACTTTAAACCAGGTCGTGGTAATTACCCAGAAGATGGAGGGTTTTACACAGTACGAGCTGATGCATATTGGCCAAATGATTTTGGATTATATAATATGTCTGGTAATGTTGCAGAATGGACAGGTTCATACTATTATGAAGGTGCATACAACCTAATTCATGACATGAACCCAGATATTCGTTACGATGCAAAAGATAGCGACCCTCCAAGAATGAAAAGAAAAGTTGTTAGAGGGGGCAGTTGGAAAGATGTAGGTTATTACTTACAAACCGGAACAAGATCATATGAATATCAAGATACAGCAAAATCATATATAGGATTCCGTTGTGTAATTGACCTAGCACCAAGATCAGGTAAAAGAAAATAAATTAATAATAAGAATTAATTAATAAAGAAGTTGTACAACCTTATGTACAATAAAAAAAAGTCTATTTATTCAGTAAATATAAAACCACAAAAATTTAAAAATCTAAAACATGGCAGCAAAAATTCCTCCTAAAGTTGGTAAAATCGTTGACGTATTAGTATCTATTGCAGCTGCAATAGTATTATTTGGAGCTTTACAAAAATTAATGCATACTAAATTAGCAGACTTATTTCTTCAAATAGGTTTGTATTCAGAGGCTGCAATATTTCTTGGTTATGGTATTCTATACATGTACTATCCTGCAATGGACGAACACGAAGTGCATGTGCCAGGTTTGGAGGGTGTAGAAAAAGATAATAATCCATTAAAAGCAATGGAAAAAATGATGAAAGAAGCAGATATTACACCAGCTAATTTAGGTAAATTAAGTGCTGGTTTTGAAAAATTTGGTTCTACAGTTTCACAAATAAGCGATTTAGGAGATGTTGTTAAATCAACTTCTGATTTTTCAAGTAAAACTAAAGAAGCTGCAACTGCATTAGGAAGTGTAGCTGGTGCTGTTAGCCAAGCAACTGTTTCTCTTGGTTCATTTAATGAGGCTTCTGAAAGTACTAAACAATTTCATGGCCAAGTTCAAGTTTTAACTAAAAACTTAGCATCATTAAATACAATTTATGAATTGGAATTACAAGAAAGTAATAACCACTTAAAAGCTTTAAACCAATTCTATGGTAAATTAGCTGAAGCAGGTGCTGCAATGAATGGTACAGCAGAAGATGCGGAAAAAGCTAAACAACAAATTGCTGCATTAGCTGGTAATTTAAGTAAACTTAACCAAGTTTATGGTAATATGCTAACTGCAATGGCTGGTAGATAATTTCTATTGTATTACGATAAATACAAGAAATTAAACGAGATAAACCTAATTTGTAAATTGAATTAAATAAAATAATACAACATGGCACTACCTAAGGAGCCACGGCAGAAGATGATTAACTTAATGTACTTAGTGTTAACTGCACTATTAGCATTAAACGTATCATCTGAAATATTAAACGCTTTTAAAACTGTAAAAAGTAGCTTAGAAAGTTCAAGTGAGTTAGCTAATGGCAAAACTCAGCAAATATTTGAATCTTTTAAAGATAAAATGGAAGACCCAACTACCAAAGAGCAAGCTACTATTTGGTACGAAAAAGCCAATCAAGTACATACTTTAAGCAATAACGTATTTAAGTATGTAGAAGATTTAAAATTAGAATTAATGAAAGAAGCTGGTTTTGATCCAAACAACAAAAAAGATGGCAAAACAGACTCTTCATTTAAAGAAGATAACTTAGAAGCAGCAACAAGATTATTAGTTGAAACTGCTCCACAAGGAAAAGGAAAAGGAAAAGAGTTATTCAAGAAATTACAGGATTTCAAATCTGCATTATTTGGTTTAGATAGTGCTGTAGTAGAAGAGTTAGGCAAAAGCTTACCAATTGATTTATCTATGCCTAAAACAAAAACTTTAGGTAATAACACTTGGGAGGCTGCTTATTTTAGAATGACTCCAACAATTGCTGCTCTAACAATATTAAGTAAATTCCAAAACGATATTAGAAATACAGAAGCACAAGTGGTTGAATTATTCCACAAAAAAGTGGGCGAAGTAAAAATTAAATACGACCAATTTAAAGCTATTGCCAATGCTTCTGCATCTTATGTAATGCCTAGCGAAGAAATAATAATTAATGCTGGTGTTGGTGCATTTAGTAGTGCTGCTAAACCTAGTGTAACTATTGATGGTGCTGGTGCTCAAGCTTTGCCTGATGGTAGCTACGAGTATAAATTTAATGCCCCTACTGCTGCAGGTGAATATACTAAGAAAGTAAGAATAAGTTTTGTAAAGCCTGATGGAACAACAGCTACTGTTGACAAAGATATTAAATATACTGTTGGTCAGTTAGCTGGTTTAACAGTATCCACAGATGCTACAAGAGTATTTTACTCTGGTGGTATTGAAAACCCACTTAGTGTTACTGGTCAAGGTGGCTCTGAAAAAATACAGTTGAGTGTATCAGGTACAGGTGTAACTGTTGAATCAAGAGGAAAAGGACAATATATAGTTAAATGTACACAACCTGGTGCTGCTATTTTAAAAGCAAGTGATGGTAAATCTACACAAGAGTTTAAAATTCCAATTAAACGTGTACCAGACCCTGTAATTATGGTAAATGGTAATCGTGGTGGTAGTATGGAAGCTGGTAAGTTTAAAGCTGCTGGTGGTGTATCTGCCAAATTATTAGATTTTATATTTGAAGGATATACCTTTAAAGTATCTTCTTTTGCATTATTCTTTACCGGAACTGGTTTTGAAGAAAAAAATGAGGTTGTAGAAGTACAAGGTAATGCATTTAATGCAGAAGCAAGAAGATTTATGAATAGATGTGCAGCAGGTTCTACAGTTGTTATTGGTGCTGTTCGTGTGGCTGATCAAATTGGTAATGTAAGAGAGGTTGAAGGTACTATCTCCTTTACATTAGAGTAATTGTAAATTATAAATTAATTCTTTATTATGAAAAAACTGTTTTTGGGTATAGTTGTTATTTCTTCTGTAATAGGTTTTAAAAACGATGCATTTGCACAGTTTAAAAAAGCCAAAAAAACAGAAGAGAAAACGGATGCTGGTAAGACAGGTACAACAGGTACAACTGGTACTGGTGGAGTTACTTCAACTACATCCACTAGCACCTCAACTGCTAAAAAAGACACTACTATAATTAAACCTGGAAAACGTTTTGATACAACTAGAGATGTTTCTGGTAAAGAATATGGTGGTGTAGTTCCTACAAGCAAAAGAAATGCTTATGGATATACCAAAGAACCGGTAAGCGATAGAAAACCTTTACCATACGATCATATTAGAGAAGATGATGCTACATTTAGTCATTTTGTTTGGAGAGAAATAGATGCAAGAGAGAAAATGAACTTGCCATTTATTTACTCTGCTAAAGACGAAACTGGAGACCAAAGATTCTTTTCCATAATATTGAATGCTATTAAAAACGACAGTGTTGTTGCTTTTGATGCAATGGATGATAGGTTTACTACTCCTTTATCCATCAATCAGGTTATCAGTATGTCATCTGCTCAATCTACTTTGCTAGATACTACTTATGCAGAAAACCCCAATGATGAAAATGTAATGGATACTGTAATTAAGTGGAAAGAAAATTTAAAAGCTCCTAAACCAGACTCTATTTATAAATTTAGAATTAAAGAACAGTGGATGTTTGACAGAGAAGCTAGTAAATTTTTAGTAAGAATAATTGGTATTGCACCTTTAGCACCAAACCCTTTACCTCCTGGTGTTAAAAAAAGCAATGCTCCACCAACTTACTATCCTTTATTTTGGGTTTATTATCCTGATTTAAGACCAACACTATCAAGAACATTTGCTTATAATCCCAAAAATATTGGTGGCCAACTTTCTTGGGAAGAGGTATTTGAAGGAAGATTTTTTAGTAGCTATATAATAAAATCTACCGTTAATAACCCTGGCGACAAAACATTGGCTCAATTAATTGAAGATCCATTGTTTAGATTATTAGAAGGGGAAAATATTAAAGAAAAATTATTTAATTACGAACAAGACTTATGGTCGTACTAATTGAGATATAATTTTAGTAAATCCCACTTAAATAATTAAGTGGGATTTTTTATGCTATAACTTTCAAAATTTCTTCTGCATGTGATTTGCTTTTTGGTTTTGTAATAATTGCCAGGATAATACCCTTTTCATCAATTACAAATGTGGTTCTTCTAATTCCCATATATTTTATACCAAATAATTTTTTTTCAGCCCAAACGCCATATTTTTCAATAATAATTTTTGCTGTATCTGCTATTAATGAAAATGGTAATTTATTTTTATTTGCAAATTTTTGATGACTTTTAATATCATCTGCACTAACACCAATAATTTCTATACCTTGCTGCTTTAATAATGCAAAATTATCTCTTAGGTTACAAGCTTGCACTGTACAGGTAGGTGTACTATCCTTAGGATAAAAATAAAGTACTACTTTTTTCCCTTTAAAATCTGCCAGAGAAACTTTATTGCTATTCTGATCTTTACCTGTAAAAGCAGGAGCTTTTTTGCCTATTGTAAGTATTGTCATTTAAATAAAAATTAATTGATTGTTGAAAGAATAAAAATAAATCATTTAGATGGTTGTTAGAATAAAAATAGTTTAAGTAAAAAAGCAATTAAAAAGCCTATTGCCGTACATTTGCACAATTTGTTTTTTCTGTTTCCACTAATGTACAGAGGATATTATTTAGACTATTGGAGAAACCTGTTGAGTTTTTGTAAAATAGTTGAGTAGATGCCACCTATTGTTGGCATGACAAGTACAGAAAAGAACAAGGTGTACAAGAGTGCGACGCAACAAAAGCCAAATAGCAATATAAAAGCTAAGTAAATAAAAATAAAATTATGCCTAAAGATAATTCCATAAAATCTGTTTTAATTGTTGGCAGTGGTCCAATAATTATTGGTCAGGCTTGCGAGTTTGATTATAGTGGAACTCAAGCTGCAAGAAGTTTAAGAGAAGAGGGGATTAAAGTTATTTTAATTAATAGTAACCCTGCTACCATAATGACTGACCCTATGATGGCAGATAAAGTTTATTTGCTACCATTAACAGTAGAAAGTATTGAACAAATTTTAGAAGAAAACCAAATAGATGCAGTGTTACCAACAATGGGTGGGCAAACTGCCTTAAACCTTTGTAAAGAAGTGGATGAATTAGGAATTTGGAATAAATTTAATTGTAAGCTTATTGGTGTAGATGTAGAAGCAATTAATACTGCAGAAGATAGAGATTTGTTTAGACAATTAATGCTTAAAATAGGAATTAGTGTAGCACCAAGCCATGTGGCAAATAGTTTTTTAGAAGGAAAAGAGCATGCACAAAAAATTGGCTTTCCGTTAGTAATACGTTCATCATTTACTTTAGGAGGTAGTGGAGGAGGATTTGTGCATAATAAAGAAGAACTAGATGATGCTTTGAAAAATGGATTAGAAGCAAGCCCTATTCATGAAATTTTAGTAGAGAAGGCTGTTTTAGGCTGGAAAGAATATGAATTAGAATTACTAAGAGATAAAAATGATAATGTTGTTATTATTTGTACAGTAGAAAATTTTGACCCAATGGGTGTTCATACAGGCGATAGTATAACTGTTGCACCTGCCATGACATTAAGTGATACAGCATTTCAAAATATGCGAAATCAAGCAATATTAATGATGCGAAGCTTGGGTAATTTTGCTGGGGGTTGTAATGTGCAATTTGCATTAAATCCAGAAACTGAAGAGTTAATAGCAGTAGAAATTAATCCACGTGTAAGCCGTAGTAGTGCTTTGGCAAGTAAAGCAACCGGTTATCCTATTGCAAAAATTGCAGCTAAATTAGCCATAGGATATACTTTAGACGAATTAAAAAATCAAATTACGCAAACAACAAGTGCCTATTTTGAACCAGCTTTAGATTATGTAATTGTAAAAATTCCGCGTTGGAATTTTGATAAATTTAAAGGAGCCAACGATACTTTAGGCTTACAAATGAAAAGTGTTGGCGAGGTAATGGCAATTGGCAGAAGTTTTACAGAAGCCATTCAAAAGGCCTGTCAGAGTTTAGAGAATAATGCAGTTGGTTTGGGTTATTATGGCAAGAGTATGATGAAAAGTGATGAGATTGTGGAGTATATAAAAACTCCCAAATGGGATAGAATATTTAGAATTAAAGATGCTTTAATGCAAGGTGTAACTGTTAAAACAATTGCTCAGGCAACAGGTATTGATAAGTGGTTTTTATTTCAAATTCAAAAAATTTGTACCATAGAGAAGGAACTGGATAAATATACTTTAGAGGATATACCAACAAATTTATTAAAAGAGGCTAAAACCAATGGATTTAGTGATGAGCAAATAGCCAAAATTTTAAGTGGTAATGTTACCGAAGAAGAAGTATATGAAAAAAGAAAAGCATTAGGCATTACAAGAGTGTATAAAATGGTAGATACTTGTGCAGCAGAGTTTGAAGCTAAAACGCCTTATTTTTATAGCACTTTTGAAGGTTAATAATTTTATTTTAACCTTTTAATAGCTACTTCAGCTTCCTGTAAATTTTTGTCTAATATTAAGGCTTTTTCGTAATTACTTATTGCATTTTGTTTATCGTTTAATGCTTCGTAACATTTAGCTTGCCAGTAATATGAGTCGGCATAAGTTGCATTAACTTGAGCAGAAAGTTTAAAAATTTCTAATGCCTTTTTATAATCTTTATTATCGTAATAAATAAAGCCTTTTTCTAAATAAGCAACAATATAAGAATAGCTATTATTAATACAAAGGTCAAAAAGTTCCATTGCTTTAGTAAAATTTCCTGTTCTTGCATAATACACACCTGCAATAAACATACAATCGGCAGAATATTTTTTATCGGTATAAGTTGTTTCTATTTCAACACATAAAATTAGTGCAGTATCGTTTCTGTACTCTGCATAAAGATTTGCAAGGGTTAAAATATTATCGGGAGATGGATAAATTCTAATTGCTCTTTTATAATTAATAATTGCGGCAACAGTATCTTTAGATTTTTCATAAAGTTGTGCTTTATAATACCAATTCTCTGCATTAAAACTATCTTTTTTTATTAAAACATCTAATTCAAATAACGCTTCTTTATATAGTTTCATACTATCTAAAACATCAATTAACTGCATTCTCAATTCAACACTATCTGGGTAACTTGTAATTTGGTTTTTTAAATATTCTACAGGTGAATTGTTTTTGTGATGTACATTATTATTGTTTGCATTACATGCATAAAGAAAAATGAAAGAAAATAATACAACTAATTTCATTGCACAAAAATAAAAATCCTTAGTAATAATTTTACATTTATCTGACATTTATCCAAAGCCTTTTAATAGTTTTCACATTTACTTTGCAGCATGAAAAAAATTATACTTTTATTAGCTGTTGTAAGTAGTTATGCAAGCTATGCACAACATAGCCATCAATCTCAACCTGTTGTTGACTCTATGCACTATGCAAATGAAAAACATTTCAAAAATATTCAGCAACTAACTTTTGGTGGCGATAATGCCGAAGCTTATTTTAGTTTTGATGGAAAATATTTAATTTTTCAAAAAACAAACCCTAAAGAAGGCATTGACTGTGATCAAATTTTTATAGGAAAATTACCAAAAAAAGGCGAACCATTTAACTATAAAATGGTAAGTACTGGCAGGGGTAGAACAACTTGTGCTGCATTTTTAAAAGATGGTAAGCATTTTATTTATGCCTCTACACATTTAGGTGGAAATGAATGCCCACCTGTACCAGATAGAAAAAAATATGGCAATAGATATATATGGCCTTTATACAGCAGCTTTGATATATTTATGGCTGATACAAGTGGCAAAATAGTTAAACAATTAACAAACCAACCTGGATACGATGCAGAAGGAACTATTTCGCCAGATGGTAAAACAATGGTTTTTACAAGCACAAGAGATGGAGATTTAGAATTGTACTTAATGGATTTAAAAACGCTTAAAGTAAAACGAATAACCAATACATTAGGGTATGATGGTGGAGCATGGTTTAGCCCAGATGGCAAAAAAATAATTTGGCGTGCTAGTCGCCCTAAAACAGATGCAGAAGTGAAAGAATATAAAGAGCTATTAGCCGATAATTTGGTAGCACCTAATAATATGGAAATTTGGGTTGCCAATGCCGATGGCAGTAACGCTAAACAAATAACCAATTTTGGCCAAGCTAACTGGGCACCTTATTTTATGCCAGATAGCAAAAGAATTATTTTTGCTAGTAACCATGAATATAAAAGAGGCTTTCCGTTTAATATTTATACCATTAATGGAGATGGTAGCAAGTTAACAAAAGTTAGTAGAGATAAGGGTTTTGATGCATTTCCTATGTTTAGTTATGATGGTAAAAAAATAGTTTTTTGTAGTAACAGAAACAATGGTGGTACAAGAGATACTAATATTTTTATAGCAGATTGGGAAGAATAAACTAATATATCTATATACAAAACAAATACCCTTAGTTTTGTAAAAATCTACCAATTATGTACAACGGATTATTACACTTACACAATTTTTTACGTTGGGTAATAATAATATTATTAGTAATTAATATTATTAAAGCCTTTAGCGGAAATAAAAATATTAAACTTAGCTTATGGCTGTTAATAAGTAGCCATATTACACTATTAATCGGCCTGTATCAATACTTTTTTGGGGCAATGGGTTTTAAACTTTTTGGAACTTATGGTGCCGAAGTAATGAAAAATAGTGCCTTACGCTTTTGGGCTGTAGAGCATATTATGGGTATGGTAATTGCCATTGCTTTAATTACTATTGGGCATATATCGCTTAAAAAACAAGCCACTAAAAAAGCATCAATTCTATTTTTGGTTGCCTTAATAATTATTCTAGCAGTTGTACCTTGGCCTTTTAGAGAGGGTATTGGAAGAGCTTGGTTTCCTGGTATGTAATTAACTTTTAATTTTTTAAAAAGGTTTCGTTTACGAAGCCTTTTTTGTTTTATTTGCAGTATGAATTTTAAAATACTAGCTTTTTGTAGTTTCATAATAATTTTACTAATTGCTTGCAACAGTAATAAACAACAATGTAAAGCAAAGATTATAGAAAGAAAACTAACTACCGACTCTATGTTGTTAATTAGCTATCAATTTCTAATAAATGACCAATATATTTTAGATAGTGTTAAAACAAACAATAAACTAATACAAGCAGATAGTATTATTGTAGAGTTTAATACTAATAGCCCTCTACAACACAAGGCAATTATTCCTTAACCACTATTTTTATAATAATTTGTAAAAAGTACTTTGTATAAAATTGAATACCTTGTTGTAGAGATAAAAGCATGAATATATTTAGTTCCTTCTGTGTATAAATTAATCAAATTATATTTAAACAATTTAAGGGGAAAAAAGTGGGGAAAATTACTACACTAAAGCATTGATAAATTTCGGTTCTTTGTAGAGTAACTTATTATTATAAATTTGTAATTTTTGAAAGTTTTTAAAATAGAAGATAACGAGAATTATGGCTAGAATTATTGGTGTAGCTAATCAAAAAGGTGGCGTTGGTAAAACAACCACTGCAATTAATTTAGCAGCAAGTTTTGCTGTGCTAGAATTTAAAACTTTGTTGGTTGATGCTGATCCACAAGCTAATAGTACAACAGGGGTTGGTTTCGACCTTCATAATATTACCACTAGTTTGTACGATTGTATGGTAAATAATGCCAAAGCAAATGAAGTTATTTTAAAAAGTGATATTCCTAATTTAGACTTATTACCCTCTCATATAGATTTAGTTGGTGCAGAAATTGAAATGATTAATTACCCCAACAGAGAAAATGTAATGCGTTTGCTATTAGATGAGGTAAAAAGCAAATACGATTTTATTGTAATTGACTGCTCCCCATCATTAGGTTTAATTACAGTAAATTCTTTAGTAGCAGCAGATAGTGTAGTAGTACCTGTACAATGCGAATTTTTTGCTTTAGAAGGTTTAGGAAAACTATTGAATACTATAAAAATTGTACAAAGCAGATTAAATCCTGAATTACAAATTGAAGGAATATTAATGACCATGTATGATGGACGTTTACGTTTAAGTAACCAAGTGGTTAGTGAGGTAAGAAGGCATTTTGATGAAATGGTGTTTAGCACTATTATACACAGAAATACTAGATTAAGTGAAGCCCCAAGTGTTGGTAAACCAGTTATTTTGTATGATGCAGATAGTAAAGGTGCTGTAAACTATTTAAACCTTGCTAAAGAAGTTTTACAAAAAAATGAAATGACCAAAATGACCAACGAAGAAAGAATAATTGAATAAGCATATCTTTCGAACGCTTCAACAAGTTAAATAATTTTATTTGCATTAAATGACAACGCCCAAACAAAATAAAGATGCTATTGGCAAAGGCTTAAGAAGCCTTTTAAATAATATAGATCAAGATTTAAAAAATACTTCAGGCTCATTAAAAAGTACAGTTATTGAGCAAACTACAGGCATTGTACGTGTACCAGTAGCCGATATTTTAGTTAATCCAAAACAACCAAGAAGAGATTTTGATGAAACAGAATTAAGTGAATTAGCTACTTCTATAAAAATTCATGATATTATACAACCATTAACTGTAAGTAAATTAGCCAATGGAAAGTATCAGTTAATAGCAGGCGAAAGAAGATGGAGAGCTTCTAAAATTGCAGCATTAAAAGATGTTCCTGTTTACATTCGTACTGCAAACGATAAAGAATTATTAGAGCTTGCTTTGTTAGAAAACCTGCAGCGTACAGATTTAAATGCAATTGAAATTGGACTAAGCTACAAACGTATGATGGAAGAGTTAAATTATACGCAAGAGCAAGTAGCTGACAGAATGGGTAAAGAAAGAAGCACTGTAACCAACTATATTCGTTTATTAAAACTTCCGCCAGATATACAATTGGCTGTAAGAAATGGCAAATTATCTATGGGGCATGCAAGGGCCTTAATTACCATTGATACAGTTGATAAACAACTTTTTGTTTTCAGCGAAATAAAAAACAAACAATTAAGTGTAAGACAAACAGAAGACTTAGTTAGAAAATTATATAAAGGAATAGATACTGCTAAAACTCCTGCTAAAAATAATTTACCACCAGCCTATAAAAAAATTGAAGATAATTTAGCTTCACATTTTAGCACTAAAGTAAATTTATTGCACAACAAAAAAGGGCATGGCAGTATTACCATAGAGTATTACTCATTACAGGAATTGAATAAAATTTTAGACCAGATGAATATTGTTGTAAGCTAAATTTTTTAATGAAAATTTATAAAGGCATATTGTTGTTGGTGTTTTGTAGTTGTATCTTAATTATTACAACTTCAAATTCAAATGCAGCCAACTTTCAAAGGTTAGATACTAGTAAACCAATTGTAGAAAATATGCCTTCTACAACCAAATCAAAAGCAAAGCATAATCCAAAAGTTGCAACAAGACGTTCAGCTATTTTACCAGGTTGGGGGCAGGCTTATAATAAAGAATACTGGAAAATACCCATTGTGTACGGTGCCCTTTCTATACCAACAATAACGTTTATTTATAACAATAATTGGTATAATCGTACTAAAAGTGCTTACCAACTTTTATACAAATCATCACAACCCAATGCTACACATTTAGATACTCTAAATTTAGCAAAAATTCACCCAAAACTACAAGGGCTAAGCTTAAGCTCTCTTCAAAAATTCAGAAATGCTTTTAGGCAAGATAGAGATTACTCGGTACTTTGGTTTGTTGTTGTTTGGGGCTTGAATGTAGTAGATGCAACTGTTTTCGGACATTTAAAAGAGTTTAATGTTAGCGATAATCTTTCAATGCAAATTAAACCTAGCATTAATCCTATAAATCAGGCAAAAGGGTTAAGTTTGGTTTTTAACATCAATAAACCTATAATTCGTACAGCCAAAGTACGATAAAATTGTAGGATTTTTTTTCATTTTTTAAAACTAAGTGTATGAAAATTGCTTTAATAGGATATGGCAAAATGGGAAAAGCAATAGAGGAAATTGCTGTTGCAAAAGGGCATGAAATTGTATTAAAAATTTCTACCAATAACTTGTCCGATTTTAATGAAAGCAACTTAAAACATGCCGATGTTGCTATTGAGTTTACTAACCCACATAGTGCTGTAAAGAATATAGAACAATGTTTAAATTTTGGTTTGCCAATTGTTTGTGGAAGTACAGGCTGGCTAAATGATTGGCATGGTATTGAAAATTTGTGCAAACAAAAGAATGGCACTTTATTATACGCCAGTAACTTTAGTATAGGTGTAAATTTATTTTTTGAGTTAAATACTTTTTTAGCAAGGTTAATGAGCCAGCAAAAAAATTATGATGTAATGATAGAAGAAATACACCATACACAAAAAAAAGATGCTCCAAGTGGTACAGCAATAACTTTGGCAGAACAAGTTTTACAATACTTAACTCAAAAAAATAAATGGGTAAATTATACCGCAGAACAAACAAATGAGTTACAAATTATTTCAGAAAGAAAAGACCCTGCACCCGGCACACATAAAATAAAATATACCTCTACTATTGATGATATAGAAATTATT